>DFJS01000047.1 GCA_002373165.1 Ruminococcus sp. UBA3665
TGACCGACAGCGGCGGATTTCAGGTATTTTCTCTGGCAAAGCTGCGTAAAATCAAAGAAGAAGGGGTTTATTTCCAGTCACATCTGGACGGGTCAAGATTATTTATTTCGCCGGAAGTCAGTATGCAGATTCAGTCCAATTTAGGTTCTACCATCGCGATGGCCTTTGATGAATGTGTCGAGAATCCTGCGCCGTATGACTATTCCGCCAGATCGTGCGAACGCACTACCCGCTGGCTGATCCGGAGTAAAGCCGAAATGCAGAGACTGAATGCTCTGGAAGATACTATCAATCAGAAACAGTTATTATTCGGCATCAATCAGGGCTGTACGTTTGAAAAATTAAGAATCGAACACATGCAGGCCATTGCAGAACTCGATCTGGACGGCTACGCCGTCGGAGGTCTCGCCGTCGGCGAACCTACTGAGGATATGTACAGAATTCTGGATACGGTCGTGCCGCATATGCCTGCCGATAAGCCGCGCTATCTGATGGGAGTCGGAACGCCGTCGAATATTATCGAAGCCGTCGCGCGGGGTATTGATATGTTCGACTGCGTGATGCCTACCCGGAACGCCCGGCACGGAACTATCTTTACATGGGCCGGTATGCGCCATATGAAAAATCAGACGTATCAGACAGACCCCCGGCCTATGGATGAAGCCTGTTCCTGCCCGGCCTGCCGGAATTTTTCCAGAGCCTATGTGCGCCATCTGTTCAAAGCCGGAGAAATGCTCGCCGGAAGACTGACGGTTATTCATAATCTGTATTTCTATAATACATTGGCCGAAAAAATACGGGAAGCAATCGAACAGAATCAGTTTGAAGCCTTCCGTGCAGAATATTCCGGAAAACTGGCAAAAAAAGCCCCTGATGATTAAAAAATCCAAATCAGAGAGGATGCCTGTTTCTATGAATCTGATCGAAATTTTTCTGACTGCCGTCGGCCTGTCGATGGATGCCTTCGCGGTATCGGTCACAAACGGCCTGTGCTGTGCCAATCCGGAAAAGAAAAATGCTCTCCGGATCGGGCTGTGCTTCGGACTGTTTCAGGGGCTGATGCCGCTGACCGGTTTTTTCCTGGGCAAGGCTTTTGAACAGTATATCACAGCTGTGGATCATTATATTGCCCTGATTCTGCTGGGATATATCGGCGGCAAGATGATTTTCGATGCCGTAAAGGAATCCCGTCAGGGCGAAACGGAATCTTATGTGCTGACAGCAAAACTGCTGTTTTTGCAGGGAATTGCTACCAGCATCGATGCGCTGGCTGTAGGTGTGAGTTTCGCCGCACTTGCGAATATTCATATTTTTTATGCCGCGGCCGAAATCGCTGTAATTACCTGTATTCTGTCGCTGATTGGCGTACGGTTCGGGAAACAGTTCGGCACAAAGCTGGGAAGCCGCGCACAGCTGACCGGCGGTTTGATTCTGATCTGTTTGGGATTGAAAATTTTTATCGAACACATGTTTTTTTCTTAACCCGGAAAGGAGTTTTTCATCATGAGCGAAATAATCCGTACTGCCAGACCTGAAGACCTTGAACAGCTTGCCGCTGTCGAAAGCATATGCTTTCCGCCCGAAGAAGCGGCCAGTGCCGAAAAAATCAAAAGCAGAATTGCCGTATTTCCGGAGCATTTTCTCGTTCTTGTGAAAGAAAATCAAATTGTCGGATTTATCAACGGTCTGGTGTACGCCTCGCCTGTGCTGCTGGATGAGATGTTCGATAATGCCGCCATGCATGACGAATCCGGGGCATATCAGATGATTCTCAGCCTTGCAGTATCGCCGGAATACCGGCATAAGGGATACGGGACAAAATTATTGCAGGCTCTGACGGCACTGGCAGAATCTCAGCACAGAAAAGGCATCACGCTGACCTGCAAAGAATCGCTGATCAGCTTCTATGCACAGTCCGGCTTTGTGAATCAGGGCAGATCGGCTTCTGTGCACGGCGGCTTTGAATGGTACGAAATGCGCCGGATGTTCTGAATTTTTATGCAAAATATTAAGAAAGACAAAGCAAGAAAAATTGCTTTTTTAATACCTGACGGAAGATGAAAAATTAACAAAGAGGGGATGTTTATGGTCTGGAGAGCCAATATTGCACAAATTGTGCTGGTAGTCATTCTGGTGCCGCTGTTCTGCCTGCCGTTCCGGGCATTGCTGGCGGGATCGGATCCGTATAATATGCTGATTGCCTTTCAGGAAATCGACTGGTTCAAATACATTGCAGAAGTTATTCAGGATGCCCAGCAGGGATTTTCTGCCGCCAATCAGAAAGGTTCGTTTTGGGAAGTACTGAATAAAATGATCTATGCCGGCATGGGGCAGTCTGTCATCGGCGGACTGTGCGTACTGCTGTGCTTTAATATCTGGGAGATGATTCCCGTCATCAAGGGCATTCTGCCGATTATTCCGGCAGCATTTTCCACTCTGCTGGGCTGTATTTTCCTGGCAGAACAGGAACAGGGTATGCCGATTGATAATATTATTTCTGTTCTGCTTTTTGTCAATATTGGTTTTCTGATTTTCCGGAACTGGCACGATCTGCGGCAAAATGATCTGACAGATTTCGCAGTGCTGATTGTCAAAGGCGGGTTGTCGCTGCTGTTTAATACAGTTATTTCCAATACGATTTCCGTCGTATTCTGTACTATTGCCATGCTGTGGTCAGGAAGAATTCAGGGCTTGTTTCCGCTGCTGCTGATATCTTTCATGAGTATCTGCGCAATTGTGCTGATTTTTATAGAACGGCTTTTCGGCAAATCGTTTGAAAACTGATAAAAAATCCCCCTCACAGATTTTTACTCTGTGAGGGGGTCTGCTTATGCCGGCAGAAGCTTGTGAGACAAAGCGGAAACTTTCTTTTTGTAAATGCGTTTCAGCAGAACTGCCCCGACAATCGCCGTGCCAAGCTCTGCAATCAGGAACGCGCTCCAGACAAGCCAGGTTCTGCCGGGATTCTGCTCTGCCATGTGCGCGAATACAAGTACAGGCGGAAAAATCAGCACCAGCTGCCGCAACAGGGAAATCACCAGCGATTCTATACCGCCATCCAGTGCCTGATAAATTCCCTGAAAGGCAATATTCGCTCCTGCAAAGACAAAGCTGAGAGAAATCAGACGCATGGCACTGATGAATAATTCAGCCGTATCGCCTGCCATGCCGAACAGATGCGCAAATGCTCCGGCGGAGAGTTCTGCGGCGGCAGTTCCGGTCAGCATCAGAATCGCTGTGTACAGCAGTCCGCATTGAATGCCCTCCTGGATTCGCTCTTTGTTCCCGGAACCGTGATTGAATGCAATCACAGGAGTCAGTGCATCCCGGAGTCCGAACGCTGCGAATAATACAAACTGCTGGATTTTGTAATACATGCCGTAGGCTGTCTGCATCGGAACGCTGATTCTGACAAGAATCAGATTCAGACCGTATGTCATGAACGACATCAGTGCCTGTGCAATAATCGCCGGAAGGCCGATCTGATAAATTTCCCGGATTATCTGCATATCCGGTTTCAGATAAGCAGCAGCATTCGGGATTTCCTGATTTTTCCGGAAATGAAAGAATAAACCCAGTCCGGCAGAGACAATCTGTCCGATGACTGTCGCCAGAGCTGCGCCTTTTACGCCCAGTTCCGGACAGCCGAGCCAGCCGTAAATCATAATCGGATCCAGAATAATATTGATGACAGCTCCGGCAATCTGTGCAATAGTCGAGTACAGCGAGTTTCCGGTCGCCTGCAATAATTTTTCGGCAATTGAGAAAATAACAATTCCGAATGAACAGGTACAGCAGATTCTCAGATAAGAAACAGCCATCTCCAGCGTAACGGCAGTTGTTTCGGCCGATGCCTGCGACTGCACATAGGGCTTTGCTCCGAACAGTCCGAATAATACGAACAGGATGAACATCACGCCTGCCAGAAAAAAGGCATTGCCGGCAGCTTTTCCGGCTTTTTCGGGATTTTTCTGTCCCAGGCATTTCGAGACAAGCGCATTCATGCCGACTCCTGTCCCGATGCCGAATGCAACCATCAGCATCTGTGCCGGAAAGACCAGTGTCAGCGCATTGGCGGCATCAGAGCCGGTATTTTTCATATTCGCGACAAATGCGCTGTCAACAATGTTGTAGACTGCCTGCAAAATCATGGAAAGAATCATAGGCGTGCCCATGTGCAGCAGTAATTTCGGCACGGGCATCACGGCCATTTTGTTGGGAGTTTGGGTTTGCAAAAAAAACACCTCTTTCAGAAAAATAAAAAAATCGTGCAGAAAGCGCATAATCTGGAGTTACGCTTTCGCTGCACGATTATGATTTTATTATAGCAGATTCTTCCGGGTTTTGCAAGGGACGTTCTGCACAAAGATTTTGAAAAAAATCAGCCAGATTTTTACAGATACTGACTGCTGCGGCGTTCTTTCATTTTCAGCATACGGATATCTTCGCCCATCAGTTCCCACACCTGATAAACCGCACAGAGCCGGGACATAATGCGTTCGTCATACTGTTCTTCCAGTTTTCCGGGAGTCAGGTTTGTGCTGATAATCGTCGGCAGATTTCTGTTCAGCCGGGTATTGATCAGATTGTAAATGACAGAATCTGTAAAAGAAGTCTGGAATTCTGTGCCCAGATCGTCCATGACAAGCAGTTCGGCATCAAGAAGCAGTTTGAGCGTATTGATATCAGATTTTTCTCTGTTGAAGTGTTCCTGTTCAATCTGGGATGTCAGATTGCCGACAGAATCGTAAATGACTTCGTAGCCCTGCCGGAGCACTTCTGTGACGATGGAAAGCGAAAGATGCGTTTTGCCTACGCCGACTTCGCCGTAAAGCAGAAGGCTGGGAGCATGTGCCGTAAAGTTCCGGGCATATTGTATGCAGTAATCCAGAGTTTTTTTCATTTTGGCATAGCAGTCCACAGTTTCGCCCTTGGTGTTGGATTTGGTCAGGCCGCGGTAATATTCCAGCGAAAACTGGTCGAAACTGCGCAGCTGCAACTGTGTGTTCCTGTTCAGAGTTTCTACGCTGAGAGAGGCAATTTCTTTTTCCAGACAGGTGCAGTAACGCCCCTGGAAATAGCCTGTATCCTGACAGTAAGGGCAGGTGTAATGCATATCCAGATAATCTTCCGGGTAGCCGTGTGTCACCAGCAGCTGACGGGCATACCGCTGTGCCTGAAGATTCTGCTGGCGAATTTTATCAATTTTTTCGCCGTGCAGAATCCGGGATGCCGTCTGTGCCATTTGAAAATTAATCTCGGCAAGTTCCGGGATAACTGTATTGATTTCCTGAAAACGGCGTTCATTTTCGGCAGATGCATGAAGCCGCCGGGAATGGATTTCATTCATGGCTTTCTGAAAAACAGACTGATTCATAGTATCATCCTTTCTTAATTGACCAGATCCAGATATTTATTGATTTTTTCTTTTCGCTTTTGTTTTTCCTCGTCGGATTCGTCAGCATGTTTTTTCTTTTTGCCCTTGCGTTTTTTGGCCTCTTCTTCTTCATGTCTGCGGCGTTCTTCCTTGGCCTCTTCCAGCGTGGTGATATTTTTATCTTTCCAGCCTTGCAGGACTTTGTCGATATATTTGAAATTAACATCGTGTGTGCGGTCTACTGCACAGTTTCTGGCATAGCGGAGCAGTTCTTCAGAGAAATTCCAATACTGCCATTTTTTAATCATCTCAATCTGGCTTTCAGAAGGCACAACCGCCTGCGGCAGCTGAAACAGCCGGAGAATATAATTCTGAAATGTATAGAATTCCATCAGACGGCTGACTTTTTCGCGGGCGGCTTCCGGCGTGACAATGCCGTTCTGCCACCAGGATTCTGCAATGCTGTTGAGATATTTTGTGTTGATCATTTCGCGCGTATCCAGACAATACTGGAACAGAATCTGAATTACTTCTGCCGGAAGCTCCAGATAACTGTACATCCAGACAATGGAGTCCATCTGGACGGTATTCAGCGGACGGCGGTAATATTTTTCCTCTGCCGTGCGGAGCAGTTTTTCCAGTTCCGGCGATGCGGCAATCATTTCCCGTATGCTTTCATGAGATAAGAAATGAAACAGGTCTGTCGAATCTGCTTTTTTCTGTTTTGGTTTAGGAGGTTCGGGAGCAGGAGACTGTTCCGGCGCAGGCACGGGAAAAGGCATATCGGCGGCCGGAAGCAGAACAGGTTCAGCCGGGAATAGTTCCAGCTGTTTTTCCTCGGTTTTGTCTTCCAGAATATTGAACTGCATCCAGAACGAAAAGGCTTCCTTTGCCTGTTCTTCTGAAATGCGCAGAAATGCCGCCGCCTGACCGGGTGTGATCTGCCTGTCCGGATAACGCAGCAGATACAGCAGAACTTTTAGATGATTCTCTTTTGCCGCCTTAATCAGATTATCTACTACTGCCGAGGGAACTGAAAAGGCATGAAAGCCAAAATTAACTTGATATTCCATAAATGCAGTTTACTCCTGAATCGAGGTTTCGACAAAATTCTTGTCAGCCGCCCTGTAGCCTTCCATTCCCAGCAGCGAAGAGACAAGCCGGATGACTGCATGAAGAGTAAACCCGATGCCAATTATCCGGACAGTATCTTCCATTACAGCAGTCGGCCTTGTCATGACAAAAATCGAAAGCAGTGCGCTCGCCACACAAAGCACAAAGCCAATCCACCATTTCGGAACATCATGACGGAATACAAAATTCCTGTACATGCCCGAAATCGAACCAAGCAGAATCCAGCCCCCGAACAGAATCGGAATCAGGATTTTCAGCGCAATCGGAATGACTTCCAGCAGAATGCCTGCAATCAGAAACAGTATGCCGTAAATGATATTCTGTGAAGAACGCAGTTTCGGAATCAGACACAGCAATAGCAGAACCGCGCCTGCCGCACAGCAGATGATGCCGATCGTACGGCAGGTGGCTGTAATAATATCCGGCTTCGCCGTGAAAACAATGCCTGCCGCCAGGGTGAGGATTGAAAATAAATTAGTGTACCAGAATGTTTTCCAGTTGATTTTTCTGAACATGAAAGATCACTCCTTATCTGAAAATTTTATTTTTTTATAAATAATGCCGCAGCCATTTGAGATAAAACCGGCGGAATAAATTCCCCTGCCGGTACATGCCTTCGGCCAGCGATTCGGCCGCCTGAAGCAGATAATGCAGTTCACTGCCTGTCATAGGATGCGGACTGTAGCGAAGCTTCGCGCCCAGCTGTACCGCCGCCGAAAGACTGTAGAAAGAATCCATGTACTGCGAACAATGCCGCTCGGAATCTTCTACCAGTTCGCCGATTGTCGTGCCTTTGATGGCCACGCCGCATTCCGCCAGCAGATCGGTCAGATAGCGATAGGCACATAATCCGGCCGCTTTGCGGTCTTCCTGTTCGTACTGATGCATTCGCTTCCGGATTGCCGAAAGCCGTGCAATCCGGAAAATCAGTGCCAGCAGACAGCAGAAGGCCGCTGTCGTCAGGAAAATAATCAGAACCAGCATTTTGACAGGAATTTCTTTCTGTTCCGGAACAGGCGGTTCCGTCGGGGGCTGAGTGGGCGGTTCTGTCGGAACCGGAGAAGTCGGCACGATAGTTTCTCTCGTCTCACGTGTTTCCGGAACAGGACGTTCCGGCCGGGTACGGGATGTGAAATACGAATAAGTAAATTCAAACGGAATCCAGCCCAGTCCGCTGATGTAGATTTCTGTCCAGGCATGGGCACTGCTGTCCAGCAGTTCGGCCGTGTAGACGGTACTGCCGTCAGCGGCGGAGGATTTTGTCAGCGTTCCGTCACGGGAACAGTCAATCATGTAGCCTTCGCAGTAACGCGCCGGGATGCCGGCCATCCGGGCGAGGACTGTTCCGGCCGTGGCATAGTGTTCACAGTAGCCTTTTCGATTTTCCAGCAGAAAATAGGCTGTGTGATCGCTTCCGGAAGGGGTTCTGCCGGGCGCGAGCGTATAGCTGACATGATCGCAGATTTCGTCGCGGAGATCTTCCAGTTTTGTGATGATTTCCGAGGCCGAAGCGGTCCGGGCATCGAAATCCCGGAGCAGCGGCGCATAAGCTTGCCGTACGGCCTGCAAAGCAGGAGTATCCGGCAGAACAGTATCCTGCTGATAGACAAGATCATCATAGAAACTGCCGCACAGAATGCCGGCTTCGGCAGCGCGCGCCGTGTGGGCGTTCTGGAAATAGTACGCTGACAGGTCACTGCTGTGCGAGGTGAAGACAAGCCGGCGTTCCTGACCGGCTGTCAGTTCGCTTAAGATAGAGATATCTTCTGCTTCACAGCTTGGCAGGAGCGCATCAAGCCGGATTCTGGTAACTTCATCCGGATTTGAAAGCAGTTCTTCATAATCTGTATTTCCGTGAATTAAATAAGTCTGTGTTTCCGTGCGGATCAGATCATTGCTCTGGCAGTGAATATCCTGGTTTTTCTGAAAGCCGTACGGAATGCACTGCGACAGAATCCCCGTCGGATGATACAGCGACATTTGCAGGGGATTTCCTCCGGAAAGCGTTGCGTAAAGAAATTCCGGCGGATAATAATCCAGAAGTTCAAAATAATTCAGAATTTCCGGCAGAGCGGAATCTTCCGGCATTGTCCAAGCCGAACCGTTGTAGATTTTTCCTGTACGGTATTTTAAATAAATTCTTGTGCCGGGATTTTCAGAAAATGCCGCGCTGGCTACAGGAATATTCTCATAGATTTTTTCGTCCAGACTGCCCAGCGGAATATGCGTTTCGTCATCCGGCTGTGATTCCTGCGCTTCGCCGTAATTGTCCAGAATCAGATCACCCGACATGTGCAGAGAAGCAATGTAATTCTGAAAATCCGTGCGGAGCTGTTTGAACTGTTCCGGACGTTCGTAGCCGGACTGGTGCAGAAACAGTTCTGTTATGCCGAATACCAGCATGACAAGCCCCAGAATCAGAACGCCTGTCGATTCCGGAAGCATGAAGCGCATTCCGGCTACAGGAAAGAAAGCATTTTTCTTCCGGAGAAAGCCTGTCTTGCCGCCGTTCTGCGTGATGCCGGAACCTGCCATCTGTACCCCGGCCATCGCAAACCAGAACGCCGCCAGCAGTACCGCAAACAGATGCTGCGGCACAATCCCGAAAAATAAGCCGATTTCAATAAACGGAAACGTCACCAGCAGACTCAGGAAAAAATTCTGGTAGCGCAGTACGGCATAGCATATCATCCAGATAACAGGAAAGGCCAGAAAACAAAGCACACAAGTCACGCTGTCGGCCTCTGGATAATGCAGGTCAGTGACAAAATATTCCCAGTCGGTCATATAAATAGCCTGACATACATCATTGGTCAGATACATCAGGCCGTTGGTAATGCGCGTTTTCTGCCAGAAAAATAATGCACAGTACAGCAGTACGGCCGTCAGCACAGGAATCATACTGCGGCCGGGATGCAGTGCCGTCCACGAAAAAAAGAAAAATATCACACCTGCCGCCGCCAGAAATACAGGCAGAATATAGACAGGCGAAAACATTGTCAGAAAAGAAAAAATACTGCCCGTCACGCCGGCAAGTGCCAATACTACCAGATATCCCCGGCGGCGTTTGGGATATCCCGACTGCAATGCCATCGAGAGTGTGTTTTCTACCTGCACACCGCTGAGAATGTCAGAATCTTGTAATTTCATTGTTATCATACCCCATTGCTTACAGAATCAGTCCGGCCATATCCGCGGCAGGCTGTTCCGGCAGAACTGTCCGGACAGAAACGCTGTCTGAACGAAGAGAAATTTTTTCTTCTGCCAGCAGAACAAAATTTTTCCGGCTTGCATCGGCCTGTGTTTCCAGCACAGGAAGCAGAGCGGCTTCCTGATCGTTGGTCAGCAGTGTGACGGAAGAGTAATGCTGTCCGGCAAAGAGTTCGCGCAAAGCCTGCGGCTCCAGTGTCATGCTGTCCAGTGCATGATAAAATTCCCGGAACAGCTCCGGCAGTGCCGTCGCCGACTGTAACGGCCTGACAACCAGCCGGGTGCCGTCATACCATGCAAACACGGCTTGGAAGTCCTCTTCGGCAAGCCGCCGCGCCAGCGAATAAATCAGCGTTAAAAAAGTCTGCGCCTGCCGCATGTGCGCCAGCGGTTCGTCCTGCGCATCAGAAAGATATTCCGCCAGAAGCAGCACTTGTTTCTCAATCGGATAGCCAAATTCCCGGATGAATAATTTTTCCGATTTGGAACTTAATTTCCAGTGAATCCGGCTGACGGCATCGCCGGGATGATATTCCCGGATATTGAAAATTTCAGAAGGATCATCACCGGGGCGGTCAGCATAGCGGCTGCTCTCCGGCGAATAAACTGCCTCGGCCGTCATCCGGAGCGATAAGTCTGCCTGCCGGGGCAGTACCAGAAGCTCCAGCTCGTCATTGACACGCCGCATTTCTGTGCGGAATATATGCAGATAATCCAGAATATGCAGATAATCAATCCGGATTTTGACCGCGCCGCAGCATTCCGGCCGGACATAAAACGTGAGTCTGGTAGTGTTCCGCGCATGAAGCGGAAAACGAAGCCGGATTTTCTCCGGCATATCACTCAGCGCATGGCAGACTGTAATCTGTGCATAAACTTTCGGGAAATAAAACGGACTGGTGTTTTCGATGATTATGCCCATCGGGACAGAATCATGCACGGTACAGGATGCCGTCGTGCTGTTCAGCGAGGCGTGTGTGCAGAGCCTGCCCCACAGCAGACAAAACAACAGAATGACAGGAAATAGCAGCGCACACAGAAAAAACACAACCGCCAGCGAATCGATATATAAAACAGAAAAAATTCCCAGCCCGATCACTACGGCCAGATAAAGCAGCTTGACCCACCACATGGAAATTACCCGGCCTCCGGCACAGGAACGGATTTTAAAATTTCCTGTACTAAATCCTGAGCCTGTTCAGAGCTGTCGTCCGTGCCGTGCAGAATCAGCCTGTGACAAAATACATCCGCACAGACAAAATCCACATCGTCCGGCAGCAGATAGTCCCGTCCCTGCGCATAGGCGCAGGCTTTTGCCATCTGCATCAGTGCCAGCGAACCGCGCGGACTGATGCCCAGCCGGATTTGCGGATGACTGCGCGTTGCCTGAATCAGGCTGACAATATATTCATAAATAGAATCGTTGATATAAATTTCCTCGACTTCCCGGCGCATGGCAAGCAGTTCGTCCGTATCGGCCACCTGTTCGATCTCGTCCAGCGGATTGGCCGTCTGCCTTGCTTTCAGCAGAGCAATTTCATGTTCCGGCGCAGGATATCCCAGCGAAAGCCGGACTAAGAATCTGTCCATCTGCGACTCCGGAAGCCGCTGTGTTCCGACACAGGTAATCGGATTCTGCGTGGCAATGACAATATGCGGATCCGGCAGGGGATAGGTTTTGCCGTCCATTGTGACCGCGCCTTCTTCCATCAGTTCCAGCAAAGCCGACTGCGTTTTGCTGGAGGTGCGGTTGATCTCGTCGGCCAGCAGAAGATTGCAGAAGGCTGCGCCTTTTTTAAAAACAAAACTGTCCGAGCTTTTCTGGTACAGCGTAAAGCCCGTGACATCGGTCGGCAGAACATCCGGCGTAAACTGAATGCGCTTGCAGGAGAGTGCCAGAGTCCGGGAAATGGCCAGCGCAAGAGTAGTCTTGCCTACGCCGGGCATATCTTCCAGCAGGATATGGCCGCCTGCCAGCATCGCAAGCAGAACTTTGAAGATGACATCGTTTTTTCCGCTGACGGCTTTCTGGATTTCCATCAGCATGGATTGCAGGGTTGGCTGTCGGAGCTGAATGCGCATGGTTTTGGTTCTTGATTTCGCCATGGAAATGTTTACATCCTTTCTTTGCAGCAGCTGTATTTCTGCTTTTATTATAGCATATTTTTTTTCATTTGTCCAGAGCTTTCAGAATTATTTTGTGACGGATATGATACTTTCAGCAAAAAAAATTTAAAAAAATTTTGAAAAAACACTTGACAAACGCTTTGGTTTGTGCTATAATAATATCTGTTGAGTGATTAAGCTCCGGAAAAACAAAAAAATATGTGCCTGTAGCTCAGCTGGATAGAGTGACTGGCTACGAACCAGTAGGTCGGGGGTTCGAATCCCTCCAGGCACGCCAGAAAGATCGTTTCTTCTTGAAACGGTCTTTTTTGTATTCTGCCGAAACTTGAGACAAAAAAATCCCTAAGTCGTTTTTACAGCTTAGGAATTTCTTCTTTTAAAAATTCAAGCGCGGAAAGAGGGATTTGAACCCTCGC
>DFJS01000010.1 GCA_002373165.1 Ruminococcus sp. UBA3665
GCAACTGCTGGCAGAATATCTGGGTGCACTGCTGGGATACCGTCTGGGGCGGCGTGTTCGCGAAACTCGCGCCGATTACCAACTGCTCCCGTGACTGGTACATCTTCCGCTGGAATCTGGAATTCTGGAGCGGCATGACTCCCGAAGATGCCGCCAAGGCAACCGGACTTCCGGCCGCTGTGACAGGACATAAATATTTTGGCACAGATGATGCCATCTGGAATACTGCCATCACGGCCGACCAGATCAAAGATCTTCCCGAAACAGACGGCGCATGGCTGAAAAAAACACCTGCCGGATTCGGAATGCTTAACGATTACGGCTCTGCCCGCTACGATACTGCCGCACAGCTGGAGGCTCTTGTCTATGCCAAAGAAACAGGCGATATGACATTTGCTGACTGGTCTAAAGGCCAGATGGAATATATCATGGGCAATAATCCCATGAACCGTTCCTACATTGTCGGCTATGACCTGGAAAAAGGCGCATCCCATCCCCATCACAGAGCCGCCCACGGTTCCACGACTCTGAATATGGACGACCCGGAAGATCAGACTCATGTTCTGTGGGGCGCACTGGTCGGCGGCCCTGATGCCGATGACTGGCACAGAGACCTGACCAAAGATTATATCTATAACGAAGTCGCTGTCGATTATAATGCCGGATTTGTCGGCGCATGTGCCGGACTGTATCAGTATTACGGCAAGGCCAGCGGCGATAAGCCCGAAGCCAATTTCCCGCCGTCCGAAGAAAGCCTCAAAGGCGAAATTACAGAATTCACTCTGAAAGCTGCCGTAGGTCAGGAAGATAATATGGCAACTCAGATTCTGATTGAAATTGCAAATCTTTCTTCCCAGCCGCCGCGCTATCTGGATGATGTCAAAGTAAGATATTATTTCAACATCTCCGAACTTCTCAAAAACGGCCAGACTCTGGATAATATCGAAATCCGCTCTGACTATGACGAAATGAAATCCAGCACTGACGGAAAATATACTGTCGCCTACAATCTGGTACAGTATAACGATTCCGGCGACTGCTATCTTGAAATGAACTGGAAAGATTACCAGTTCTACGGCGATCTGCAAGTGCAGTTTGCCCTGATGGATACCACGCAGAATTCTGAATATACTTTTGTATGGGATTCTTCCAACGATTATAGCCGTCAGGCCATCCGCACAGCCGCGCAGATCGGCAAGGAACTCAACGAAGCTCCGGAATATACCGATGCCATCACAATGTATATCGATGACGAACTTGTCTGGGGCACGCCGCCGGAAGGAAGCGAAAGCGAATCGGCACCTGTATGGGGCGATGCCGATTGCAGCGGCAAAGTCAATATTGTCGATGTCATCGCGCTGAACAAAGCCGCTATGGGCAAAGGCTCCCTCACGGCACAGGGCGAACGCAACGCCGATGTTGATCAGAACGGCATTCCGGATGCAACGGATTCCCTGAATATCCTGAAACTGATTGTGGGCATTCTGAAAGCATCAGAATTTCCGATTCATTCCTGACTCTGACAGCCCTGCAAACCGGCCGGACAATCCGGCCGATTTGCTTTCTTGTTTCATGAATTTTTTATGAATAAAAAATAAATTATCCTGATTTCATAAATTATTCATAAAATCAGGAGAAAAAACAGAAAAATACACAAAAATATCTTGTTTTTAGCTTCAATAAATCAGTTTTAAATATTATTATCTATTGAAAGAAGCGGAAAAATCATGTAAAATAATAAAAACAGTTCAGTAAGTACCTGCTTGTTCCGGAAGCCGTTCAGAAATGTCCCCCCTCTCAAACGTTTTTGAAGCCCGGAATGTTATAAACTTGCAGAAATTACATACTAACTGTAGAAAAATTAAATCTTTTAACTTTAGCGCAGTGAGAGTCTTCTCTCAGTTAACAGGATTTGATTTTTCAGTTACAGCTCGCAGTGCAGACGGATATTTTAGTATCCGGATTTAAAGCTGTAAATAACATTTTACCTTCCTCTTTATGAAAGCGTCCGGTATTGTGGCCGGGCGTTTTTATTTTTTCAAAAAAATTTGCAAAATTTTTTAATAAACCCCTTGACAAATTGCTTGACTTGTGCTATACTAAAATTACAGCAAAATTAATAATCCGGATTCAAAATCCAATATTTTCAGAAAGGAGAATCCAGATCATGTCAAAAAGTATCTACAGCCTTGTGCTGTCTGACGAAGTTGTCGCCAAGGCCGATGACCTCGCCTACCAGATGCACACCAGCCGTTCCAATATCATCAATCAGATTCTGGCAGAGCATCTTTCCTGCATTACTCCGGAAATGCGGATGCAGTCCGTCTTTTCCGGCATGGAAGCCCTGATGCAGCAGTTCCGCATTCTGGAACAGACTTCTGCACATATGCTCGCCATGCAAAGCCGGCTGAATTATAAATACAAACCTACAGTGCAGTATTCCGTCGAGCTTTACAAAACTCCGGAGCACGGCCGCGCCGGAAAGCTCCGCATTCAGCTCCGCACGCAGAACCGCGAGCTTCTGCTTGCGCTGGAACAGTTTTTCCGGTTCTGGATTCTGATGGAACAGCATCACCTGCCCGGCCATGCAGAATATCAGCTTTTGCCCGGCCGGCTGGAACGCTCTTTGCAGAACCCTGCTGAGAACGAAACTGCTTTCGGCGAACTGCTCGGCGATTATGTCAACCGGTTCGACCGTTATTTAAAAGCCTGGTTCTCCGGGAAAACTTCTCAGGAACTGGAAGATTCCTTCCGGGAAGAAGCCCGTACCATACAGAAATTAATCTAAGGAGGCATTTTTTATGAACGCTCAGAAATTAACCCAGAAATCCATGGAAGCTATCCAGAATGCCCAGAGCCTTGCACTCTCCGCACAGAATATGCATATCGAACAGATTCATCTGTTTCAGGCACTGATCAGCCAGGACGGCGGCCTGATCGGCCAGCTGCTCCAGAAGCTGAATATCAATCTGAATCAGCTTGAGAATGCCGTACAGACGGCAATCCGCAATATGCCTGCCGTGACGGGCAGCGGCCGTCAGCCCGGACAGATTCTCATTTCCCAGAACGTTGACAAGGCTCTCACACAGGCCGAACAGCAGGCCGCCAATATGAAAGACGAATATGTTTCTGTCGAGCATATCTTTCTTGCACTGCTGGAAAATCCTGATCAGGAGCTGAAAAAAATCCTGAATCAGTTCAGAATTGACAAAAATCAGTTTTTGCAGGTTCTCATGCAGGTGCGCGGCAATACCAGAGTTACCAGCGAAAACCCCGAAGAAACTTATGATGTTCTGAAAAAATACGGCCAGGACCTGACCGAACTTGCCAGACAAAGCAAACTTGACCCTGTCATCGGCCGTGACAGCGAAATCCGGAATGTAATCAGAATTTTATCCAGAAAATCCAAAAACAATCCTGTGCTGATCGGCGAACCCGGTGTCGGCAAGACCGCCATTGCCGAAGGCCTTGCCCTGCGTATTGTCCGCGGCGATGTGCCGGACAGCCTGAAAGAAAGAACAATCTTTTCTCTTGACCTCGGCGCACTGATTGCCGGTGCCAAATACCGCGGCGAATTTGAAGAACGTCTCAAAGCCGTCCTGAATGAAATCAAAAAAAGCGACGGCAGAATTATTTTATTCATTGACGAACTGCATACTATCGTCGGCGCAGGCAAAACGGACGGCGCGATGGATGCCGGAAATCTCCTGAAGCCTATGCTTGCCAGAGGGGAACTCCACTGCATCGGCGCAACTACGCTGAACGAATACCGCCAGTATATCGAAAAAGATCAGGCTCTGGAACGGCGTTTCCAGCCCGTCATGGTTCCTGAACCTACTGTGGAAGATACTGTTTCTATCCTGCGCGGCCTGAAAGAACGCTATGAAGTCTTCCACGGGGTCAAAATCCATGATGCCGCACTCCTTGCCGCCGCAACGCTCTCGGACAGATATATCTCCGACAGATTCCTTCCTGATAAGGCTATCGACCTTGTGGACGAGGCCTGCGCCATGATTCGCACAGAAATGGATTCCATGCCTCAGGAACTGGATGATATTTCCCGGCATATGATCCGCCTGGAAATCGAAGAAACTGCCCTGAAAAAAGAAACTGACAAGCTCTCTCAGGAACATCTGCTTGAAATCCAGAAAGAACTTGCCGATCTGCGCGAAAAATTCAAAGAAATGAAAGCACGCTGGGAAAATGAAAAATCCGGTATTTCCAAAGTGCAGAAGCTCCGCGAAGAAATCGAACAGGTCAGTGCAGAGATGGAACGCGCCGAACGGAATTATGACCTCAACCGCGCCGCCGAACTCAAATACGGCCGACTCCCTGAACTCCAGAAACAGCTTGCCGAACAGGAAAAACTTGCTTCTGCATCCGGCACTTCCGAAAGTCTGCTCCGGGATGAAGTCACTGCCGAAGAAATTGCAAAAATCATCTGCCGCTGGACTGGCATTCCCGTTTCCAAACTCATGGAAGGCGAACGCGAAAAGCTCCTCCGCATGGAAGAAATTCTGCATCAGCGTGTCATTGGTCAGGACGAGGCTGTCACAAAAGTCAGCGAAGCTATTCTCCGTTCCCGTGCCGGAATTCAGAACCCGAACAAACCGCTTGGTTCGTTCCTGTTCCTGGGACCCACGGGCGTGGGCAAGACAGAACTTGCCAAAGCTCTGGCACAGGCTCTGTTCGATGATGAAAACAGCATGGTCAGAATCGATATGAGTGAATATATGGAAAAATTCAGTGTCAGCCGCCTGATTGGTGCGCCTCCCGGATATGTCGGCTATGAAGAAGGCGGTCAGCTGACCGAAGCTGTCCGCAGAAAGCCTTATTCCGTCGTGCTTCTGGACGAAGTCGAAAAAGCACACCCGGATGTCTTCAATCTGCTTCTGCAAGTGCTGGATGACGGCAGAATTACAGATTCTCAGGGCAGAACAGTCGATTTCAAGAATACTATCCTGATTTTGACTTCCAACCTTGGCTCTCCGTTCATTCTGGAAGGAATGCAGGATAACGGCGAAATTTCCGAAGATGCCAAGAATCAGGTCAACAAGCTTCTGCATCAGCAGTTCCGTCCGGAATTCCTGAACCGTCTGGATGAGATTGTCTTCTACAAACCGCTGATGCGCGAACAGATTTTCAGCATTGTGGATTTGCAGCTGAAAGACCTGAAACGCCGTCTGTCTGACAAGCAGCTGGATGTTGAAATCACAGAAACCGCCCGGAATGCTGTAGTCGACAACAGTTATGATGTCAGCTTCGGTGCGCGTCCGCTGAAACGCTACATGCAGCAGAAGTTTGAAACACTGATTGCAAAGCATATCATCAGCGATGACCCTGCCCCCGGCACTGTGCTGAAAATTGACTATCAGAACGGCGAATTTGTTCTTGTATAAAAAATTTCTCCCCTGACTTTCAGGGGAGATTTTTATTGCTATGATAAATCAAAATTTACCAGTCAGGGAGGGTTGGGAGACTTGTACAGTACCCTTTCTATATTT
>DFJS01000096.1 GCA_002373165.1 Ruminococcus sp. UBA3665
CCGCCCAGAGGCTGCTGTGTGACAAGAGAATACGGGCCGACAGAACGTGCATGGATTTTATCATCTACAAGATGATGCAGCTTGAGATAATACATATAGCCGACAGTTACCTGATTATCGAATTTTTCGCCGGTACGTCCGTCATAGAGCGTGAACTTGCCGTTTTCGTTCATAGTGATGGCCTTGGGATTGATGACTTTGTCCATCTGGTTGAGTTCAAACGGTTCGTTCTTGTAAGGCGCATTTTTTTCGTTGGCTTCACGGAAGCAGGCACGGATATCATCTTCGTGTGCGCCGTCAAATACAGGGGTCATGATATGCCAGCCCAGAGCTTTGGCACTCATGCCCAGGTGCACTTCCAGAACCTGACCGATGTTCATACGAGAAGGCACGCCCAGAGGATTCAGAACGATATCAAGCGGCGTACCATCGGGGAGGAAAGGCATATCTTCTTCCGGAAGGATTCTGGAAACAACGCCCTTGTTTCCGTGGCGGCCGGCCATTTTGTCGCCGACAGAGATTTTGCGCTTCTGTGCCAGATAGCAGCGGACTTTCATGTTGACACCTGTACCAAGTTCAGAAACTTCGGCATTTGTATCATCATCATTGATTTTTTCGCCGCGCTTGAAAGTTTTTACGCCGATGACAATACCGCCTTCGCCGTGGGGCACTTTCAGGGAATTATCGCGGACTTCGCGGGCTTTTTCGCCGAAAATAGCTCTCAGAAGGCGTTCTTCGGCAGTGAGTTCAGTTTCACCCTTGGGGGTGACTTTGCCGACAAGGATATCCCCTGCCGTTACTTCTGCACCGATGCGGATAATGCCGTGTTCGTCGAGATTTTTAAGAGCATCTTCGCCGACGTTGGGAATATCACGGGTAATTTCTTCCGGGCCGAGCTTGGTATCGCGGCATTCCAGTTCATATTCTTCAATATGAATAGAAGTAAAGACATCTTCGCGGACAAGGCGTTCGTTCAGGAGAACGGCATCTTCATAGTTATAGCCTTCCCATGTCATAAAGCCGATGAGGGCATTTTTGCCGAGTGCAATTTCGCCGTCAGCGGTGGCAGGGCCGTCGGCCAGAACCTGACCTTTGCGGATGGTATCGCCGACATTGACAATCGGACGCTGGTTGACACAGGTATCCTGGTTGGAACGCTGGAACTTGATCATTTCATAGCTGTGTTCGATTTTGTTTTCGTCCTGGATGACAATCTTGTCAGCAGATACAAAAGTTACAACGCCGTCTGTTTCGGAAAGAACACATACGCCGGAATCGACAGCGGCTTTGTACTCCATGCCTGTTCCGACAAAGGGACGTTCTGTCTTGAGAAGCGGCACAGCCTGACGCTGCATGTTTGCACCCATCAGGGCACGGTTGGCATCGTCATTTTCCAGGAAAGGAATCATTGCTGTTGCGACGGATACTACCATTTTAGGAGAAACGTCCATATAATCAACTTTGTAGTTTTCAATCTCAAGGATTTTGTCGCGCTGGCGTGCTGTAACTTTGGCGCGGGCAAATTTGCCTTCTTCTGTAAGAGGTTCATTGGCCTGGGCGACGATATAATTATCTTCTTCATCGGCAGCCATATAGACAACTTCTTCTGTCACAACGCCGGTTTTCTTGTCAACACGGCGGTAAGGAGCTTCGATAAAGCCGTATTCGTTGATTTTTGCAAAAGATGCCAGATAGGAAATCAGGCCGATGTTAGGGCCTTCAGGGGTTTCAATCGGGCACATTCTGCCGTAGTGGGAGTAGTGAACGTCACGTACTTCAAATCCGGCGCGGTCACGGGACAGACCGCCGGGGCCTAACGCGGAAAGACGGCGTTTATGTGTCAGTTCGGCAAGCGGATTGTTCTGATCCATGAACTGCGACAGCGGAGAAGAACAGAAAAATTCTTTAATCTGGGAAGTAACAGGACGAATGTTAACCAGTGCCTGCGGCGTGATGACATCCATATCCTGTGTCTGGAGATTCATGCGTTCACGGATGCCGCGTTCCATGCGTGCCATGCCGGAGCGCATGGTGTTCTGGAGCAGTTCGCCGACACGGCGGATTCTTCTGTTGCCCAGATGGTCAATATCATCCGTATTGCCGACTCCTTCGCAAAGATTCAGGAAGTAGCTGACAGAAGCAAAAATATCATCCAGTGTGATATGATTGGGAACAAGTTCTTCGGCGCGTTTCTTGCAGACAGCCTTGAGATCGGCGGGATCGGTATTTTCTAAAATATCGTTCAGAACACGGACAGCAACTTTTTCACGGATGCCGATTTCGGCAGGGTCAAAATCCACATAACCGGCAAGATCTACCATGCCGTTGCCAAGGACTTTGATTTCTTTTTCTACCATGCGGATAGAAGTCTGGCCGAGTTCTGTTGTATAATACTGTTTGGACTCTACAGTCAGGAAGACTTCAAAAACGCCGGCCTGTTCAATAGCACGGGCTTTTTCATAGCTGAGGAGTTCTCCGGCTTCGGCGAGCACTTCGCCTGTACGCTCGTCCACAACGGGACGGGAAACAAGGTGGCCTGAAATACGGGAAGCAATGCCCAGTTTTTTGTTATACTTGTATCTGCCGAATTTGCACAGATCATAGCGTCTGGGGTCAAAGAACAGCAGGTCGAGGTGAGCCTGTGCGCTTTCAATTGTGGGAGGTTCGCCGGGACGGAGTTTTTTATAGACTTCCACCAGGCCGTCTTCTACGGTTTTGGCAGTATCTTTTTCCAGAATTGTCTGGTATAATCTTTCGTCGTGGCCAAACATTTCTTCGATTGATTCGTCTGTTCCCAGCCCGATGGCACGGAGGAAAGTAGTCAGCGGAATTTTGCGGTTTTTATCAATGCGGACATAGACAATATCATTGGAATCCATCTCGTATTCCAGCCATGCGCCGCGGTTAGGGATAATTGTGGATTTGAACAGTTCCTTGCCGGTCTTGTCCTTTTCCATATCGTAGTAAACGCCGGGAGAACGGACAAGCTGCGAAACGATGACACGTTCTGCACCGTTGATGACGAAAGTGCCGCTTTCTGTCATCAGCGGGAAATCACCCATGAAAATTTCGCTTTCTCTTACTTCGCCGGTCTCTTTATTCCAGAGTTTTGCGGTAACGCGAAGAGGAGAAGCGTAAGTTGCCTGATGCTCTTTGGCTTTGGCAATCGTTTTGTATTTCAGATGATCATCATCAAAACGATAGTCCACAAATGTCAGTACCAGATTACCGTTATAGTCTGTTGCCGAAAAATCCTTGAAGACTTCTTTCAGTCCCTCTTCGCGGAACCATTTATAAGAATTCTTCTGGATTTCGATCAGATTCGGCATATCCAGGACTTCCGGAATTTTGCCGAAGCTCATTCTGACATTTTTTCCGAGCTGTTTTGGCATTACATTTACCATAGGCGGATACCTCCTTCAAAATCTTGCAGTTTTATTCCGGGAAACGCTTGACAAAACACACAGAATATGTTATACTATTCTGCACGCATGTAAAAAAACCGAAATAGTGCATTTTAAAATTATACTACATTTTAAAATATTTGTCAAGCCTTTCTGGAAATTTTGTAAAAAGCGATAAATATCATAATTATATTTTGTAAAATATAAATAAAATTGCAGAGACAGTTCCGGAAAAAAGAAAAAAATTTATTTTTTTTGAAAAAACACTTGACAAATTGCAAAAACAAGTGTATAATAAACAAGTATGCAGCACGTTTTGATCTTTTTGATCTTTGTTCTGCAATACAAAAAACTTGCAAAAAAGGAGGAAAACAGATGCCAACATTTAATCAGCTCGTGCGCAAGGGCAGAAAAGTACAGCAGTCCAAGTCTACTGCACCTGCTCTCCAGAAAGGCTA
>DFJS01000052.1 GCA_002373165.1 Ruminococcus sp. UBA3665
ATATTCCGGTCATTTCCCTGAATGGTTTTCAGAAAGAAATACTGCGGCTTTCCCTGAATTGTAAGCCGATAAGTCAGCGAAAAGGATTTTCCGTTTTTCAAAGCCTGATGTACCGTCTCTTTCCGGAATTTTTCCAGAAAATATTCCTGATCCTCCGGCCAGACCTGTTCCCGGCAGTTTTTCAGCACATCTTTGAAAAAATCATCTCCCCGTGAAACTGGAATCAATTCTTTTTCCGTGCCGTTGACGGCGTATTCTGCATAACTGTCATTTTCAGAATCAATCACATACAGACTGCTGTAGTCATTTGCAAGGGCAAGAGCAAGGCTTGCAAATGTCAGATTTTGATGTTCCATGTCATTCCTCCTGTGGAATAAAAGCTCCTGTTTCCGGAAGAGCTTTATGATTTTTTTCTATTCTTGTGTCATATTCTCTAAGCAGAACGCTAATCGACTATACTCTATATTAGCTCTTTATCAGTATACCATATTACACAATTTTTGTCAAGATAAAATATGTTTTTTCATACGGGATTATATACAGACAATTGACTTATTTTCAAAATTGTGCTATAATAGCAATGACAGTTATGAGAGGGGAGATTTCATGAATCTGCATATAAAAAGAAAAATCAAATGCTGTATCTGTCTGCTGTGTTCCGCAGTGATGCTGGCTTTTCCGGCCTCTGCCGCGGCAGAAGATGCATCAGCAGATGAAAAAATTGCTGTAGATCTGATTGATCATCATGAGGGACGGTCTGCTGTACTCTATGACAATACCAACGGACTGCCGACCTCTGAGGCAAACGCCATTGCCGAAACGCAGGAAGGCTTTATCTGGATTGGAAGTTACAGCGGCCTGATTCGCTATGACGGAAATACGTTTGAAAGAATCGATTCTACCAACGGCCTGGCAAGTGTTGTCAGTCTTTATGTTGACAGTAAAAACCGTCTTTGGATCGGGACAAATGACAGCGGCGTTGCCGTGATGGATCAGGATTATTACCAGCGTTTTGATAAAAATGACGGATTAAATTCGCTTTCCATCCGTGCCATTGCAGAAGACCAGGAGGGCAATATTTACATCGCCACTACGCAGGGAATCGCTGTCATAGATGAATCTATGTCACTGCATAAAATCGACGAACCGCAGATTAATCAGGAATATATCCGGAATCTGAAACTCGGAAGCGATAATGTGCTCTATGGCGTAACGATGGGCGGAGCAGTCTTTACAATCCAAAACCAGAAGCTGACAGGCTATTACAGCAGTTCACAAACGGGGATTTCCGGCATTCTGAGTCTGTACCCGGATCATGAAACGCCCGGCCTTGTCTATATCGGCACAAAAGAATCCAAAGTCTATTATGCAGAGATTTCCAGCGGATTCAGAACACAAAAAGAAGTGGATACAGCTCCTTTGGAATATATCAATTCTGTCAAGCAGGTGCAGGACGAAATATGGGTTTGTGCCGATAACGGCCTTGGCGTGATAAAAGACGATAAATTCATCAGCCTTGAAAATCTTCCTCTGAACAGTTCGGCAGAACAGATGATTACGGATTATCAGGGAAATCTATGGTTTGCCTCTTCCAAACAGGGAGTCATGAAAATTGTCCCGAACCAGTTTCAGGATATTTTTGAAGCTTATCATCTTCCTGATACAGTAGTCAATTCTACCTGCATGTATGATGATAAACTTATCATCGGAAGCAAAAACGAAGGGCTGACGGTCATCAGCAAAAACGGCATTGTTGAAAAAATGCCCGTGCAAAAAGCAGTTTCCGCCTCCGGGGAAATTCTTGACGAAACAGATCTGATTCAGATGCTGACCGGATGCAGAATCCGTTCTGTCATCCGTGACAGTCAAAACAGACTGTGGATTTCCACTTTCGGCGAAAAAGGGCTTGTCTGCTATGATCATGGCAGTCTGACACAATTCACGCAGAAAGACGGCCTTCCTTCTGACAGAGTGCGGACAGTTTACGAACGAAAAAACGGTTCTTTTCTGGTGACCTGCACGGGCGGTGCTGCCGTTATTGAAAATCATACAGTCACCAGAGTCTATGATGAATCTGACGGCATTCAGAATCCGGAACTCCTGACCGCTGTCGAAGCTGATAACGGCGATATTCTCATCGGAACAGACGGCGGCGGTATTTATATCATTCATACAGACGGCAATATTGTGCATTACGGCACAGAATCCGGGCTTTCCTCGGATGTCATCATGAGAATCAAAAAAGATGTCAACAGAAATATTTTCTGGATTGTCACAAGCAATTCGATTGCCTATATGACAGAAGATGAAACTTTTACAACAATTCAGAAATTTCCCTATTCCAATAATTTTGATTTATATGAAAACAGTCAGGGGGAAATCTGGATTCTCAGCAGCAACGGAATTTATGTTGCTCCGGCGGAAAATCTGCTCGCAAACGGCGAAATTGATGCCGTATTCTACGGAAAAGACAACGGCCTGCCCTGTATTGCCACTTCCAATTCTTACAGCGAACTGACCGAAGACGGCAATTTATACATCTCCGGTACCAGCGGCGTGGCAAAAGTCAATATTGAAGAGCCGTTTGAAGATGTCAGCGAAATCAGAATGAATATCCCCTATGTGGAAGCTGACGGAAAATATATCTATCCGGACTCCAGCGGAACGATTACGCTGGCCGCCGATGTGCAGAAACTTACAATTCATGGGTTTGTCTATAATTATTCCCTGATTAATCCGCAGATTACTTATTATCTGGACGGCTTCGACAGTCAGCAGACAACCGTCCGCAGAAGCGAACTGGTTCCGGTAGATTATACTAATCTGAAAGGCGGAAATTATCATTTTGTCATGGAAATGCAGGATGCACAGGGCAAAGACAGTCAGAAATTTTCTGTGCTTATAGTCAAGCAAAAGGCAGTTCACGAAATGACCTGGTTCCATATTACAGCCTATGTTCTGATTGCCCTGCTGGGAGCCGGCATTTTCATGCTGTTTATCCGGCGCAGAGAACAGCATCTTCTGAAAAAACAGGAAGAACAGAAAATTCTGATTCGTGAGATTGTTCAGGCATTCGCCAAAGTAATCGATATGAAAGATCATTATACCAACGGCCATTCTGCCCGCGTTGCCGAATATACCGCCATGCTGACGCGTGAACTGGGCTATGATGAAGAAACTGTGGAAACTTATTACAGCATTGCCCTTCTGCATGATATCGGAAAAGTCGGCATTCCGGAAGAAGTGCTGAATAAAGCCGGAAAACTGACGGATGAAGAATATAATATTATCAAATCCCATACAGTGCTTGGCCGGGATACACTGAAAAATATCAGCATTATGCCGGAACTGGCAATCGGGGCAGGCTCTCATCACGAACGCCCCGACGGAAAAGGCTATCCGGACGGCCTGAAAGGTGATGAAATTCCTCGTGTGGCGCAGATTATCGCCGTTGCTGATACGTTCGATGCCATGTATTCCAACCGCCCCTACCGCAAGCGCATGAATTTTGAAAAGGCTGTTTCTATTATTCAGGAAGTCGCCGGAACACAGCTGACACAAGATGTAGTCGATGCATTTCTCAGGCTGGTAGCGCGCGGAAAATTCCGTGCTCCCGATGATGAGGGCGGCGGCACAACGGAAAATATTGATAATATTCATAAAAAATTTCAGAACGAATCAAGCTCTGCCAAGTCATAACATGCTGGAACAGTCCGGCCTGTTTCTGAATAAAAACCCCGCCTTTTCAGGCGGGGTAAAATAATACCAGAAATCAGGAAAAATTTTTCAGTCTTTTCCGAATAAATCTCTCGAATATACACGATCTTTTACATCGTCAAGACAAGCATCATAACGGTTTGCAATGATGGCATCGGACTGGGCTTTGAACTGCTCCAGATTGTTTACCACGGTACTTCCGAAGAAAGTTGTTCCGTCATCGAGCGACGGTTCAAAAATAATCACTCTGGCACCCTTTGCCTTGATACGTTTCATCACGCCCTGAACAGAACTTTGCCGGAAATTATCACTGTTGGATTTCATTGTCAGCCGATAAACGCCGATTGTCACGTTTTTTTCCCGTTTCTTGTCATAGTCAGAATTATCGCCATAGGCATAGTATCCGGCAAACTGCAATACTTTGTCCGCGATATAATCCTTGCGGGTACGGTTGGATTCCACAATGGCAGATATCATATTCTGCGGCACATCTTCATAATTTGCCAGCAGCTGTTTAGTATCTTTCGGCAGACAGTAACCGCCGTAACCGAAGCTGGGGTTGTTATAATGCGAACCGATTCTGGGGTCAAGACAGACACCGTTGATAATCTGCCGGGTATTGAGACCTTTCATTTCGGCATAAGTATCCAGCTCGTTGAAATAGCTGACACGCAGTGCCAGATAAGTATTGGAAAACAATTTGACAGCTTCGGCTTCGGTAAAGCCCATAATCAGCGTTTCTATCTCTTCTTTGACTGCCCCCTGCCGCAGAAGGTCTGCAAAAGTATGCGCAGTGCTGACAAGTCTTTCGTCTTCCATATCTGTACCAATAATGATGCGGCTGGGATATAAATTATCATAAAGAGCTTTGGATTCACGCAGAAATTCCGGACTGAACAGAATATTTCTGCTGCCTGTTTTCCGGCGGATTTCTCTGGTATAGCCAACCGGAACGGTAGACTTGATAACCATGACAGCATCAGGATTATACTGCATTACCAGCCGGATTACTGCCTCGACGGCAGAAGTATCAAAAAAATTCTTTCTGCTGTCATAATTAGTAGGAGCCGCAATGACAACAAAATCGGCATCCCGATACGCTTTCCCGGCATCGAGTGTTGCCGTCAGGGCAAGCTCTTTTTCTGCCAGATATTTTTCAATATAATCATCCTGAACAGGAGATTTCTTCTGATTAATCAGTTCTACTTTTTCCGGAACAATATCCACAGCTGTCACAGTATGATGCTGTGCGAGCAGAACGGCAATGGAAAGTCCTACATAACCGGTTCCTGCAACTGCTATTTTCATGATGATCATTCACCTTTTTTCTGGATTTAATGATATGAAAGAAAACCGAAGAACAGAATTCTTTCTTTTTTTAAGAATCATAAAAATGCTGACCGTCTTCTGTGATAAGCCGCTCTTTTTTGGGATATTCAAAAATTCTGGGATTTTCAGCATTTGCAGCAAGATAATCGGCGAATTTTGCGGCATAAAATTTTGCCATTTCAAGATCATGCATCAGATAATGACCGCAGTTTTCCGGTGCAGTGCCGGGAACGCTCTCTGCATCTGCCACAGAACGGAAGGCATCCAGCACAAGCTGATATATTTGCTGCGGAGAACGGCTGCCTTTGAGAATCAGGTAAAAACCTGTCAGGCATCCCATAGGCCCCCAATAAATGACTTCGTTTTTCCAGTCGGGGTCATTACGGAGGAACGTTGCAATAATATGTTCCAGCGAATGCATCGCTGCCACATCGACAGCCGGTTCTTTGTTAGGCTTTGTTACTCTGATATCATAAGTCGTAATCATGCTGCTGCCGACTTCATCTTCGCGGCTGACAAAAATTCCCGGAACAATTTCGTTATGATCAACGGAAAAACTGGGAATCAGGCCGTCGCCGGCTTCTTCCGGCACTTCTTTCTGATTCCGGCAGAGCAGGACTGCAAGTCCGGAAGGAGAAACCAGGCAGACAGACTGGCCTGCATCGGCTGTATTTGTATTCTGAAAGCCTTTTCCGAGCAGCAAGGAATAAGCTTCTTCAAAACGATCTGTACTTATGCAGATGCCTGTTTTATCCTGCGGAGCATTTTCTGTCTGTACCACATCCAGAAAAAAGCCATTGTGATCTTTCAGACGTACATCATCATGACCGTTATTTTGCTTTTCAAAGCCGAGTTCTTCCAGCAGACTGACAATATCTTCCGCATTCTGGCTCATAATCAGCGGATGAAAATTAATATTCATGTAATAATACCTCCCAAGCAATTGATAGAGAATAAACCAGCTATTTTAAAGTTTATCACAAAATCAAATACATGTCAAGCAAATTCGACAGGATATAAATTGTTTGTATAACTTTACAGAGATACTATACTGAATTTATATAATTAAAATTTGACAAAATTTTATTTTTATGCTATGATAATAACAGCATCAAAACAAGGAGGCATTCGTATGGAATCTGATAAAGATATTTATTCTACAGAAGAGGCCGGGGCAGAAAAATCCGCTGATCAGGATACACCGCAAACGGCATCCGATGAGGAAATAACAGAAATTTCTCAAAAACTGATGATACGCCACGCAGAAGTCTACAGGGAGCTTGCCAAATGAAACTGATCTCAAAAAAACAAGTTATTTCTATGCATCAGGCATTGACAGCCGCATCCGGCGGCTCGGAAAAAATCCGCGATGAAGGTTTGCTGGACTCTGCACTTCATGCGCCTTTCCAGACTTTTTCCGGAACGGAATTATATCCTTCCGTGCTCGGAAAAGCCTGCCGCCTTGGATACGGATTAATCCGGAATCATCCCTTTGTGGACGGCAACAAGAGAATCGGCACACATGTTATGTTTGTGTTCCTGCTGCTGAACGGAATCGATGCTGATTATCAGGATCAGGACCTGATACAGCTGATTATGGGCATTGCTTCCGGAACATATGATGATACCCATCTGCTCGCCTGGATGCGGCAGCATATGAAAAAAATATAATCAGGAGGAATCAAGATGCAGTACCAGATACAGAAAAACAGAATTTTTTCAGAAGATGCTACAGGAACAATTCTTGCAGAAATCAACTTTCCGGAAACAGAATCAGGAACCTGCACAATCGTCCGCACGTTTGTGGATGATTCTCTCAGGGGACAGGGCATTGCCGGACAGCTTGTGCAGAAGGCAGTAAAAACAATCATTCAGCAGGGCTGTCACGTTTCTGCAACATGTTCCTATGCCCGGCACTGGCTGGAAAAATATTCTGTCAGGACAGTGACTGTTCTCCGGATTCTTGACGAGGATTACGGCTGTGAAGGCGTTCCGGACGGCGAAGAGCCTATGTGCCGGGTACTTGTCCGGGATAAAAACAGCACAGAATTCTGGATTAAAATTCCTGACAGCTATCTGACAAAAAATGCCGTCCGGGAAGGCGATATGATAGAAGAATTCTTTTCTCTTTTGAGATAAAATATAAAAAGCACCGGAAACGGTGCTTTTTTATATCTAAGCTTACATCATTCTGTTGCCGAATCCGCCGTGATTTCCGCGGCCGCCAAAGCCGCCTCCGAATCCGCCGCCGCCCATCATGGACTGCGGAATTTCAGTTACCTGTTCGCCGTTGATTATGATTGTACCGCCGTTATATTCTGCCGAAATATCATAATCGAAAGAAGAAGTCGGAGCTGTGATAGTGATTGTACCGTCATTGACACGGATATAGCCGTTGGAATCGACTGCATCTGTATCGCCCTGTCCCATGATGACAGTCGTATCGCCGCCGTTGAATTCAATCGTGACAGGATAAGCCGCATTGCTCTTGTCTGCCGCATTGATTCCGTCATCGGATGCTTCTATATAGATAGTTCCGCCGTTAATCTGCACATAGGTTGCTTCCATGCCTTCGGAAGCAGTCATATTGAAAGTTCCGCCGTCAATCTGCAATACTGCTGTAGCCTGAATGCCGTCACTTGCCGAACTGATTGTAAAATCGCCGCCGGCAATATAGATATCGCCGAGAGATTCGTCATTTTCGCAGTGCAGGCCGTCTTTATTGCTGTGAATGGTAAAGATTCCGCCGCATACGGAAATAGAATCATTGGCTTCGATGGCATCCAGTGCCGAATTGATTGTATAAGTTCCGCCTGTGAATTTCAGGTCATCTTTGGAAGTAATGCCGTTTCCGCTTTCTGAGGTGATATTCAGTGTTCCTGTGCCGTTCAGTGTCAGATCTTCTTTGGAATAGATGACAGCATCCGTATTGGTTTCGCCGTCGGGCGTAAAAGTACCGGAAACGGTCAGAGTATTTTCAGTATTTGTCGTTGTGATGAATACTTTATCCGCAGAAACAACATAGATTGCCGGTGCACTGCTGTTTGTGATATTCACGCCGTCAAGCACAAGCTGTACTTTGGATTCTTTGTCAGTTTCCACTCTGACTGTGCAGTTCTGAGCAGTTCCGCTGATGACATAAACGCCGGCCTGTGTAATCTGGAGTGTGGCATTATCCGAAACAGTAAGATACTGTGCGTCGGACAGATCAGCAGACTGTTCTAAATCACGGTTGGAAAACAGATCTGCTGTATCCAGCATTCCGGCAGTATTGGCGGTATAAGAAGCCGTTGCCACAGCAGTATTTTCTGTTTCCGGGGTGATTTCCTCCGTTGTTTCTTCAGAATTTGTTTTATCAATATTAAAAGTAATAGTTTCTCTGACAGCAGCTGTTTCCGGCTGGACTGCTGTTTCTGTGAGTTCAGTTGTCAGGGTTTCCGTCATATCTGTAGAAACGGAATTGCATCCTGTCATTGTCAGGGCGAATACTGCACCCAGCAGAAGAGTCATCATCATATTTTTTTTCATAAAAATCGCTTCCTTTCAGAATAGTAACAGATTTGTTTCATTACCTGTATTATACTGCGCGATTCTGAAAAAAGCGAAACAGAAATGTGAAAGAATCCGGAAAAAATTGTGAGAAATATTTGTGATTTGCATTCAGTTCCGCCCGGATGAATTTATCTGAAATGTAAAAGATACTGCCAGGGCAGATAATATTTAATTGCTTCAAGATGATGAATATTTTTCTCTTCCAGCCAGTCGAAAATCAGATTTGTCAGTTCTTTCCGTTCGGATATGGAAAGATTAAGAATCATTCTGTTTAATTTTTTCATGCTTTTTCTGGTAGAGGAATTCATCCGGGCAAGCCAGCAGGGATTTCCTGTCTCGTCGATTTCCCAGCTGAACATATCATGCTGAAAAATCAGCGAAGGCGAATTGCTGTGAATTACGCTGTAATTTTCCCACGGCAGTGTTTGCAGAAGCTGTCCGATAATTGAATCCTGCGGCACCACACAGCAGAATTTTGAAGCAATCCGCTGATATCCGGGCTGTTCCAGAAGATTAATCTGCTGATTGAATCCCGGAGAATCGTTGCAGAAGATCGTATTGATTCTGTTCTGGACGGCCTGGTCGGCAAAAATAGCCGCATATGCTGCCAGATTGCCGCCTTTGGAATGGCCGCTGATGATGAAATTGCCGGGCAGCTGTTCTGCGGCCGCTGCCAGATACTGCCGGGCTTTTTCCTGGGCGGGCGTTTGCGGAAGATAGGAAAACTGAAAATCCTCTTTCCAGCCTACTACAGTGCCGTCCGTGCCGCTGTAGCTGATAAACCATAAACTTTCAGAAATTTTAATCGTAATCACGGAAAACTGTGTTGCATGGCTTAATGAATCAAATTCATTGCGATAGCCGCAGATATACAGGTCGGAAAAGCGGCGGCTTTCTTTCAAGCTTTTCAAAAACGCCATGTTTTTGCCTTTTTCCTGAATGCCAAAGGCAAACAGCTGATTGATGGCATCTGAAATTTTCGTAAATGTATGAAATTCATCTGCTACCATAGAAAAATCAATATAGCTTAATACCGTCAGCACCATGACATCTGCCTGACGAATATTAAAGCAGGTCAGAGGTGTATCGCCGAATTTTTTAATATAATCCACAATATTCACAGATAACTACCTCTTTTATTTCTGATTCAGCTCGTCCAGAGCTTCCAGCAGATCCATAATTTTCTCAGCAATTTCGGGCGGAAGCTTGTTTTCCTGCTTCTGTGTTTTTGCGGCTTTATTGGAAAGATAGAGGATTGCTCCGATGGCAAACGCGGCCACAACGCCTACAATGCCTACAATTACGACAATATTCCCGATTGCACTTACAGATTCTGCGGTCAATGATTCTGCCATTGTATCCACCTCTTTTTGATTTTTATTCCTGCGCAACAGTTCTGGTAATTTCATTTTTTCATTCTCTCCTTAATATTTTTTCGGATGCTCTCCCGGTAACGGACAATTTCATGAATCAGATTTTTAACAGTAGTCTGATTTGTCTGGATTTGTCCGCCGCCGAACATCTCTGCAAAATAATCCAGGCAGAGATCAGCCGTTGGTTTTTTGAGAGCATCTCTGAGAAATTTGTCAATCGTATCATTTAATTCGCTGCAATCAACGGGGTTTTCCCACAGATTTTCCTCATCATGATGGGGATACAGAATCAAAAGCAGTTTTTTCAGAGCGGGCTTGTGTTCGGCATAGCCTTTTTTCAGGGCGATATCTGTCAGAAAATACTGGTTCATGACTGAAGCACCTCTTTCCAAGAAGTATTGAATTCCTGAATTGCCTGTTTAAGATTCAGGACAGAACGTTTTTCGTGTTCCAGTTCGGCGATATTTTCTTTATATTGTTTGCTGTCGTCAATCAGTTCTTCAATCTGTCTGGTTGTAGCATTCAGATTTCTCTGGAGCTGATTGGTTTCCTGTTCTGTGTCGGCAATAAACATATGCATATCTGATTTCAGCGGCTGGCGCACCTGAGTAGCCAGATAGGCTTCCAGATTGCCGTTTTTTCTGTAGACGGTGCGCAGGTCTTCGTATAATTTGGCATTTTCGTAAATACTGAGCAGCCGTTCGAGGGTAATTTTTTCGCTGGCATGGCCGAATACTTTTCTGAAAAATCCCAGAATGCCGCCGCCTGCGCCATATTCGGCATAATTATTTTCCTTCATGGCACTTTTGATGATTTCGCCGATGTGATTGACATTCAGACTTTTCAGCTGTAAATCCACGGCACTGATGCTTTGTCCCAGCGTTACCTGAAAAGCAGGGATTTCGATATTCAGCTGTTCGCAGCATTCTACTGTAAGTCTGTCAGAAAACTGCTGAACCAGTTCGCGGAGTTTCTGGAGACGTTCTGACCAGATATAAGTAAATGTTGCAGAAATGCCGTTTTGTTCGTCTTTGAGTTCGCCGCCCAGTTCATCACGGCGGGCGCGCATATATTCACTCATACCTGTGACGCAGACTTCTGAGAGAATTTTCTGATATGTCACAGCAGCGGCATCGATTTCCAGCACTCTGTCAAGATCGTTTTCATATTCTTCTTTCAGTCTTCTGGAAAGAAGTGTATTAATCCGGTTTTGGGTTACTTCGTCCAGTGTTGCATCAAGACTCAGCGAACGCTCCACATTACCGGCATATAATGTTTCCACATCTTTAAGACGAATGGGGCGTTTCTGTGCCAGTTCCAGCAGATAGACAGTTTTCATATTATCATATTTGCTGTAGAGTGTTTTATACTCTTCATACAAATCGTTATATTCCGGGTCGAGCACGTTTTCCACAGCAGATTTGAAATCTTCCAGAATTTTAATTGCTTTCCGGAGCAGTTCCTGATTTTCCTTAAGCCGCTGCATCAGTTCCTCGATATGAAAAAAATTCATAATAGCTCTGTATTCGCTGTCGATTTTAAAAATCAGATTATTGACTTTTTCATTTCTTGCCTTCTGGTTGGCGATATAGTCGACATAAGAAAGCAGATTGGGCATACCGCTGAATTCCTCCATATCCTGAACGGATTCGATATCCTGCTTATGCCATACTTCGGCATTATCCAGCATACCGCGGAGCTGCTGAAGTGCAGAGACGACTCTTTTTTCATACTCTACAGGGAAATCTTCCGTATCTGCATAACTGTTGATACAGCGTTTCATGGCCTTATCGGAGAAATCTGACAGCAGACAGCTGCAATCCCCGTCATCTGTGGGGCATTTCATATAAGGGATTGTCATTGCATTATAATAAGTCAGGGCAGATGTGCCAATGACAACGCAGTTGCGGAAATCGATATTATCTTTTTTACCGGTAGAGATCAGCTTGTTCCGGATAAAATCCACAATTCTGACGACACTTTTATCGCTGGTATCATCATAGCGGAGATCCAGCTTGTTGACATTAAGAATCAGGGAATATTTCTTGCCTTTTTCCTGACACATTGTCCAAACATCTTTCAGGTACTGATATTCATCATCTGTCAGATATTTGGAATAATCTATGGTAAATACAATGACATCGGCAGCATCCACGCCGCGCTGGGCGGCTTCTTTATGAGCAGTAGCATTTGCCAGGTTCGGCCCCGGCGTGTCATAGATTGTATACGAAGAAAAGCCTATCTGACCATGGGGATGATATTCCATCTCCATATCCGGAATGCCTAGGCCGTTTTTATAGTCTTGTTCTGCTTCGACAAAAAGTTTTTCTACTCTGGAACGGATTTCTTCAGAATCCGGGCTGTTCCAGTTTTTCTTCTGATAATGCAGATGATACTCTTCATCCGGACTTTTTCTGTAGATGCAGTTATTGGGTGTTGCGAGTTCCAGACTGGTAGGAGCCATTTCACAGCCGATCATAGAATTGACAATCACGCTTTTTCCGGCTTTTTTGGTTGCGGCAACAGCAATTTTCAATTCATTGTTCTGTGTTTCGCCGATATAGGACTGAATATTTTTAAGTTTTTTCAGAATAGCAGTTCTGTATTTTTTATGATCTTCTTCCAGTTCGTCAACATGTTCGATAGAATTCTGCACAGCGACCTTATGCTGATTGATTTTTCTTTCAAACATGCGGATTTTTTCATTATCACGGGATTCTTTTTCTGTGCACACGTGCACCTGTGCAAGCTGGATATTAATATAAATCAGCTGCTGAATCAGCGCACAAAGCTGACAGCGGACTTCTGTTTCCTGTTCTTTTGAAACATTGACATCCCCCAGCACAACGACTTCACATTCGCCCTGTTCCAGGTCGATTGCCTCCAGCAGTTCACTGAGCACTGTAAATTTCTGCTCGTTTTCTTTTGTTTTCAGCAGTACATTGATTTTCATCTGTTTGCAGATGCGCATACGGGACTGAATCTGTTCTTTCAGTTTCAGTTTCGGGATATAGCTGTAAAGCTCTTCCCCGGCAGTCATGACAAATACCGGATTCTGCCTGATATGTTCAATCACGGTATCTCTGGCGGCATCGGCATCTGTGGGATGTAATACAATAACATTCATGAGAATCAATTCCCCCTTAAAAAATCAAGTTTCAGCCTGACCGGATTTCACGCCGCTGAGGATTCTCTGAATTTCGGCGCAGATTTCACGGTGCAGACGGCGTTTTTTCTCTTCTGCCTGGATATCGGCAAGCTGACCGCAGGCAATTTTTTCCGTATTCTGTGTGACAAATTTGCCGAAACGATACTGCGGGCCGGGTTCGAGACTATTGAGAATATTTTCAATGCTGCGTATCATGTAATATACAAAAGCTTTATCAATCTGGATTGCCGGGACTGCGGCTTTCAGCAGCAGATCGCCAAGAATATCGATATCCTGATTGATATGACTGCACACTACTTCGATATTACTGCTGTTAAGGTTTTCTTCCCTGCATCGTTCGCTGTAATATTCCGGCGTAATAGGCGGAAAAGGAGAATCAGAAACAGAACGGCCTTTTTCGTCTTCAAATTCCGTATCCAGATAATTATGAAGTGAAGCCAGGAACCGTTCCGGAGAAGAATGCGGTCTTCTTTCGCAGACTTCGGAAAGATAGGCTTCGGCATTTTCTTTTTTCTCTCTGGCGACGATTTTCAGGACGGGAGTAAATTCCTGTGTCACCTGCTGTTCTCTGCCGGGCACATACGGGAAGATGATATGCAGAAGACGGCTATAGAGAGGTTCCGTTTCAGAATCCTGCTGACCGGCATGATCATGGAACAGGATAGCATACAGCATCGGCTGACGGTCAGCGGAGAGAGTTTCTTCACGTTCGGTATGGAAAATGCCTAAACTGTATAAATTTAATTTTCTGTCTTCATATGCAGCCCAGCGGTCGCGGCCGCCGAAGTTCTGCCGCAGAAGTGTTTCCATCAGATCAGTCGAAAACCGTTCTGCAAGGCTTCTGTAATAGCCTTCTTTGCTTTCGGAATTAATTTCTTTCAGATATGCTTCAACCCGGTTTACGAGCTCATCATAATACGGATTTATCGGAGTAACAGTCAGGGCATTCAGAAAGATTGTTTTGACTTTTTCGTCATAGTCACTGTGTGTTTCAATTGCAAGATCCACAATCGTATGAATAAAGAAATCATAAATCTGATTATATTTCAGACTGCGGAGTTTTCTTTCAAACTCATCCAGAGCGATATTGCTTCCGGTTGTGCCGACAGCATTTTCGGCCTCGTCTCTTTCTTCTTCCTGAACTCCGTAATTTTCAGAATTCACGCGGCTGATTGTATCCAGGAATTTTTGTGAAAGCGGCAGCTGTGCAAAGACTTTGGGAACGGAATTATGCAGTTTATCCAGTTCTTTTTTAATCTGTATCTGTGCGTTATCCCGAAGATCGATTGCAATACCGGAAATTTCTCCGATATTCATGCCCATATCCGCGCTCTGGCTTAATACAGAAAGTTCAGGAGTGAGGCATTCTTCCAGTTCTGAATAAATTCTGTTGATGCGTTTTTTCAGTATTTCAAAGCGTTCGGTTTCGTTATAGCGTTCCAGACGGGCATGTATTTCATCAATACCGTCATTGATTCCCTTGGATTCCAGATTTTCCAATATGCCTGTACCGGGAAGCTTTCCGGCTTTTTCCAGCTTGGCGCGTGCAGAGCCGATCACAAGGCGGCTGTCGATCAATTCATGCCGGACAATGCGGAATTTATCCAGCTGGGATTTGAGTACCTGAAGATTTTTGCTTAGGGCATCGTTGGCAGTATCGGCTTTATTGCCGAATACAAAAATTTTTTCATTAAACGGAATTCCGTCCTGATCGCATTCGCCCTCGAAAATCTGAACCTGCGGCCCTGTGATGCTGGGTTTTCCGGCATTGGCGATTAAAATAATCACATCTGCGGTAGCCATCATGCGGATAGTCTGTTCTTTATGAATCTGCGTAGGAGAATCGAAGCCGGGCACATCATACAGCACAGCATTCTGCATATCGGACAGTCTGGCAGAATGAATCGTAATTTCCTTGACGGCCACAGCATAGGCGGGATTCTGAATAAAATTCTTGAATTCCTCGCTTTCCAGCTGTTCCGTGCCTCTGTAAATCTTCACTGGCGCGTTGATATAGGAAAGCAGCGTTTCTTTATGTTCCAGAATATTTTCCACATCCTCGTTGACAGAGGCGCGGTAAAAATTCTTCTTTTCTTCCGGGAGCTGTTCATACAGTTCCTGATACTGCGCAAGGCTGACAGAAGAAACATCATAATTTTCCGCATGGGCAATGCCCATTACGGCAAGATTATCTGTAAATTTCTTAGAAAACTCCTCACGGGTATAAAACAGAATTTCCGCATAGTCTTCAGTACCATAGCGGATGCTGGTAGAAGTATATGTACATCTTGCATCCATCGAGGGCAGAATATTATTCCCCATCAGGGCATTGGCAAAGGTACTTTTGCCGGCTTTTTCCACGCCGATGACAGCAATTTCAAACTCGTTATTCACGAGCTTTCTTCTGAGTGCTTCTGATTTTTTCAGTAATTTTGCAATTTCTTCTGATTTTGTTCCGGAAATAATTTCCTGAAATTTCGGATTCAGCAGTTCTTTCATGCCTGCAATCTGAGAATTCAGTTTTCCGACATATTTTTCTCTTTCCATTTTGATATCCATCTGAATTTCCCTCCTGAATTATTTCTATCTGATATTAATTATACAGGATAATGCAGGAAAAGTCAAGCCGTTTTTTGACAAAATTCGACAAAGCGTTTCAGAAAGCATTGATTTGCAATAAGATAATTTTCTTCCGCTGTTTTCCGGGGGCGGTCTGACCCGTTTCTGCTTGACATTTAAAACAAAATATGCTATGCTTAACATGGTAAGATTTCGCAGTACGAAAGAGGAGCATTCACATGGATAATTTAGAAAGACAGCGGAAACAGAAAAAATTTGACGATGTCAAGCATACGCTCCGCAAATTTGAAGGCCTGCTGGAAATTGTTATATTAACAGAAGTTTACTGTCTGTTCCGCCGGAATTTTTATGATATTCCGGATATGTACGGCCTGCACGACAAAGGTACCCGGCTGCTTGCGGCAATTTATGCATTTCTGACATTTGTGCTGTTTTTCTACGGCGACAGCTTCAAATTCGGACATATCAAGCTGACTGATGCCGTAATTTCCCAGTGGATTGCCGTTGTCATCGGCAATTTTGTGACATATTTTCAGCTGTGCCTGATTGCTGACAGAATGCTCCGCTTTCTGCCGATTCTTGCGCTGACTGCCGCCGATGCTGTCATCACACTGGTCTTATGCTTTATTTTTACGGCGATTTATCATAATTTCTGCATTCCGCGCAAAATGGTTATGATTTACGGCAGCCCCAATGCCGTTTCCCTGCAATCCAAGATGAACAGCCGCAGCGATAAGTACAGAATCGAACAGCTGCTGAACAGTCAGGAATTAAGCTATGAACAGATTATTTCCAAAATTCCGGAATTTGATGCTGTTGTCATCAATGATGTGGATGCCGCCATGAGAAATGATATTTTAAAATTCTGCTACAGTAATTCTGTCCGGACGTATCTTGTGCCGAACATCAGCGATATTATTTATTCCGGCAGCAAGGATATCACGTTATTTGATACGCCGCTGAAACTCGTCAAAGGCAGAGGGCTGACCCCTGCACAGAAATTTCTCAAACGGGCATTGGACCTGACATTAAGCAGTATTGCCGTCATACCGGCCTGTCTGATTATCGGCATTCTTGCCATCGCAATCAAGTCAGAGGACGGCGGCCCGGTATTCTACAGGCAGAAACGGCTTGGCCACAAAGGAGAATTTGAAATTTTAAAACTGCGTTCTATGAAAGAAAATGCCGAATCGCTGGGCGTTCCGCAGCTTGCTACTGAAAATGACCCCAGAATTACCAAAATAGGAAAATTAATCAGAAGCTGCCGCCTTGACGAACTGCCGCAGATTTTCAATATTCTGAAAGGCGATATGTCTATCGTAGGCCCCCGGCCGGAACGTCTGGAATTTTACGAGGAATTTGAAAAAACAATCCCGGAATTCCGGCTTCGCACCAAAGTAAAAGCCGGGCTGACAGGCTATGCCCAGATTTATGGGAAATATAATACATCCCCTCTGGATAAATTAAGAATGGATCTGATGTATATTGAAAATTATTCTTTTTTGAGTGATATCCGGCTGATTCTGAAAACAGTCCAGGTGCTTTTCAAAAAAGAAAGTACTGAAGGCGTGACGGAGAAAAACAGCATTCTGAAAAAAAGAAAATAATCAGGAATGCTTTTCACAGCCTGCTGCTCTTGTCATGCCGTCGATAAAGGCACGACGGGGAATTTTAACTCTTGTGCCGATTAAAATCGTCGGAAAACAAAAACTGTTGATGCCAAGTGCCTTGTCCTGCTTTACCTGAATATTGATATGATACGGACTGACTCCCAGAAGCGGCGCGATTTCTGCCGGAATCAGAAATTCCCTGTCCAGATTCATAATTTCCTGCATAGTCATAGCGATTTCACCTCGCTCCAGCATATGCCGCCCCTGCTTTGTCCTATGCAGGGCTTGCTTTTTTCTCAGAATGTGCTATGATAAAAACAGCAGCATAAAATACAATACAGGAGCATCTGCTCTGTATTGTATTTTGCTTTAAGGAGTGATCTGACATGCAGTGCACAAAATGCCGGAACGAAATCCCGGAAGAAAGCTGTTTTTGCAGCTTCTGCGGCATTCGGCTGAAACCGCCCGTCCGCAGTGCCAGAAAACGCGGAAACGGTCAGGGAACTGTCTACCGCCGCAAAAACGGAAAATGGCAGGCGGAAATCACACTGGGCTATTCTGTCAGAAACGGTAAAAAATACCGGAAACGCCTCACAAAAGGCGGCTTCGAGAGAAAAAAAGATGCTGTTGCTTATCTGTCCGTTCTGAAAGCTGACCAGAATCCAAAAAAACAAATTACTGTCAGTCAGCTGTGGGAACTGTTCCGGAATACCAGAATGCAGCAAATCAGCCCTTCCCGACAAAGAGCCTATACAGCCGCCTATCATAAAATTGCGGATGCTGTAGGCTACAGAAAAATTGACGAACTCACTGTCAGGGAACTTCAGGATATAGTCAATCAGTTCGGCATAAGCTATGATACAAAATCTGATCTTAAAATTCTGTTTTCTCAGCTGTATCTTCTGGCTGTGCGCGATGATTACGCCCCCAAAAACAAGGCAGTCTATATTCAGCTTCCGGAACCTGTCCGTCCGGAACGGGAAATTTTCACAGAACGCGAAATTACAGAAATCTGGACAGATTACCGTCTGAATCCCTCCCCGATTGCTGCCCATCTGCTGATCATGCTGTACACAGGAATGCGCCCCGGAGAGCTTCTGACTATCCGCCGGGAAAATATCAATCTGGAAGAACAGTACCTGACCGGGGGCATCAAAACCAAAAAAGGACGGAACAGAAAAATCATCCTGCCGGATAAAATTCTGCCTGTAATACGCTATCTGATGACAATAAAAACAGACGGCACTCTGACCTGTTACCAGTCAGCGTATTTTCTGCGGCGTGACTGGAAACTCAAAAAAGCAGAACTGCATATCCGTGACGAACTCGCGCTGTACAGCTGCCGGCATACGTATATCACAAGACTGACAAGACTGAAACTCAGTCCGGCAATGCTCCAGGAACTGGCAGGCCATACGGATTATGAAACAACTTTGCTTTATACGCATCTTTCTGTTGCTGACAGACTGCTGGAAGTCAATCGGCTTTCATGATTTTTCTGTATTACTCACAAATAACCTCCCGGCAGCCGGATTTGTCTGCCTTACGGCCGTTTTGCCGTCCTGCGCGGAAGGACTTAAAAAAATTTTCGGCATAACAAATCATGCTCTCCTTTCCAAGAGTAATACTGCATTCTATGCCGGAGTTTCCGGAATGTTCCCTTCTTGACAAAAGCATAAAAATATGCTATAGTAATTCTATAAAGAGGTGAACGCTGTGAAAAAAAACCGTCTGGGCAGACTGCGGCAGAATGCCGGTCTGCATAAAAAAGATGTCGCCGAAGCCGTCCGGATGCCCGAAAACAGCTATAATCAGTATGAAAACGGAACACGCGGCATGAATCGTGAAATTTTACTCCGGTTTGCTGATTTTTATGATGTCTCTGTCGATGAAATTCTTGACCGCCCCGGCCGGAACCGCTATATCCGCCTTACGCCGGAAGATGCCGCCCTGCTGGACGACTATCACGCACTTTCCGGCCGTGACCGTCATCTTCTCCGGACACTGATGCAGACAATGGCCGGCACTGTGCCGCAGAATGCTGAAATCCGCATGGCCGCACGCACTCCGGCAGGTATTGTTCCTCTTCTGCCGGAACAGGCATCTTCTGAAGAAGACGTGCCGGACGATCTTTGAGTGACCTATGGCGTTTACCGTCAGGCACGGAATGCCTCGTGGCATTGTCTGCTGGACTGCAACATCCGGGAACTTCCTGTCAGCCCGGCTGTCATCGTCCGGCTGTACGGCCTGGACTGCCGCTATCGTACTGCCGAAGCTCTGGGCGGTCGTTCCGGTATGATTATCCGGCAGGCCGACAGCACCAGAATTTATATCAACCGGCAGGAAAGCATATTTCGTCAGCGGTTCACAGTTCTGCATGAACTGGGGCATTATCTGCTGGGGCATCTGGGCGATGTGCCGTTTTCGCGCTGTGAGGATGAACTGCGGTCGTCCGAAGAACAGGCGGCCGACAAATTCGCGATTGATGTGCTTGCTCCGGCATGTGTGCTGTGGGGCATGGGCATACGAACGGCAGACGAGATTTCTTCCCTTTGCCGGATTTCGTATCAGGCTGCCGTATTCCGGGCGGAACGGATGCGGCTGTTATATCAGCGCGGCATGTTTCTGGCGCATCCGCTGGAAAAACGGGTATATGCGCAGTTTCTTCCGTATATCCGGAAAAACAGAAAACAGTTTCCGGAATAAATTTTTCTTGACAAACCAGGAAAAATATGATACAATAAATCCAGCCGTCTGAAAACGGTATTATTTTACATAGAAAGGATCTGCATCTGATGACAGACAAGACCAGCCCTGCCGCCAAGGCGACATATGCCCAAAAAATAGAAGCCATGCTTTCTGATCCGGATTTTCCTTACCGCCGCGGAAAAATTGTCTGGGTTCAGATTCCCGACAGCTGGAAAGGCAGTACTCATATTCAGTCAGGCATACGCCGGGGCGTAATTTTCTCGAATGATATCAATAATCTGTTTTCTGACCTGATTTATATCATTCCCTGTTCCCGGAAAAACAAGCCGATGAAACTGCATGTCAAGCATCACAGTCAATATATTCTGGCAGAACAGATTATTCCGATTGACAAATCCTGGATTCTGCTGGACAGAGGCGCAGAAATGCTGGATTCCTTCACACTGCGGCAGGTAGAATCTAATTTTATGAAACAATTCGGCCTGCGGGATCTGGTGCATTGATGAGATTACATAATAAATTCAGGAAAGTGAGGCAAACTGCATGAGACTTTCTGTTCCGATGAAGATAACCGGCGCATTTGACAGAAACAGCATTCAAACGCCGGGAGTATTGAGGCCGGCTTACACATCGGGGAATATCAGTCAGGCAGGAGTTTCCGTACAGCCGAGTTCTGCTCCTGTATCGCGGCCAAATCCTGCGCCCGTATCACGGCCGAATCCTGCGCCTGTGCTTCCCCCTCTGCCTGCATCCAGTACGCTCCTGCGGCGCGGTCAGAAATTTACTGTCGCCGAACCGGACGGCTCTGTCCCCTCTGTACTGAAACTCAAGCTCGACTGGCAGGTGATGAATCCTGCCTGTGATCTGGATGCTTCCGCCTTCCTGCTGGCAGATAATGACAAAGTCCCCGGCGAAGACTGGTTTGTCTTCTACGGTCAGCCCCAGAGTCCCGACGGCAGTATCCGCTATTCCGGCAATACCGGAAAAGGTGCCGAAATGCTGATTCAACTCAGCCAGATCAGCCCCCGGATTCAGAAAATCGCGTTCGCCGTGACAATCTATGAGGCTATTCCCAAAAATCTGCATTTCGGCATGGTGCAGAACGTCTCTGCCAGAATGTTCCATCAGATGAAAAATACCGAACTTGCCCGGATGGAATTCACAGACTGTTCTCCGCAGGTGACTGCACTGGTAGTCGGCGAACTGTACCGATATCGTAATGCCTGGAAATTCAATGCCGTAGGTTCGGGAGTCAAGCGCGACCTTGCCGGATTCTGCGCCATGTACGGCATCGAAGCCGGCTAATCCCCCGAAAGGAGCTGCTTTTATGATTACTTTTGAAACTCTCAATGAACTGACCCTGAAAATTACCTGTCAGGGCAGCCGCGATTATATCTTTTCCAAAATGGGTGCTTTTATCGCCGGAGAATGCTACGGCCCTAAAAATTATAAATTCACAAAAGTGATGCTTGGCCCGGAACAAAATTTCGGTCAGGCTTTGCTGAACCAGATCGGCAGACGCTTCACGGGCGAAAACCTGCCTTTGATGAAAGTAGAGTTCGAAGGCGATTCTGTGACATATTATGCCAATAATCAGCAGCATATTGTGGTATATCATCTTCAGAACGGCGAGCGGATTTCTGTCGAAAGTGAAAATATTCTGGCGTTTACCAAAGACTGCAAATACGGCGTGCGTTTTCTGGCGCAGGGCGTGATTTCACAGAAAGGCCTTGCCACTTCCACGCTGACCGGAGAAGGTCCCGAAGCTTACGTTGCCGTTCTGGTGGACGGCAATCCGATTGTCCTGAACAATGCCGATACCCGCGCCACTCTGGAAGCTGACCCCGATGCCGTTGTCTGCTGGATTGGCGGCGATCCGGAAGTCAGAACAGACCTTTCCTGGCGCAATCTGATCGGACAGGCTTCCGGCGAATCTTATATGTTTGAATGGAAAGATACCAATCCCGCGATTGTGATTATCCAGCCGATGGAACGCACATCCGGCGTGGATGTCTCCATGGACGGCCGCCGCAGCGGAAGCCGCCCCAGTTCACAGAGTTCTGTCAGCACACAGCAGACTGCTAGTGACCTGAATCATCTGTTCCGCAATTTGCGGTAAAACTACTTGACAAAACCAGGATTTTATGCTATAATATCTTAAACGCTGTGAAGGAAAGAAGTAGGAAAATCCCTCTGTTTCCAGAGAAATGCCGGTCGGTGCAAGGCATCAGACAGAGCTTTCTGAATTACATTCCGGAGCGGATTTCCTGAAAAAATTCTTGATTAGGGAAATACGGAGCAATGCACGTTACCGCATTCCCAAAGGCCGGAGCATTCCGGCGAATAGAGGTGGTACCGCGGTAGATAATCGCCCTCTGCATCACAGCAGGGGGTTTTTTTGTGATTTGAGGTGATTTTTTGCAGATTGATGAAGCATCCAGAAAAAAAACCCTGATTTTACTTATCATAGTTCTGATTGCTATGCTGATTCCGATGAAAACTCAGTATAAAGACGGCGGCACTGTCAGATATCAGGCCATGCTGTACAGCGTGACAAAAAGACATTCTCTGGCAAGTCAGGAATCTGCAAACGGTTCTGTCATGGGCATCATCACAGGGACAGAAATCCGGGTGCTGTTCTGGGAAGTCTATAACGATTCTGCGTTTGTGCCCGATCCGATTGAACATGTTCTGTCTCCGGCAGAATAATATAAATTTATTTTTTAGTAAGGAGTTATATCTATCATGACTGTTTTTGAAGAACTTGAACGCCGCGGCCTGCTCGCACAGCTGACTGACCGCAAGGAAATTGAAGAATTAATCAACGCCGGAAAGGCGACTTTCTACATCGGGTTTGACCCGACTGCCGATTCTCTGCATGTCGGCCATTTTATGGCTCTGTGCCTGATGAAGCGTCTCCAGATGGCCGGCAATAAGCCGATTGTCCTGCTCGGCGGCGGCACCGGCATG
>DFJS01000082.1 GCA_002373165.1 Ruminococcus sp. UBA3665
CGGTGCAATTCCGGTACCGACGGTACAGTCCGGATGAGAGAAGAATGCTTTTTCTGCGTACCTCGGAAAAATATTCCGGGGTATTTTTAGTTTCAGGAGGATGAAAATGATGGAATCTACAGATTATATGCGCCGCGCTGTCGAACTTGCCCGGAACGGCATCGGGTTTGTCAATCCCAATCCGCTGGTCGGAGCAGTGATTGTCAAGGACGGCAGAATCATCGGCGAAGGCTGGCACGAAAAATACGGCGAACTCCATGCCGAACGCAATGCCCTCAAGAACTGTACCGAATCGCCCGAAGGTGCCGAAATGTATGTCACACTGGAACCCTGCTGTCATTACGGAAAAAATCCCCCCTGCACAGAGGCTCTGATTCAGGCAGGAATCCGGAAAGTCTATATCGGCTCTGATGACCCGAATCCGCTCGTTGCCGGAAAGGGAATTCAGCAGCTTCAAGAGGCCGGAATCGAAGTGGAAACAGGAGTCTGTAAAACGGAATGCGATCGGCTCAACCGGATATTTTTTCACTATATTACGACGAAAACGCCTTACTGCATGATGAAAATCGCCATGACCGCCGACGGTAAAACAGCTACTCGTGCAGGACTTTCCAAATGGATTACAGGCGAAGCTTCCCGGCAGCATGTGCATGAACTCCGCAAGCAGTTCGCCGGAATTATGTGCGGCATCGGCACCGTCATCGCGGATGACCCTTCACTGACATGCCGTATTGAAAATCCCAGCAATCCGGTCAGAATTGTCTGTGATACACATCTCAGAATCCCGATGGACTGTAAAATTGTCCATACAGCAAAAGAAGTCCCGACTATTATCGCTACTGCCAGCGAAAATCACGCCAAACTGGAAAAATTACAGAATCTTGGCGTGCAGATTCTGCAAGTTTCTTCCAAAGAAGGGCATATCAATCTGAAATCACTCATGAGAAAGCTCGGTGCACAGGGGCTGGACAGCGTTTTGCTGGAAGGCGGTTCGCATCTGCATGAATCGGCACTCCGCGCCGGAATTGTTCAGCATGTGCAGATTTATATTGCCCCGAAAATTTTCGGAGGTGTTTCGGCGAAAACGGCCATCGGCGGCGTAGGCGTTTCGGAAGTGGATGAAGCTTATCGGCTTAGTGCGCCCGAAATCCGTCAGTACGGCAATGATATTTTGCTGGATTATGATATTCTGGAGGACTGAACATGTTCACAGGCATTATTGAAGAAATCGGCAGAATCAGGAGCATCCGCACGGGTTCGGATTCCTGTGTGCTGACCGTTTCGGCAGAGAAAATTTTATCTGATATGCACATCGGCGACAGCATCGCCGTGAACGGCACATGTCTAACCGTATGCGGATTTGGTCAGCATTCCTTTTCGGCGGATGTCATGCCCGAAACTATGCGCCGGACAAATCTGGGCGATCTGAAAGCCGGCAGTCCGGTCAATCTGGAACGCGCGATGGCCGCAAACGGCCGTTTCGGCGGGCATATCGTTTCCGGACACATCGACGGAACTGGCAGAATCCAGTCTCTGAAAAAAGAAAAAAATGCCGTCTGGGTGCAGATTTCGGCAAATCCGGATGTATTAAAATATATTGTCGAAAAAGGCTCGGTTGCAATTGACGGCATCAGCCTGACCGTCGCGAAAATTTCCGTTCAGGATTTTTCTGTTTCGATCATTCCGCATACCGGAGAGGAAACTATTTTATTAAAGAAAAAGTCCGGCGATACAGTCAATCTGGAATGCGATATCATCGCAAAATATGTCGAGAAACTCTGCGGAGTTCAGAAATCTTCCGGGGGAATCACAGAAAATTTCCTCGCCGAACACGGATTTCTATAATCGGGGGTGACTGTATGATTCTCTACAGACCTGTCGGCACGGCTGAATTAAATCTGATTGCAGAGACACAATACCGGAAATTTCCGCCGCGTCTTCCGGAACAGCCGATTTTCTATCCGGTTCTGAATGAAAAATATGCTGTCGAAATCGCATCGCGCTGGAATACCGGAGTACAGGACAGAAAAGGCTATGTTATTAGATTTACAGTTGATGATGAATATATCCGGCAGTTTGAAGTGCATACCGTCGGGAAAAGCTATCATCAGGAATTCTGGATTCCTGCCGGAGAACTGGAAAATTTCAATCGGCATATCATCGGGAACATAGAAGTGTTACAGGAATTTTCCGGAAAAGACTGATGCTATGGAAATACTGATAGAAATTTTTCTGGATGTTCTGGATGAAATTCTTGACCATCCTCTTGACAGACTGCTGAATAAAATCTTCAGAAAAAAGAAAAGGTGATTCCTATGGATATGAACAAAGAAAAAGTTCAGCAGATTATCGGTGATAATTCCAGATTTATCAGCCCTTATGCCGAACCCGAAGGCTATTATATCTATAAAAATAAGGGAAATATCGTCCGTCCGGAAGAAATCACTCTCTATTTTGAACGGCTGGAATATGCCGTCCGCCATGCGGAAGAACTCATCCGGCAGGCGTTCGGAGGCGGAACATATTTCTATGATTATCTTTTTAAAGATTTCGATTATGAAAAGAAACTGTCCCTCTGTCCGGAGAATGCACATCTGTACGAAGAAATGAATAAAATCAAGACTCCCGAACAAATGATTCAGGGCTTGCGGTTTGAATCGTTCGTACTTGATAAGACAAATATCGGCGCATATCTCTCCAATCCGGATTTCATGCCCGGCAATTTTATCGAAGCCATCTGGGACGAAAACTGGAATCTGCTCTACAGCTGGATTTGCTGAAATGATCAGAAAGAAGATGATTCTATGCTGATTCCGTTTGATTCAAAATACGCCGAAAATTATGTCAGTCATATTTTGCGGTCTGATGATGCTGTGCTCTGCATCAGAAACACCCTGAAAGCTCTCGAAAACTGTGAGGATAATATTTCTGTACAGCTCTGTTATGAGGTCTGGACGGCCGCTCTGCTGTTTGATTCCGCGGTCAATTCCGCCGGGACTCCCGACGGATGTTCCGAAAATTTTCTTCCGGCTGTCCGGAAAATTCAGGAGGATTTTCAAAAAACAAAGCGTTATTATATTTTCAGAAAAATTCCAGTCCATGATATCGTCGCTGTTTCGCTTGCGCTGTTCGATGCTCTGATGAGAATAATTGTCCCCGACCCGGAAGAAATTCCGCCGGAAGATTATCCGCGTGATGAAGACGGCGAAGTGCTCTCCGGTTTGGGTGCACTCATGCAGGAACAGGGAAAACTTGACGAATGGACAGATGATATTTTTTATCTGCAATCGCGCCTGGAAGATTCAGAAGCATCTAATTTTCCAGCTCATGGTTAAATATTCAGGAAAAAATTTATAAGAGGTGAATTGTTGTGACCCCGTTCAATTCCGAATATGCCGAAAAGTATATTTCTGAAATTCTGCAATGTCTGGAAGAAAAACAATATCCGGATGCACTTGCTTATCTGATTCAGATGACGATTCAGAATTATGATGACTGCCAGTGTACGGATCTGCTTGGTTTGCAGAAATGCTATGAACTCTGGACAGCGTGCTGTCTGCTGGATGCAGTTCTGAATCATACGGATTATATCAGCGAATGCAGAAATTATTCTGATAAATATATTCAGGTGATTCGCAGTCTGGAAGAAGGCTTTCAGAAAACAAAACGAAAGCTGTTTAAAAAACTTCCTGTCTATCATAAATCCAGAATCGCGCAGGCTGCCTTTGATGCGCTGACCTATCTTACAGTGCCGGATTATGATGATTTATCTCCCGAAGATGTTGCTGATATTCCTCGTGATGAAGAAGGTTATCTTCTTTCTTCTCTCGGCGGTATCATGCAGAAGGAAGGCAAACTGGAACAGTGGGACACAGATGTGACGGAACTGTCATTCCGTCTGCTCGACCATGTGGAAGAAAATAATAAAAATACTGATTATTACAACTCACAGGGAATGCTGACATAATATTTTAGAAAGAAGCTGATTTTTTATGAATACTATCCCCGAAGCTCTCGAAGCGTTAAAACAGGGAAATTTGATTCTCGTCATTGACGACCCCGACAGAGAAAACGAGGGCGATCTGATCTGTGCTGCACAGTTCGCCACAACGGAAAACGTCAATTTCATGGCAAGTCAGGCAAAAGGCCTGATCTGTATGCCGATGTCTCATGCCTATATCCAGAAACTGGGTCTGCATCAGATGGTCGCCCATAATACGGATAATCATGAGACGGCTTTCACAGAATCAATCGATCATGTGAAGACGACAACAGGCATTTCCGCCGAAGAACGCGGCTTTACAGCGCGGATGTGCATCGAACAGGATTCCCGTCCGGCGGACTTCCGCAGACCCGGCCACATGTTTCCGCTGGAAGCTAAACCCGGCGGCGTACTCGAACGCAACGGCCATACGGAAGCTACTGTTGATCTGATGCGCCTCGCCGGACTGGAGCAGGTCGGCTTGTGCTGCGAAATCATGGCCGATGACGGCACTATGATGAGAACCACTGAATTAATCCGATTTGCTGAAAAGTATAATTTAATTATTATCACAATCAAAGATTTGCAAATCTACCGGAGAATGCATGATAAATTCATGACGAAAATCACAAGCGCACATCTGCCCACCCGGTACGGCGATTTTGTCATCCACGGCTATCAGAATCAGATTACCGGCCGCGAACATGTTGCACTCGTGATGGGCGATGTTGCCGACGGCAATCCCGTGCTGTGCCGGGTGCATTCCGAATGCCTGACAGGGGATGTGTTCGGTTCCAGCCGCTGTGACTGCGGTCAGCAGCTCGATGAAGCTATGAAGCGCATCGCCAAAGAGGGCAGGGGAATTTTATTATATCTCCGGCAGGAGGGCAGAGGCATCGGCCTGCTGAACAAGATCAGGGCTTATGATCTTCAGGAACACGGCCGCGATACTGTCGAAGCCAATGTCGAACTCGGCTTTGCTCCGGATTTGCGCGACTACAGCGAGGGCGCACAGATTCTGAAAGATCTGGGAGCCTGCAAACTCCGGATTATGACTAATAACCCGGATAAAATTGCAGACCTGTCAGAATACGGCATTGAAATCATCAGCCGCGAAGCAATTGAAATTCCGCCGAAAAAAGAAAATTTATTCTATCTTAAAACAAAACAGGTGAAAATGGGGCATTTACTGGATAATGTCGATTAAAAAAGGAGAGATGCCATGTATTACGCAATGACAGCAGAAGATTATTTTATGCCGAGTTACTGTTCCGGTACAAAGTATTTTATCGGGACGGAAGAGCAGATTGCAGAACATATCATGGCTCTGGAACAGCATGAGAAATATCCGGAGTTTGTGAAAGCATTTCAGGCATTCCGGTCAGGGCAGACGGATGTGAAAATATATGCTGCCTACAGTGAACATACATTTCTGACCCCTGCCAGACTGGTGACAGAACAGCAGCTTTCTCTGGAAAAAACAGACTGGGATTTCCTGAACGTCTGGGAATGCGTCTATGAAATGCATACAGATGCAGTACAGGTCAGTCAGGCAGTCTTTCAGATACAGGACAGGTATTATCTCTGTATTCAGGCAAGATTCCGGAATCTGCACTATGATGACGAAGAGCCGATGACCGGAGGGTTCTGGGGATTCCCTGATTTTTTCAAAGCAGAAGAAACAGAAAATGCTGTCTTTCTGGAAAGCCGTCTTTATACAGTCTGTGATGTATTCGATACAGAACAGGAAGCCGTGACAGCGTTACAGAACCCTGAAAGTATCAATTTAAGCCGTATCTGTGAGGAAATCTTTGCAGACGGCTGATTATATTAAATTTAATTTATATTCAGAAAGGATTTTTTATCATGAAAGTATTAGAAGGTTTCTACGAAGGCAAAGGCCTGAAAATTGCAATTGTCGCATCCAGATTCAACGAATTTATCACAAATAAGCTGGTCGGCGGCGCGGAAGACTGCCTCCGCCGTCATAACGTGGAAGAAGAGGATATCACACTGGCATGGGTGCCCGGTGCATTTGAAATTCCGCTTGCTGCCAAGAAACTGGCAAAATCCGGAAAGTATGATGCAATTATCTGTGTGGGTGCAGTCATCCGCGGCGCAACGTCACATTATGACTACGTCTGCGCGGAAGTCTCCAAGGGAATTGCAAGCGTTTCCCTCGAAACGGAAATTCCTGTGCTGTTCGGCGTTCTGACAACAGATACCATCGAGCAGGCCATCGAACGCGCCGGAACCAAGGCCGGCAACAAAGGCTATGACTGCGCCATGTCCGCACTCGAACTCGTGCAGATGCTCCGGAAGGTCGGCTGAGTATGCCGAAAATTATGTTTTTCGATATCGACGGCACATTAATGGAAGATTCTTCTTCCCATTATGTGCCGGAGAGCACTGTCAAGGCTCTGAAACTCGCACATGAGGCCGGAAATCTGCTCTATGTCAATACAGGCAGACCCGTCATCAATGTGGATGCCGATGTCAGAATTCTGGGCTTTGACGGCTATATCTGCGGCTGCGGCTCGTATATCGAATGCAATCAGAAAGAATTGTTTTATCATACAAACTCGAAACAAGTCTGTCTGGAGACGGCACAGCTCGTCCGGGACTGCGATGCTTCGCCGCTGTACGAACGCCGGGATGCATTCTATTTCGACCCGGAATGCCGCGAACTCGAATTTGTAAAAGTCATCCGGGATACGTTCCGGATGCAGGAAAAAAACGTCTGGCGGAGTGTCAGTGATGCGGATTTCAGTTTTGATAAATTTGTCATTGCTTATGATAAACAAACTGATCTTGAACGCTTCAAGGCCGGAATCGCGGAAAATTTTGTCTATATCGACAGAGGACAGGGCTTCGGCGAAATGGCACAGAAGAATTTCAGCAAAAAAACCGGCATGGATTTTATTCTGAATTATTACGGATTGCAGAAATCTGATGCCTATGCCATCGGCGACAGCCTGAACGATCTGCCGATGTTCGAGGGGGCAGGGACTTCCATCGCGATGGGCAACGGCGAAAAGCTGATTCCTTATGCGGACTATGTCACGGCCGATTTGTGGCATGACGGCATTTATCAGGCAATGGAGCATTTCGGATTTTTCGAGAAAGGCTGATTCTCATGAAAAAGAAAAAACATCGCCGGAAACGGCAGAAATATCAATATCGGGGCGAAGTGACAATTTCTCCGCTTGCGTGGATTGTCGGCCTGATTTCTCTGCCGTTCCTGCTGTTTTTACTCATAGCGAGCATCCGGGAGGGTGTTTTCTGGGAAATTTTATTTTCCTGTCTGTTTCTGCTGATGCCCGTGTATCTGATTTTAAGCATCAACTGGAAAATTACTTACGATGCCGTCGGCTTTACTTACCGGAATTTTTTTAGAATTTCGAGATATTACAAATACAGCGAAATCACGAAAATTTTCGAGGACAAAAACAGCTGTATCTATATCGGCCGGAAAAAAATTGCCGTAGACAGCACGGCGACTGGAGATTTTCAATTCATGCAATGGGTGAAGCGTCACGCCAGAAAAGCGCAGTATCTCACAGCACGGGACAGAAAGCTGTTCAACGGCAACATCCGCGGCGCAGATGAACTTGTATTTGTCTATTTTCTGATTCTGGCGTTTCTCTGCGTACCGCTGATTCTGATGCTGGTCAGTCATGAAAATTCAGAAGATATTTTTATCGCGGGCGGAATGATTCTCCTGCCATGGATTCTGACCGGAATCATTAGTAATTATATTCTAAGTCATGCGGACAAATATCCCAGAGCCGTCCGGCTGATTGTGCAGGAAGATGCTATTATCAAAAAATAAAAAATCAGGCAGTATGTTTTTTGCATACTGCCTGTTGATTTTTTCTTAGTCGCTCATGAGTGCACTCATATCGTACATGCCGGATTTCTGATTTTTCAGGAACACGGCCGCATTGACTGCGCCGACGGCAAAGACTTCCTTCGATGCCGCACTGTGCGAAAGTGTAATGACTTCGTCATGACCGGCAAAAATAATATCATGTTCGCCGACGATGGTGCCGCCCCGGATGGCATGTAAGCCAATCTCGGTTTTTTCGCGCTTCTGGCGTTTGGAATGGCGGTCGTAAACATAGTGATACTGATGATCAAGCGATTGATTAATGGCATCGGCAATCATCAGAGCCGTACCGCTGGGAGCATCGATTTTCTGATTGTGATGCTTCTCGACAATTTCAATATCGAACTGATTGCCCAGAATCGAAGTCGCTTTTTTGGCAAGCTGTACCAGCAGGTTAATCCCCAGCGACATGTTGAACGAGAAGAACACAGGAATGCTTTCAGAAGCTTTCTTGATTTTGGCAATCTGTTCTTCGGAATAGCCCGTTGTCGCAAGCACACAAGGCACGCCGTTCACGAGACAGTAATTCAGAAGCTGATCCAGAATTGCCGGGTTGGAAAAATCAATCATCACATCAGGTTTTTCCGGTACAGCGGAGAAATCCGGATAAATCGGGAAATCGGCATAAGCATCTGTTTTCAGGTCAACGCCGGCACAGATGATGCAGTCATCTCTTCCGGATGCGGCCGCAGCGACGGCGTGACCCATTTTTCCGGATGCCCCGGAAATGAGAATTTTTGTCTGTTCCATGTTTTTTACCTCTATTTCAGAATTAATCCACGACAGAAACGGGCATTCCCAGACGCTGCATAGCAGACATCAGCCGTGCCAGATTATCAGCCGTCATTTTTGTCAGCGGCATACGGCAGGCTCCGGCAGGCATACCAAGCTGATTCATAGCTTCCTTGATGGGAATCGGATTGACTTCGCAGAACAGAGAATTGATTAATTCCAGATATTTCAGCTGAAGTTCTCCGGCCTTCTTGAAATCATTGTTCAGGCACAGCTGTGTGATTTCGTGCGTTTCCTTCGGGAGAATATTGGATAATACGGAAATAACGCCCTTTCCGCCGAGGGACATAATCGGGACGATCATATCATCATTGCCGCTGTAGATGTCAATCAGATCGCCGCAGGCAGCCGCAACCTGTGCGGTATAGCTGATATTGCCGGAAGCTTCTTTGATAGCGGCGATATTCTTGTGATGTGCCAGCTTTTCCAGCGTTTCCACAGTGATATTCATGCCTGTTCTGCCGGGGATGTTATACAGAATAATCGGGATTTTAACGCTGTTTGCGATAATCGTGAAATGATCCAGCAGTCCGGACTGTGTCGTCTTGTTATAATACGGCGTAACCAGAAGCAGACCGTCCGCACCGAGGTTCTGTGCTTCGACAGAGAGTTCAATTGCATAGCGGGTGTCATTGCTTCCTGTTCCGGCGATAACCGGGATTCTGTGGTTGGTATAATCCACAGCGAATTTAATACACTCACGGTGTTCGGCATCGGACATAGTAGAAGATTCGCCTGTTGTGCCGCAGATGACAATGGCATCTGTGCCGTTGTCAATCTGATAATCGATATTTTTGCCGAGACCTTCGTAATTAATCGAACCGTCCAGATTGAACGGGGTTGTAATGGCGACAGCCGCGCCAGTAAAGATAGTATGTTTCATAGGATAAAACCTCGCATTTCTGATTTAGTCAAAATAGCCCTTTGCTGCCAGGAGTTCTGCCAGAAGTACGCCGCCGCCGGCCGCACCGCGCAGAGTGTTGTGCGACAGGCACACAAATTTGTAATCATACTGAGTATCTTCACGCAGACGGCCCACAGAAACTGCCATGCCGCCTTCCAGCATTCTGTCCAGTTTGGCCTGGGGTCTGTTGTCTTCTGTAAAATAATGAATAAACTGCTTCGGAGCAGAAGGCAGTTCCAGTTCCTGCGGAACGCCCTTGAAGTCTTCCCAGAGTTTCAGAATTTCTTCTTTGGAAGGCTTATTCTCAAACGTAACAAACACAGCCGCGGTATGACCGTTGGAGACAGGCACGCGCAGACACTGGGTTGTGATATTGGGTGTTTCTGCCTTGACAATTTCGCCGTTTTTGATTTCGCCCCATACTTTCAGCGGTTCCTGTTCGGATTTTTCTTCTTCGCCGCCAATGAAGGGAATCAGATTATCTACCATTTCCGGCCATGTTTCAAACGTTTTTCCTGCGCCGGAGATTGCCTGGTAAGTGCAGGCCAGCACGTTTTTCAGCCCGAACTTTCTCAGCGGATGCAGTGCCGGCACATAGCTCTGAATCGAGCAGTTGGACTTGACGGCAATAAAGCCGCGCTTGGTGCCCAGACGCTTTCTCTGGGATTCGATAATTTCCACATGCTCCGGGTTGAGTTCCGGCACAATCATGGGAACATCCGGCGTAAATCTGTGTGCGGAATTGTTGGAGATGACCGGGCATTCTGCCTTGGCATAGCGTTCTTCCAGAGCCTTGATCTCATCTTTTTTCATATCCACAGCGCAGAAGACAAAATCTACCTGGGAGACAATTTCTTCCATATCGGCATTGAGGTCTTTGACAATCATGTTTTTCAGATTTTCCGGAATGGGTTCATCCATTGCCCACTTTGCGCCGGCAGCTTCTTCATAAGTCTTGCCTGCACTTCTGGGGGATGCCGCCAGAACGGTTACATTGAACCACGGATGATTGGCCAGCAGTGTGGCAAACCGCTGTCCTACCATGCCTGTTGCACCTAAGATTCCGACTTTGTACTGTTTCATCATCACATAACTCCTTTGGAAAAATAAATTTTTCAGAAAACAAAAAACCGGGATTCCTCTTGAAAACCGGTTCATCATGTGTTATAATAGAAACAGGCAGAGTATGCCCGACAGCTCTCCATCACATGATGACAGTACCAGACCTGTTCGGCCGGATACCAGAAGCAGAACCTGTTCAGGAAGAAATTCTGCCTCTTCGGCGGCATTGCCTTTTGCTGTCCGTCACAGAACCGAACTTTCTCCGGAACAGGTACTGATCGTAGCCGCGCCTCTGTCTTCTTATTTAATCATAGCATGAATTGACAGATTTGTCAATAGCAAATTGAAAAATTTTTTATCAGGAAAGGAAATTTTAAGTATGCAAACGTCTGATTTTTATTATGATCTTCCGGAAGAGCTGATTGCACAGCATCCGGCCGAACCAAGAAGCAGCTCCCGGCTGATGGCTGTCGGCAGGGAAACAGGAGATTTGCAGCATCTGCATTTTTACGATCTGGGAAAATTAGTCAGACCCGGCGATTTGCTGGTAATGAACGATTCCAGAGTGCTCCCGGCCAGACTGTACGGCGAAAAAGAAACAACAGGCAGTTTTGTCGAATTTCTGCTTTTGAAGCAGACCGGCGAAAAACAATGGGAAATTATCTGCCGTCCGGGCAAAAAATGTAAGCCCGGCGCAAAGTTCCGCTTTGGCGGCGGCAGATTATCTGCCGAAATTCTGGAAGTCAAAGACGACGGCAACCGGATTGCCAAATTTGAATGCGACGGGAGTTTTTATACAGCTCTGGAAGAAGTCGGTCAGATGCCGCTGCCGCCGTATATCACAGAAAAGCTGGAAGACAAAGAACGCTATCAGACTGTCTATTCCAGAGAGCTGGGGTCTGCGGCCGCTCCTACCGCCGGACTGCATTTTACAAAAGAAATGCTTGCCGATCTGCAAAATCAGGGCGTGAATCTGGCATATGTCACGCTTCATGTAGGACTGGGAACGTTCCGCCCCGTCAAAGAACAGGATATTCTGAAACATCATATGCATTCCGAACATTTTATGTTACCGCAGGAAACAGCAGACCTCATCCGGCAGACAAAACAAAACGGCGGACGGGTAATTTCCGTCGGCACAACCACCTGCCGGACTCTCGAATCCGCCGCCCGGCGATGCCCCGGCGGTCTGACCGCCTGCGAAGGCGATACGGATATTTTCATCTATCCGGGCTATGAATTTCAGGTCATCGACGGCCTGATTACTAACTTTCATCTGCCGGAATCGACTCTGATTATGCTTGTTTCGGCCTTTCTGGGCTATGACCGTACGATGAATGCCTACAAAACCGCTGTCGAACAGAAATACCGGTTCTTTTCCTTCGGCGATGCCATGCTGATTCTCTGAAACTTTTCCCGGCTTACCTGCCGGGAAAAATTTTTTCAAAAAAAACTTAGTGTTTTTCTGCGCCTGCCTCGTCTAATAAGTGAAAAGCTCAGAAAGGAGTCCGGTTATGGATCATGGCGCAGGTAGCTACCGCCGTTTTCTGAATGGAGATGACTCCGGCATGGTCGATCTGATTCGCGAATATAAAGACGGCCTGATGCTGTATCTCAACAGTTTTACAGAAAATCTCACACTCGCCGAGGACTGCGTACAGGAGACTTTTATCCGTCTTGCCATTAAAAAGCCGAAATTCAGAGGAAACTCTTCTTTTAAGACCTGGCTGTATACCATCGGCCGGAATGTGGCGATCGACTGCCTGCGAAAACAAAAAAATCCGCTTCCGCTGGACGAAATCGCCGAACTGGCCGATCTGCATGATCTGGAACAGGAATATCTCCGGGAAGAACGAAAAATTGCCGTGCACAAAGCCATCCGGAAATTAAAGCCGGACTATCAGCAGGTGATTATTCTTGCCTATTTTGAAGAGTTCAGCAATCAGGAAATCGCCGGCATGATGCGCAAAACCCGCAAACAGACGGAAAATCTTCTGTATAATGCCCGGAAAGCTCTGAAATCCGAACTTGAAAAGGAAGGCGTTAGCGATGAAAACTTATGAACAAATGGCCGAGGCGGTTTTTGCTGCCCGTGCCGAGCATTTCCGCAGACAGCTCCGCCGGAAGCGCATTGCCGTCCGCTGCGTGCCGGCAGCCGCGAGCTTCTGCTTTGCGGTAGTGCTGGGGACACAGTTCTGGGAAGACAGGCAGGAACTGCCGAAACTTCCGGCACTGCCCGAAACTTCCGTTCCGGAAACAGAAACAATTCCGGAAACAGTTTCTGAACCAGTCATGACAGAGACTGTTCCGGAAACAATCCCGGAACTTATCATGACAGAATCAATTCCGGAGACAGTTCCCGAACCAGTCATGACAGAATTAATCCCGGAAACAGTTCCTGAACCAGTCATGACAGAACTAATTCCGGAAATAGTTCCTGAACCAGTCATAACAGAAACTATTCCGGAAACAGTTCCTGAACCCGTCGAGACAGAACTAATTCCGGAAGCAGTTCCCGAACCAGTCATGACAGAAACAATTCCGGAGACAGTTCCCGAACCAGTCATGACAGAAACAATTCCGGAAACAGTTCCCGAACCGGTCATGACAGAAACGATTCCGGAAACAATCCCCGAACCCACCGAGACAGAAACAGTTCCGGAGACAGAAAATTCCGCCCCCGTCCTCAGCAGAGTGATTCTGAAACTGTATGCGGCAGGCTCTGCTTCGCCGGAAATGCCTGAAATACCCGTTTCTCCGGTTTCGGAATATGAAGAAGTTCCCTTTCTGCTGACGGGCTATCAGCTCCCGGAAAAAGCCGTGGGCGAATGGTTCGATACAGTGAATCTCACAATCCGCTATCCGGATGGCACAAGTCAGCAGGTTCTCGATATGGGTGATGCCTATCTGGTGCAGAATACCCCTTACGGTTCGCTGGCGGCCGTGCGCTTCAAGGAAGAGAATGTGTATTATCTCTTCCGCAACAGTATGCTGAGTGAAGAAGAATATCAGATGCTTCTGGAAGATTCTGGTATTCTGCAATAAAATTTCAAGAGGTGATTTGCATGAAAAAAACAAAATTCATCGCAGGCCTGACGGCCGTTCTGCTTGCTGTACAGGCCGGCATCCAGATGACTGTCTTCGCCGGAAATCCTGACGGGGATTTGCAGAAAATTCACGATTTTATGGCCGAACAGGATTTTCATTATGTGGATGTCGTGCCGTCCTCTTCCGGAAACGGGTTCGTGATTCTGCTCCAGAATACTCCGCAGTCTGATATTCAGAAACAGGAAATTCTGGATTATTGCTATGATCAGGGATTCTTTTCGGAATATACTATCAGTCTGGGCACGGAAGACTGGGCAGTATCGGCAGTGGATGTCACAGCGGATATTCTCAGAAGATATTTCACGGATTCGTTCAGCCGGGTGACGTATCAGATCTGCTGTCACGAAGACGGCACACGCTATCTGCGCATCCTGAAAAAAGAAGATTCTCCCGAAGCAGAGGAAGAATTCCAGACCGTCCTCAAATACTGCCTGACAAGAGGACTGACCGAACATTGTGAATTTATGTTCGACAGAACCGTTCCGAAACAGGAACTTTCTACAGAGATCCTTGCCGGACTTTCCGACAATCCGGAAGAAGTTCTTGTCCAGATTCAGAATTTTATTTCTGAAAATCAGTATCATGCGACTGTCGAACTCCGCACGGAAACAAACGGCGAATATAAATTCTATATTCTCACGCAGTCAGAAGAAGAACTGCTGCCGATTTATTCCTACTGCCGGGAGTATACAGCATTCAGCGACAGCCTGTATCTTTCCACAGAACAGAATTATCAGATTCAGGAGCTTTTCAAACAGATTCAGGCTTTTTTTGAAGAAAAAAATTATCTGGAAACACTCAATACGACTGAAGCGTTTCTGGATTCCGAAACACCCGGAAGAATTATCGTCAGCTGTTCGGATGAGGATATCTTGCAGGAAGAAATCCGGCCGTTCTGTGAGAGTCTCACGCTTCCGGAGGGCTGTTACTATGAATTTCTCGTTTCCGTGACGGAACCTGCCATAGAGCCTGCCATTCCCGAAACTACAGAAGTATGTTCATCAGAACTCACGATATTCGCCGGAGATGTCAATCTGGATAATCATGTGAATATTCTGGATGTGATTCTGCTCAACAGAGCCGTTCTGGGAAAGGAAACATTGACAGAAATCCAGAATCTGGCCGCGGATATCAATCAGGATAAGCTTGTGGATGCAACCGATTCTCTGATGATTCTGAAACAGATCGTCGGAATGCAGTAATAAAATAATTTCAAGAGGTGATTTATATGAAAAAAACAAGAATTTTTGCCGGAATTACCGCCCTTCTGATCAGTATGCAGATGAGTCTTTCACTGTCCGCATTCGCCGAAGAAGAAACAACCGAATCGGAAGGTACTGTGCAGACAGATATTCTTGCCGGAGATGTCAATCTGGATAACAAAGTGAATATTCTGGATGTGATTGCTCTTAACAGAGCCATTCTGGGAAAAGATCTGCTGACGGATATCCAGAATCTGGCCGCGGATATCAATCAGGATAAGCTTGTCGATGCAACCGATTCTCTGACGATTCTGAAACAGATTGTCGGCATTGTCGAGACAGAAGAAAAAATACTCTATCAGAGTGCGGTCAATCTCAGCGAATCTGTAAAAGCAGAAACTGTTTCGGCCAAAGCTCTGGATGATGATTTTATCATCGCACAGACGGGGTTCTATCTGGAGCTGTTCCAGAAGACTGCGGCTCAGGAACAAAAAACAAATCTTCTGATTTCGCCCTATTCCGTGATGCAGGCACTCGCCATGACTGCCAACGGCGCAGACGGTCAGACCCGCACCGAAATGGAACAGACGTTCGGAGGCATTGCACTGGATGATCTGAATCAGTATCTGTACACGCAGAGAACAAATCAGCCTGATCTGGCAGACTGCAAGCTTCTGACAGCAAATTCCATCTGGTACCGGGATGCTGAAAATTTCTATGTATCGCCGGAATTTCTTAAAACCAATGCTGATTATTATGCTGCCGATGTGTTCAAAGCTCCGTTTGATATTTCCACTGCAAGAGATATCAATACATGGGTAAATCATCATACAGACGGCATGATTCCCCAGCTGGTCAAAGAAGCTCCTATGAGTGATGCTGCTTTGATGTTCCTGATTAATGCCGTGACGTTCGATGCAAAATGGGCATCACCGTATCTGACAAATTTTGATGTTCATGAAAAAGCTTTCACTGCCTGGGATGGTACAGTCCAGACCGCTGATATGATGTATTCTACAGAATGGCAGTATCTGGAAGAAGAACATGCAGCGGGCTTCATGAAGCCTTACTGGGGCGGCCGCTATGCATTCGCGGCACTGCTCCCCGAAGAAGGCCTTTCTCTGGATGACTACATTTCCGGCATGACTGCCGAAACACTGCATAAAACGCTCTCTGAACCCGTGTCTATCAAGACTCATACAGGTCTGCCGAAGTTCAGCTATGATTATGACATTCAGCTGAATTCCGCACTCGGTCAGATGGGTATGCCGTCAGCCTTTGACGGAGAACTGGCGGACTTCTCCAGAATGAGTTCTCTGGACAGTTATATCGGCAATGTGCTTCACAAGACACATATCGAAGTCACGGAAGAAGGCACACGCGCTGCGGCTGTGACAATGGTCGAAATGGAGTGTGGGGACACACTTGAACCCGAAGAAACCAGAACTGTCGAACTGAACCGGCCGTTCGTCTACATGATTGTCGATCTGGATACCAGTCTGCCGATCTTTATGGGCACAGTCAAAAGCTTGGAAACACTCTCCTGAAAATCTCTGAAAAATGACCTGCTCCGGCAGGTCTTTTTCTGTCATACCGGAGAAAGCTCCTGCATAGAATATAGCAAGAAATTCAAAAAAAGGACGGGCTGTTGTGATGCGTACTCTGGAAACACTCAAAGAAATTCAGGATTATCTTCCGCCGCAGGTGCGGACTGTGCTTGCCGCTATGCCGGAACAGGAACTGGAACAGATTCAGGAAATCCGCTTACGGAATCAGAAACCGTTCGGCATTGTGAAGCAGGGCAGGGAAGAATGTCAGAATGCCGTCATCCGGTTTGAAGACATCGCCAGAAGCTTTCAGGCAATATGCAGTTATTCTGTCTACAGCTATGAACAGGAGCTTGCCGAAGGCTATCTGACTATCCGGGGCGGCTGCCGGGTAGGCATCTGCGGCAGTGCTGTCCGGGAGGAAAATCAGATTAAAAGCCTGAAATACATCAGCGGCCTGAATTTCAGAATCGCCGGAGAACGCCCCGGCATTGCCGAAACGCTCTGGCATCAGACTTCCGGCAGTCTTCTGATTGCCGGAACAGTCGGAAGCGGCAAAACTACCTGGCTCCGGGATTTGTGCCGTCTGGCCGGGAAAGAGCACAGAACTGCCCTGATTGACGAACGCGGCGAACTTGCGGCAGTCTGCCGGGGCGTTCCGGCGCATGATGTCGGCAGAATGACAGATGTCTTTGACGGCTACCCCCGTGCGGCCGGAATTCTGACTGCTCTGCGCGTGATGAATCCGGAATATATACTCTGTGACGAAATCGGCACGCCGGAAGATGTACAGGCTGTATTGCAGGCCGCCGGATGCGGCGTGAAGCTGGCCGCTGCCTGCCATGCCGGAAGTCCGGACGAAATCCGGAAACGCCCCGTGCTCCGGCCTTTGCTAGAAGCCGGTATTTTTCAGTATGCGGCATTTCTGCAAAACGGCAGTCTGCAAATCATCCGGAGGCTGGCATGAAGCATTCCGGCATTCTTCTGCTTTTTCTGTGCTGTGCCGGACTGGGCTTCTGTGCCTCGTTCCGGCTCCGGAAACAGACGGCCGTCTTCCGGAAACTGATGCTGTTTCTGGAAGACTGCATGACATATATTCGATATCAGCATCTGACACTTCCGGAACTGTTCGCCGTGCTGAATCAGAATTCTGTCTATGCCGGATGGGATTTTATCCGGAATCTGAATCAGAATCCGGGTCTTGCGCCGGAACTGCGCTGGAATTTCGCTTTGCAGGAAAGTCAGCTCCCGGCACAGGCACGGGAGATTCTCAGACAGCTGGGAACGGAACTGGGAAAATCTGATACTTCCGGTCAGCTGGCCGTGCTGACCCTCTGCCGGGAACAGATGCGCACGGCTCTGGAACAGCATCAGGCCGAATGCGCCGGAAAAAGCCGGCTGTGTCAGTCGCTGGGCTGTCTGGGCGGCGCAATGCTGGCGGTTCTGTTCTGGTAATACAAATCACGGGGGGCAGTGCTTATGGAAATTGATCTGATTTTTAAAATTGCCGGAATCGGAATTATTGTTTCTGTACTCAGTCTGGTGCTGAAAAAATCCGACCGCGAAGAACAGGCTATGATGACAGTTCTGGCCGGGCTGATCGTCGTGCTGATGCTGATTGTACAGCAGATCAGCGAATTATTCGAGACAGTCAAGGCGGTGTTCGGACTGTGAAGACGGAAATACTGGTATTCTGTATGATATGCTGTGTGCTGGTGATGCTGCTGAAACAGTATCACAAAGCGTTCGGCATACTGGCCGGAATCGCCGTCTGTGCGGCCGTGCTGATGACGGTTCTGCCGCAGGCCGAACGCATTCTGCAAACGGCAGAAAATATCTATTTGCAGAGCCGCCTGGAACAGGAATATTTTCAGATTTTATGCAAGGCAGTCGGCATTTCCTGGCTGACACAGCTTGCCGGAGACCTCTGCCGGGACTGCGGCGAAACTGCAATTGCTTCGGCCGCCGAACTCTGCGGCAGAATTCTGCTGACTCTGCTGGCACTGCCTCTGTTTCTGACACTTGCCGAAACGGTTCTGGAGATGATGCAGGTATGACAAATCAGGAATATGTTTATGATGATACAATTACGGCATTATTGGAACTCGCCGGGCTGGAAGGGCTTTCCGGTACGGAATCGCTGACGGATTTGCAGTTTTCTGATTTTTTCGGGAAGATTCTGGAACTCGGCTGGCAGAGAATTCACGCGCCATTGCAGATGCTCGGTCTGCTGACAGGGGTGATTCTGCTGGCGGCCGTCTCCGGAAGCCTGAAACAGCAGAAAACGGCACAGATCTGTGATGTTCTTGCAGTATTGTGCGCCGCCGGGACGGCCGTCCGGCCAATGACGGATGTATTTCTGCAATCTTCCCAGGTACTGGAAGCTTCTGCTGATTTCATGGTGACATTCTCCGGCATCTTCGGAGGAATTCTGGCCGTGTGCGGAAATCTGACGGCTTCGGCAGGCTATCAGGGAGCTGTGCTGATTCTGTGCAATACGGCTCTGGAAATCGCTGTGAAAGTGCTGTTTCCCATGCTCACGATGGGACTGGCCATGAGTCTGACCGATGCCGTGAATACAGAGCTTTCTTTTTCGGGACTGCTGATGCTCGTCCGGAAAGTGACTGTCTGGATTCTGGGCTTTCTGATGGCCTTGTTTCTGGGATTTTTATCCGTGCAGAGTGTTGTTGCTGTTTCGGCCGACCGCGCCGGAACAAAAGCCGCACGGTATGCCATCGCCGGACTGGTGCCGTTCATCGGCGGAGCTGTTTCAGATGCCTATGCGGCTGTACTGGGGAGTATGGGCGTGCTGAAATCTGCCGCCGGAATGATCGGCGTATTGGCCGTGCTGGCATTGCTGCTTCCTGTGATACTGGATTTGTTTTTCTATCAGGTCATACTGGGAACTGCCGCGGCAGTTTCGGAAATTTTCGCGTTGGAACGGCTTACCAGACTGTTCCGGAATCTGGAATGTATTTTATCCGTCGGATTTTCCGTTTCTGTGAGTTTCGGAGTCATGTTCATTGTCAGTACGGGACTGCTGGCCTCGGTCAGCCGCTGAATCAGGAGGAAATCATGCTGGATTCGTTCAGAAGTTCTGTGCTGTCGGTCTGTCTGCTGAGTACCGCTGTTTCTGTCTGCCTGATGATCTGCCCGGACAATGCGCTGAAAAAACAGGTGAAATTTCTGCTTTCGCTGCTGTTTGTCATCAGTCTGGCAATGCCCTTCCGGGACTTCCGGATTCCGTCAGCTCCGGGAGTCAGTCAGCAGGAACAGGCGGACAGGACGGTACTGCATCTTACGGAACAGACTGTCCGGGAAACGCTGGAAACTCTGCTTGCCGAAAAACAAATTTTCTGCCGGGAAATTCAGGTGAATCTGCATATCGATTCCGCCGGCTGCATATCTATTACTGATATCCGGGTGTGCTGTGATCAGCCGCAGGAGGCAGAACAGCTCCTGCATGAAGTGCTAGGAGAGGGGGTTGCTGTCGATGTTTCGCAGAATCTGGAATAAGTATAAGGCCAGCCTGAAAAAAGATGTGCTGGTGCATATTCTGGTAATCCTGGGTCTGATCGGGATGACCTGCATTCTGCTTTCTTCCTGTCTGGAAGAAACAGAACAAAATTCTGAAATTCCGGAACAGGCGGATGTTTCCGCCGATCCGGAAGCGTACAGGCAGGCATTGCAGACCCAGCTTTCGGAAATGCTCAGCCGGATTGACGGAGTCGGCCGGGCGGAAGTGCTGGTAACACTCCGGGGAAGCGAGGCCTATCATTATGCACAGGATGCCGACAGCCGTTATGTCACAGTCGGCGGCAGTCAGAAAGAAGCCCTTGTGGAATCTGTATCGCTTCCGGCCGTCACCGGAGTCGTCGTCGCCTGCGAGGGCGGCGGCGCAGGGACGGTTCAGGAAATCGTCTACCAGACCGTTTCCGTTGCCTGCGGACTGAAACTCTCACAGATCTATGTCACAAAATTAGATGCCAACTGAAAGGATGAATGAGTATGCAGAAATTTTCTTTGATTATCGGCAAAAAACAGCTGGTGCTGTCGTGTCTGACTGTCCTGCTGGCCGCCGCGGGATATG
>DFJS01000083.1 GCA_002373165.1 Ruminococcus sp. UBA3665
ATCTATACTGTAAATTCCGATTTATCTTAGCAGCGCAATTCTTAAAAGGGAGTCTGCGAAAGCATTATTTTTTTCCAAGAATTCTGGGCTTGAGAATTTTGGTATACATTTCGCACAGACCATCCAGCGAAATATCATACATGACAAAAAAAGGATTCAGCAGCAAAAGCATGATTTTTCCGGCATGGCGGCCGTATTCCTGAAGCTCTTCCAGCAGGTCCTGCATTCCGAACAGATATGTGTTCAGATAAAAATATAATATCATGCTGGCATTAAACAGCAGAAGCTTGATGGCTGTCCGGAGCGGCTTTGCCGGGAGTCTGTTCAGATAATACCGCACAAGCGGATAACAGCCGAAAAACAGGATAAAAATCAGGGCGGCTTCTTTGTCATACGTCACAAACAGCGACAGCAGACCTACGGCAATATATGTCACCCAGGCCCATTCTATGCCCACTTCCATTACGACAATCAATAACAGTACGCCGGCAATCATGGGAAGAACCAGATATAACAGCGGAAACACTCCGGTCAGGAACATGCTGATCAGGCAGAATGCCGAAACAATTCCGCCAAGGGCCACCCGGTAACTCAGATTCTGCTGATGCTGTTTCATGCCGCCGGAATACCATGACTGACAGAAAAATTTTTAATTTGTTTCATCGTGTTTTTTCAACTCCAAATCTTTCATGCAGAATGTCTGTAATACGTAAGTCATGCCGTTTTTGTCAGAAAATTCGACTTCACAGCATTTGTCGTCATAGATTTCAAGAACCGTTCCCGTGTCACCCCTGTGAACGCCGATGCTGCTGTAATTCTCATTGATGACACGGACAATGTCGAATAATTTAAACATTAATTTCGGCTTTATCGTCAGAAACGCCGTTGGCATCGAGAACGGGCTGAACGCAGTTTGCAATAAATTCCTCTACCTGCTGAGGGCATCTGCCGATGAAGTTTTCCGGCTTCATGATGGCATCCATTTCTTCTTTTGTGATCATGAAGGCCGGGTCGGCAAGAATCAGTTCGCAGAGGTTATTATCAAGACCTTCCTGCTTGACACGTTTTCCGGCTTCCATAGAAAGACGGCGGATTTTTTCATGCAGTGTCTGACGGTTTCCGCCTTTCTGTACGGCATCCATCATGATATTTTCAGTTGCCATGAACGGGAGTTCTGCCATAACGCGCCGTGTGATGATTTTTTCATAGACTACCAGGCCGTTTTCAGGGTCAGTCACATTGAGCATGATATTCAGAATGGCATCCACGCCGAGAAATGCCTCTGCAACAGCGATTCTCTTATTGGCAGAATCATCCAGCGTTCTTTCAAACCACTGTGTGCCGGCAGTGAAGGCAGGGTTCAGCACATCACACATGACATATCTTGCCAGAGAAGTGATTCTTTCATCGCGCATGGGATTTCTTTTATAGGCCATGGCAGAAGAACCAATCTGACTTTTCTCGAAAGGCTCTTCCATTTCCTTGAAGCTCTGCATCAGGCGGATATCGTTCGAAAATTTGCTTGCAGACTGGGCAATTCCGGCAAGAACGGAGCATACCTGATAATCTACTTTTCTGGAATAAGTCTGTCCGGAAACGGGAACAACGGCATCAAAGCCCATTTCTTCGGCAATCAGAGCTTCTAATTTCTTGACTTTATCCGTATCGCCGTGGAACAGTTCCATAAAAGAAGCCTGTGTGCCGGTTGTGCCTTTGGAGCCGAGTAATTTCAGAGACTGGATTCTGAAATCCAGATCTTCTAAATCCATTAATAATTCATTGCACCAAAGCGTGGCTCTTTTGCCGATGGTCGTCAGCTGTGCAGGCTGCAAATGCGTATAAGCCAGGCAGGGGAGAGACTTGTATTTATCGGCGAATTTTGCCAGCTGAGAAATGACTTTAATCAGCTTTCTTTTGACAACCTGAAGTGCATCTCTCATGATGATGATATCTGTATTATCGCCGACATAGCAGGAAGTTGCACCAAGATGAATAATGCCCTCAGCTTTCGGGCAGGCAGCGGCATAAGTATGCACATGTGCCATTACATCATGGCGGACTTCTTTTTCTTCTTTTGCGGCCATTTCATAATCAATATTTTCGATATTGGCTTCCAGTTCGTCCACCTGTTCCTGTGTGACATTCAGGCCAAGCTTCATTTCGGCACGGGCAAGAGCAACCCACAGTCTGCGCCAGGTTGTGAATTTTTTATCGGCCGAGAATAAATACTGCATCTCCTTGCTTGCGTAACGGGTGCAGAACGGGCTTTCGTAGCTCTGATTTGACATGATTGATATTCCTCCTGAATTATAAAAATTTCTGTGGTTTCCACAGCAGTACCGGATAAAACGGGTCATAGACATGAACCACATCCGGATGCCGGTCGGCATAGGCAAATAAAGTCTCTGCCAGTTCTGATTTGACAAATTCCAGCAGAGCTTTCATAGAATACTGCATCACAGCATCACAGAGCGGCGATACGGCAATCACTGTCTGATTTTGAATCTGCATCATACGGAACGGGAAAATCTGACAGTCAAAAGGCTTGTCCTCACCCAGCAGACAGCCGGAATCCGGATTCAGCATGGGACAGGGGAAAAAATCCTGATCCGGGCGTGGCACAATCCGGAATAAATACGACTCTGTTCCGGCAGAGACAAATTCCGCATCGGGCAGAACGGCCTGAATTTTCTGCCGGATTTCCGGCACAAGTACAGGCGTATTCCAGATATCGTAACTGTCAAAGATACAGCACTGCCGGCACTGCGCACAGGTGCGGCGGCTTAAAAGTTTCGTAAGGATAACGCATCAGCTCCGTGAAGTTTGTAAATGCATGGTTTTATTATACTATATTTTACAAGAAAATGCAATAGCTTGTCAGAAAATTTTATATTATGAATAAAATGTGAATTTTCTCTTGCAATTTTGAAAACAATATGCTATAATAAACTTATTGTAAATTATTTTATCAAGATTACGGATGTGATGCCATGCAGACACATATTTATGAATGTGCCAAATTAACGCTGGATTTTATCGCAATGATGATGATATCCAGATATATTTTCCTGATTCCGCCGATGAAAAAAAAGGAACATCAGCTGATCAGTCCGCAGTTTTTATTTATTCTTGCAGCCTATGCGCTGATAATAACCGCCTGTCTGCTGGGCGGTACAATACCGGGGTCGATTCTGATCGGAATTTCCATGGCTGTCTATTGCTGGCTGACCGCTCCCGGCAAAAGAAAAAAATATTTCCATATGCTCCGGTTTGTGCCGATTGCCGGTATCTGCTACGGACTGCTGATGCCTTTGGAAACGCTTCCGGTCACGATTCTGCACCTGAGCGAAAACGCAGAACAAATTTATTCCATCGGGCTGTATTTCGTAATTGGTGCATTTCTGATCTTTTTTGTTGTCTCCGGAAAAGACTGGCGGAAAAATTTCCGCAAAGAAATGCATTACCGAAAACTGGAAACATGGGAACGGGTGCTGCTGGATGTCATCGGCATTCTGATGTATGGTTTTGTTGCGGCAGTGTATTCTTATTATAATATCAATACAGATAATTTCCGGCAGATTGCCCTGCTGGAAAGCATTATGATGAGTATCATCGGCTTTGCTGTCACGCTGACTGTAATTATTTTAATTCTGGTAGGCAATAAAAATGCCCATATGCAGAGAGATCTGCTGCATATGCAGCATAATATCATCGTTACAATGGCCGATATTGTCGAAAACCGCGACGAAAGCACAGGCGGCCATATCCGCAGAACTGCCAGATATGTGGAAATCATCGCCGAAGAACTGCTCGAAGAAGGCTGGTATCAAAGCATTCTGAATCATCAGTATATCAAAGATATGGTAGTGGCCGCGCCGCTTCATGATATCGGGAAAATTCATGTGCCGGATTCGATTCTGAAAAAACAGGGAAAACTCACAGATGAAGAATACGAAATCATGAAAAGCCATACCACAGAAGGCCGGAAACTTCTGCTGAATGCTGAAAAATCACTGGGGCATTTCAGCTATCTGGATATCGCAGTAGAAATGGCCTACGGACATCATGAATGGTGGAACGGAAAAGGCTATCCGCAGGGCATTTCCAAACAGGATATTCCTCTGAGTGCCCGGATTATGGCCGTCGCTGATGTGTTCGATGCCATTGTGTCGCAAAGATGCTATAAAGGCTCCATGACCATTGACGAAGCCTATGCTATCATAGAAAAAGAAAAAGATACCCATTTCGACCCCATTGTAGTGACGGCCTTCCTGAACGCCCGCGGCAAAATCAGCGAGGCTCTCCGGGAATTTGAAGATCCTCTGATTCAAAAAAAATAGATTTCCGGCCAGTCGGCCGGATTTTTTCTTGACAAATGCCGGATTCTATTGTATAATAATTACAAATTCAATTCAGGGGTGTGAAATGTCATGATGAAAATTATAATGCACTGGGAATGGGAAGATCTCTATGATCTGCATTGCAGCTATATGATGAGCTGGCAGGAGATTGACGGAAAATTTGAATATCTCTATGATACAAGTGAAGATTTCTATAAAAAAGACCTTTTCTGGGATGATTATTCTCTTAAAGCTCTGCATGATCTGTTCGGCGGCTATACCCGCGAGGGGAATTTCGGAGTCCGGGGAAAAAACTGCGAATTCGGACAAGAAGAGGTCACGCCGATTACAGTTCTGGCAAAAGGCCTGAAAATGGTGCTGATGGTCTGCCATGATGCCGCTAATTTTCAGAAAGATTTCAACACAGATACGCCGCCTGAAACAATCGAAATCAACGGCGATATGGTCGAGTTTGACGGCCGGAAAGCTCCCGGTGTCATCCGGTATATCGTCGATTTCAGTCTCTGGCCGGAGGGCTGGAAATGGATTTATGACAATATCAAAGAACCGATTGAAATTCATATCCGGCCAGACCAGCTTCATTCTGCCATCTGGTTTTGTATGAAACATAATATTCCTGCCGAATGGGAAGGAAAATCCTATTCCGGCCGTGAACTCTGGAGTCTGGAAGCCGCACTGGAAGAGTTTACTCCCGAACGGGAACAGAATAGCTTTGAACGCTGGCAAAAATTTGAGTCTCATAAAAGAGGCGATGTGTTTCATCCTTATCCGGAACAGACGTTTACGCCGGAACAGTTTCTTGCTTTTTTTCCGTCAGAAGAATATAATCTGGAATGGCTTACCGAAGCGGTACAGGATTATAAAATCAGAATCAATGCGTTTGCGCTGTCCGGCAGTCAATGGGATACTAAATATCCCGTGCTCTATGGAATTATCCGGAAAGGTGAAGAATATCAGATTCAGGAATTCCATCTTGTCAAATATCCCACACTCGCCGAGGAAATTGCCGATCTTGCCGAACAGATTATTCCTGAGAAAGAAATCGATTCTGTCATGATTGTTCACTGTGATCTGGAAAATCATGCCACACTCAATCGGGATTATGCAAAAGAAGTCATTCATGGAATTGAAATTAATAATACAAGCAAAGAAATTATTCTGATAGACAAATATGATGCAATTCCGGCATTTCACAAACTGGTGAAAAAACTGCCGGAAAACTGGAAAATCTAAGGAGATGTTATCATGAAAAAATTATATGCTTTCATGGCCGGACTGCTTCTGCTTTCTTCCGTGCCGATGCTGCCCGTTTCCGCAGAAACACAGAAAACAGTATTATTTCAGGATTTCGACAGAAGCATCAACGGCGGCGAACCTATCCGCGGCGCGGATGTCTCTTCTGTGATTTCGCTGGAAGAATCCGGCGTGAAATTCCATAATGATACTGATTATGCAGAAGAAGATATTTTCAAAATTCTGGCCGATCACGGCGTGAATTATATCCGTGTGCGTGTCTGGAATCAGCCTTCTGACGAAAAAGGCAACAGCTACGGCGGCGGCCATAATGATGTGAAAACCGCGGCCGAAATCGGCAGACGTGCCGCAAAGTACGGCATGAAACTGCTGGTCGATTTTCATTATTCTGATTTCTGGGCTGACCCCGAAAAACAAAGAGTCCCCAAGGCATGGCAGAATTATTCCACGGATGAAAAAGGTTCGGCTATTTATTATTATACGCTCGAAAGCCTGCAAACTATCCGCGATGCCGGAGCGGATATCGGCATGGTGCAGATCGGCAACGAGACAAACGGCGCAATGTGCGGCGAATCTGATATGTATGCTGTCTGCAAGCTGATGACTGCCGGATGCAATGCCGTATCAGATTTCGATTCTGCTGTCCTGAAAGCTGTGCATTTCGCTGACCCGTCTTCCGGGAAATATCCCTGGTATGCCAAGACCCTCGATGAATGTCAGGTGAATTATGATGTTTTTGCAACGTCTTATTATCCGTACTGGCACGGCACAACGCAGAATCTGACCTCTGTGCTGAAACAGATTGCTGATACGTATGATAAATACGTCATGGTGGCGGAGACTGCTTATCCCTATACTTCCGAGGACGGCGACAAATTCGTCAATGTCGTTTCGGAACAGGATGCTTCTTCCGTATTCCGGTATGAAATTTCCGTCGAAGGACAGACCGCATGTTTCACAGATGTATTTCAGGCCGTGGCAGATGTCGGAAGCAAAGGAATCGGCGCATTTTACTGGGAGCCTGCCTGGATCGGCGATTATAACGCTTCCTGGACAGACCAGAAAGACCGCTGGCAGAAACACGGCTCCGGCTGGGCGACTTCCTGGGCGGCTGAATATGACAGTTCTGTCACAGAAGCCGGCGGTTCGGGCTATGATAATCAGGCACTGTTCAATTTCTGGGGATATCCGCAGGAATCGCTGAATGTTTATCGAAATATCTATCCGCAGCAGTATGTATATCAGTCCGATGAGGAATATCTGCCTGTACCCGGTTTGTATGAGATCAAAAACAGGAACAGCGGCTATTATCTTTCCAGCGATGCGGACGGAAATGTCATTCAGTCAGAAACGCCCCAGCAATGGCATCTTTTCCGGAAATCCGGCAGTTATGCGCTGGAACTTCCCTCAGGAGAATTCCTGACGATTGTACAGGATACTTCTGACGAGAAAAATTCCGTCCGGCTGGGCAGTGAGGCGCAGAAATTCCATCTTGTACAGAATCCCGATCAGTCCTGTCTGTTCATGCTGGATAATACCAGCTGTCTGGATATTTTCGACGGAAGTCTCTGGAAAAATGCATGGTCATCTTACGGAAAGGCTCTGCGCTCGTCAAGTCAGGAATTTGTTCTGCAATGCGTTTCGGAAGATGCCGCCGTCAAGGGAGATGTATTCCGGAACTGGGAAATCGATTTGCAGGATGTGATTTTATTTCAGAAATATCTTCTCAAGAAATCTTCTTTTACGCAGGAACAGGCCGAAACAGCTGATATCAACGGGGACGGCATTGTCAATATCTATGACCTGCTTCTTCTGAAACGAACGCTTTTTCAGATAAAATAAAAAATGGCCGGAGTACTGCACTCCGGCCTGATTTTTATTTATAATAAATATAATTTTCTTTTCTGGGCGGCGCAGCATTGGCCTCCGCGGCCGCATAGCCGATGGCACAATGGCCGATGCCTTCATAATCGCCTTCAATGCCGAGTTCTTTCAGAATAGCTTTTCCTTCTTCAGAATCGAATTCTTCTTTTGCTCTGTGAATCCAGATGCTGGCAATATCCAGACTTTCAGCGGCAAGCATGAGATTCTGCATGACAAGTGCGCCGTCATAGACATGAGTCGGAACATTTTTGTCTGCCAGAACAATCAGAATAACAGGCGCATGATAGAACGGATCAAAATTTTCTTTGCCCATGATTTCCGCATTCATAGCAGAGAGCTTATCCCGGAGTGCCTGATCTTTTACGGCGATGATAACCGGCGACTGACGGTTCATGCCTGTGGGGGCATATGTTCCGGCCTCGCAGATCTGGCGGATGATGTCATCCGGAAGCATATCGGATTTGAAATTCCGGCAGCTTCTTCTTTTTTTGATGATTTCCAGCACTTCATTCATAACAAAACAAATCCTTTCTGAATTTATAATATTTCTGATAAAAATAT
>DFJS01000064.1 GCA_002373165.1 Ruminococcus sp. UBA3665
TGGGCATCCTGGTGCGGCCCCTGCATGATGCAGGGCGAAATTCTGCATCAGCTGGATGAGGAAAATCCTGCCTTGCAGATCGGTAAAGTGAACGCGGATGACTGCCGCGACCTGGTGTTCCGGTACGGCATTTCTGCAATTCCTACTATGATTCTGTTCCAGAACGGCGAAGCTGTCGAACGTATCACAGGCCTGCACAACGCCCAGCAGATTAAAGAAATCTTCCGGAAACATGGAGTATCCTGAACATGGTAAGACTGAACGAAGATGAAAAAATGGTAAATCTGATCCGCGAAGGTCTTAAACAGACAGGCGGGTACTGTCCCTGCCGCATGGAACGCACCCCGGAAAATAAATGCATGTGCAAAGAATTCCGGGAACAGATTGCCGATCCGGAGTTTGAAGGTTATTGTCATTGTATGCTGTATTATAAAGACAAAAAATAAACACTCTGCCGGATATGCTTCCGGCAGCAGGATACATAGAAAGGCACAGGTATGAGTATTTTCAATATTTTTAAAAAAAATGAACTGAACAGCCCTGTTCTGCATAAACAGAAAAGATCTTTACAGCTGGAAAAATTAAATGCTCTGCTGAATCAGAAACTTCCGAAAGAGACAAAAGAAAAAATCGAACAGGAAATCTATCAGGTGAAAAGCGGAGACATCGGCGAAAAACAGGTGCTGACTGTCCTGAAAAACAGCCATATGCCAATGTATATCCTGCATGATTTATATCTGAAAGAAGGCGGGCTTCATTCACAGATTGATTTTCTCGTCATTGCCAGAAAATTGATTTTTGTCATAGAATGCAAAAATTATTCCAATCATGTATATGTGAATGCCAAAGGCCGGTTTTCGATTCTGAAAAAAGACAACTCTCAGATGCTGATTGATGACCCCGTCGAACAGAACCGCCGCCATATGGAATTGGTCGCCCTGCTGAAGCCGGATATGAAAAAACGCCTTCGTTCCGTTGTGGTGTTTACCAATCCGTATATGAAAGTGCATGACGAAAAGGCTCCGGCCGAAATCAGCAGACAGCTTATGACAGCGGATCGGCTGCTGGAATTCTTCCGCAAACAACAGGCCGACAGCCGTCTGTCAGAATTGTCCGATGAGGAAATGAAACAGTGTGCAGATTTCTTCAAGGAAAAACATACGAAAAATCCTGTGGATTATACAGAAAAATATTTCCAGACAGAAAAACCGGCAGAAGAAAAAAAAGCTGTCCCGGTAAAACCCGTTCTTCCCAGAACAGCAGTTCAGAAACCCGTTGTGGTCAATCATGCTCCGCCTAAGCAAAAACTTCCCGGAATGCGCTGCCCGAAATGCCGCAAATCCCTGCAAAAATCTTCTGACGGCATGTTTTATTGCCCCGGAGAGTGCGGCATGAAACTCGGCCAAGTATTCGATCATAAGCTGACAGAAACCGAACTCCGCAATCTGCTGGGCGGAAAAACAATTCAATGCAGCACCCAAGCCGGAATGACTCTCGTTCTTCCCGATAAAATTCAAAAAGAATGGAAAGGCAAAACTGTTTATGAATGGAAAACAAAACTGCTTTCCAAAAAATAAGAATTGATTTTATGCGAAGCTCCGGATGCAGTTCCGGAGTTTTTCGCTTTTTATCCGGATATTCATATAAATTTAAAAAAAATCAGTTGATTCGTACATGGATATTATGGTATAATTAAATTTAAAGTTACTGTATTTTTAATCAAATGTAAGAAATGAGGACATCTTATGATTACTTTCAATTTGAAGATTTTTTTTGGATTATATGACGAAGCTGTCGAAAAAGCCGTAAAAGAAACAGTTCTTCCGGAACAGACTGCGGCGGAATTTCTGCCGTTTCCGGAAAAGAAAAGTCAGATTCCGGAAAAGGTGACAGCTGTTTTTATTACAGATAAAGTATCTCTTCTGCGCTCGGCAGCCGACCTGCACAGAAAAAATCTGCATATTGTCTACTGCGGTCATGCGGCAGATGCCTGCCGCTGTCTCAACCATCTGGATGCAATCTGGCCGGCCGGGGAAAATCCGGAAGTTGTGAAAAAACGTTTCCGGATTTTAATTAAAAATCTGAAAAATGAATTCGATGCCCGTTTCTGGAAAGATACTCTGCTGACAACGATTAACAGTCTGCCGGATATGCTGTGGTATAAACGCGCCGATGGCATTCATATGCTGGTTAATGATATGTTTACTGAAATTGTCCACAAGCCGAAAAAGCAGATTCACGGAAAAGATCATTTTGATATCTGGGATGTACCCCGTCCGGCAGAGGGCGGCGGAGAATTTGCCTGTGCAGAATCCGAAGAAATCGCTATCCGTACAGGAAAAACTTATATCTGCGACGAACCTGTCAAAACACGCGACGGCATGAAACAGTTCACGACTTATAAAACTCCCGTCTATGACATGTACGGCAATGTATTCGGCACAGTCGGCATCGGGCACGATGTCACTAATTTCAGCAATCTGGGAATAGAACTCTCGATTCTGGTAGAAAATCTGCCGTTTCCTATGATTATTTTTTCCGCAGACTGGAAAGTCATCCGGATGAACCGCGCGTTTGAGGAAATTTCCGGAATTTCCGCCGAACAGGCAGAAAGTTTTGATTATCCGTCATGGAAACAGAAAACTTTGATTCCTGTCAGCAGCGGCGCGGAAGATGCCAAAAAGCATTTCAAAATACAAGAATGCAGACTGGTATGCGGCGGCGAGACAAAATATTTCATCGTCCGGGAACAGGAAATCCGTGATTTCTTCGATCATGTTTCCGGTTACTTCCTCACTATGCAGGATATTACTTATCAGCGCGCTTATGAACGCTCTATCATAGAAGCCGCCAATACGGATATGCTGACGAATTTATATAACAGAAGATATTTTTATCAGTTTCTGACACAGAATGCCAGCCGCCCGATGACACTGCTTTATATGGATCTGGATCATTTTAAAGCCGTCAATGACAATTTCGGCCACGCCAAAGGCGACGAAGTATTAATCAAAACAGCACGTATAATTCAGTCGCTGTTCCCGGAAACAACGGCTGCAAGACTCGGCGGCGATGAATTCGCTCTTGTCATGGACGGCAATAACAAAGAATTCGTCACAAAGCAGTGCGGCCGTCTGGAGGAAACTATCCGGGAAACGTTCGCAAACGAAGGCCTGACAATTACAATCAGTATCGGCATTGCCGAAACAACAGGCAATCTTGAAGATATCGACAGGTTTATCCATGAAGGCGATACCAGAATGTACGAAATCAAGAAAATACATCACAGCGCAGCCGCTGTATAGAGATTGCACTGCGCATACATGCAGGGGGGAATTTTATTATGATTAATCAGACTGAATATATCCATGCATTGGAATCATTCCTGATTTCTATGGAACAGATTGAAACACAGAATGCCGATGCAGTGCGGGATGCTGTCCGCGAACTGTGTCAGGTGCTGCATATCGGCAAAATCACGCTCCGCTATCTGAATACTGCCGATATTCCTGATGTACAGGAATCGGTTGTGTTTTATCAGGCAGATTCTGCTTTTCCGGGGGAATCTGTCAGAAAACGCTTTTCTGCCCCTAATATGGCCGAAATCGAGTATGAAGCCCTTCCGGAAACGGAAAATTCCTGGACAGATGAAATCCGGCAGAAAACCGGACTTCTTCTGAATACGCTTTTTTCATTCAATGCAAGAGTCAAACTGATGCAGGTAACTCAGAAACTGCTTTGTCATGACCGTGATCTGGATATTCCCAACATGCGGTATTTTGATCAGTATATTGCAGAGCTTGTCAAATCCGGAAAAGATTTTTCGGGCTATGCATCAGTATTTTTCAATTTCAAGCATTTTTCTGTCATTAACCAGCAGATCGGCCGGGACAAGGGTACGCTGGTCATGAAGCGTTATGTACACAGAATCAAAGAACTGCTGGACGAACAGGATGAAATTATCTTCCGGGTGGGAGGAGATAATTTTGCAATTCTCCTGAAAAAAGAAAAAATGCCCTCGGTTATCCGGATTCTGGAAGGCACAGGCATTTGTTATGATTCATCCGGCCGGGACAGAGTGCTTGTCACGGCAACTGCCGGCGTTTGCTATCTGAAAGATATAAAAATCCGGAATTCATCCGATATTCTGGATAAAACCAGTCTGGCAAGCTATACGGCCAGATATCAGAGCAGTCAGGATATTGTCGTCTTCAATGACCAGATGCTGGAATATAAAAAAAGAAACGTCCGCATTGAAAACATGTTTCCGGAAGCAATCCGGAATGAAGAATTTTTAGTATATTATCAGCCGAAAATTTCGCTGGACGGTTTCCGGATTGCCGGCGCAGAGGCATTATGCCGCTGGCAGCATGACGGCCGTCTGATTCCGCCGGGGGAATTTATCCCCGTACTGGAGCAGGGCATGGAAATCTGTACACTGGATTTCTACATGCTGGAGCACGTGTGCCGCGATATCCGCCGCTGGCTGGATGAAGGCCGCAGTGTTGTCCGCATATCAGTCAATCTTTCGCGCAGACATATGACAGATATGGACCTGCTGGAACATATTCTCAAAATTGTGGACGAAAATCAGGTGCCCCATCAGTATATCGAAATAGAATTGACGGAAACTACTACAGATGTAGAATTCAAAGACCTGAAACGTGTGGTAGCCGGACTTCAGAAGCAGGGGATTTCAACTTCTGTGGATGATTTCGGCATTGGTTATTCTTCTCTGAATCTGATTAAAGAAATTCCATGGAATGTGCTGAAAGTCGATAAGAGTTTTCTTCCTAATGCCGATGATACGGATAAATCTATGAAAGAGGCCGTGTTCCGGCATGTTATCGCGATGGCGCAGGAAATGGGTCTGGAATGCATCGCCGAAGGCGTGGAAACAAAAGAACAGGTGGATCTTCTGCTTGCCAACTGCTGCAATCTGGCGCAGGGCTTTCTGTTTGACAGGCCTTTGCCCGTCGGCGAGTTTGAAAACCGTCTGGGCAATTATGCCTATCATTGTCCCGAATCATAAAAAATATCACAGCAGGGAACATGCTCTGCTGTGATGTTTTTTTATGATGCCTGATTCCAGAGTGTTTCAAATTCATCCAGAATTTCACGGAACATTTCGACAGCACTGTCAAACACTTCCGGTTTTGTCATATCCACTCCGGCGACTTTCAAAGAATCAACAGGATTTTTCTTAGTGCCGAGTTTCAGAAAAGCGAAATAATCTTCCAGTGCGCCGGGTTCGTGATTCCGGATTCTTCTGACGATATGACTGGCCGCTGTCAGGCCGACTGCATATTTATAAACATAGAAGTGATAATAGAAATGCGGAACACGCATCCATTCCATTGCAATTTCCTTGTCCAGGATGACAGTATCGCCGAAATATTTCTGATTCAGTGCGTAATATTTTTCACAGAGCAGTTCTGCTGTGAGAACTTCGCCCTGTTCGGAGAGTTCATGCGTAATTTTTTCAAATTCGGCGAACATCATCTGCCGGAAGATGGTGCCTTTGTACAGTTCCAGAAGATGATTGAGAATTGCAAGCTTTTCCTCACGGCTTTTAGAGTGTTCCAGACGGTAATAGGCCAGCACCAGTTCATTGACGGTAGAGGGCACTTCGGCGACAAAGATTGTATAATCGGCATATTGCAGAGGATTGTTCTTTCTGGTGAACCAGCTGTGCATGGAATGGCCGGATTCGTGCGCCAGTGTGGAAACATCTTCTTCGGTTTGCTGGAAATTCAGCAGAATATACGGATTTGTCGTGGCACAGCCGCCGGAGAATGCGCCGCCGACTTTGCCTTCATTCGGCCATACGTCAACCCATCTGTCCGCATAGCCCTGTTTCAGGATGGAAACATATTCATCGCCGAAAATCTGTACAGCATGAAGCACTTCTTCAACGGCTTCTTCATAGCTGTATTTTTTCTGAAAGTCCGGAAGCATCGGCAGATAGATATCATAGATATGCATTTCTTTCAGGCCAAGGACTTTTTTCTTTAATGCGTAATACCGGAACAGCACATCCAGATGACCGGAAATATTGTCAATCATGACAGTATAGATTTCCGGGGTAACATGATCGGAAAACAGCGACATCTGCAAAGCAGAATCGAAATGCCGTACTTTGGCGATGACTTTTTCCGTTTCCAGCTGACCGGCATACAGTGAGGCAAATGTGTTCTGATGTGAGGCATAAGCGGCATATAATTTTTTGAACGCCAGTTTTCTGACCAGTCTGTTGGGCGAACGCAGAAAGACAGTATAATTTGTATCTGTAAGTTCTGTTTCTTCGCCTTCTTCGTTCAGGATGTTTCCGAATTTCAGATCGGCAGATGTGAGAGTCTCATACGTGTCAGAAGCGGTTTCGCGTTCTTTCTGGAAGGCCGCCAGCAGTTTTTCTTCCTGTTTGGAGAGCGTATGCGGCTTGTAGCGATAGGCATTCCGGAGCAGGATTTCATATTCTTTCAGGCCGTCGTGCTGATTCAGAAATGTTTCCAGCTGTGCGGGGTCGAGTTCCAGCAGAGCCGTATCGAAGAAAGCAGTCGCTTCGGAATAGGCTGTAATAAGATTCTGTGCCTGTCCCATGAATTTTTTAGCATCCGGATTTCTGGTATCTTCAGAATAACGCAGATGTGCGTAAGTGTAAACACGGGTGACTTCTTCGCCGGATTCAATAATAGTTTTTACCGTCTGCCAGAGCGTTTCGGCCGATTGCAGCATTGTCTCTTCCAGAGCCGGAAATTTTTTGAGTGCGGCTTCGGCATTGCGGAATGCTTCTTCCCAGGCGGCAGCATCCGGAAAAACAGGAGTGAGATCCCATTTATCCTGTTCTTTGATTTCATTTCGGTTCATAGTGATAAATCCTTTCTTGATGATGATATTACTAGTATATCAGATTTTGAAAGAAATTTCAACTATTTTTAACGGAGCAGTTCTTTTTTGAGGGCAAGAAGATCGAAAATATTAGTAATTCCGTCCTGTGTGAGGTCAGATACGGCATACTGTTCCTGCGAAAAAGTTTCCGTTGTTAACAAATATTTCTGCATCAGAACGGCATCTGCAACGGAAATTGTGCCGTCAAGACTGACATCGCCGAGCAGGGGAGCAGAGGATTCCGGAATTTCTGCCAGACTTGGCTGACCATCGCCCCACCATTCCCAGACGTTTCCCTGACGATAGGCATCTACACGCTGATCGCCCGTCCAGGTGAAGACACTGTCATATAAATGGCCTTCTTCATAGTACCATCTTGCAAGCGAGATAATCTCATCCGGATAATTTTTATAATAGCCGTCATCCTCTCCCGTGAAGTTAGACCAGCCTGTATTGAAGCCTTTCAGTGCCCCCCGGACAACCTGATAGCCCGTGAGACCGTCTTCGGTCATGCCGACGTGAACAAAATGCAGAATCTTCCGGATTCCCATATGGTCGGAAATAATAGCATCGTAGAAATTGGATTCTGTGAGGGAATACTGATACATTTCGGGAACGTCTTCTTC
>DFJS01000048.1 GCA_002373165.1 Ruminococcus sp. UBA3665
AGCCAGATTTTCAAGAAATTTCACCCCCTGACGGAAAATTTTTAAATTCTTCATGAATCGAATCCATTACGCCGTTCGCGCCGAGTCTGTGATATTGTTCATAAAGATTTTCAAAATTTTCCTTGGCGTAGATGGGCGCGAATCCCAGAGATTTGTATTTCTCATACTGATCAATCAGTCTGTCGCGGAGCAGTGCCTGCACTCCTCGTTCGAGAGCCTGCTGTTTCTGCTCGGCAGATTTCAGCCGGTTCAGCAGGAACTGCGTAAAAATTCCGATGATGCCGCTGGAAGTCAGTATCGTGATGATTAAATTTTGCAGCATGTTTCAGCCTTCTTTGCTTTAATTTGGTTCTGATTTTATTCCAGCATAATCCGGGCTGACATACCATATCAGACAATGACAGCATAAAAACCCTCGGAATTATCTATACCGATGGTTTTTATTTTATTAAATAATATACTCAATTTCGTCATCCGGCTTCATGTTGAACAGCTGGAAAATTTTGTCCCGTACTTGCAGAAAATCGCCGCTGGTACGGTCGCGGTGCTGTCCGAGCGGCACTTCATACACACATTTCAGCTTGCCCGGATTCGGCGTAAGAATCACAATTCTGTCTGCCAGATAGACGGCTTCTTCAATATCATGCGTGACAAAAATAATCGTCTTTTTTTCCTCACGGGAAATTTTAAGAATATCATCCTGTAATTTCATGCGGGTAATGGCATCGAGTGCGCCGAACGGTTCATCCATGAATACAATTTCCGGGTCAACGGCAAGGGCTCTTGCAATGGACACCCTTTGCTGCATACCGCCGGAAAGCTGACGGGGATGTACTTTCTTAAAATTGGAAAGCCCGACAAGGTCAATATATTTTTCGGCGATTTTGCGCCGTTCTTCTTTGGAAAGCTTTTTCTGTTCCAGCCCCAGTTCCACATTTTTCTGAACGCTCCGCCACGGCAGAAGCCCGTAATTCTGGAAGATTGTCACATATTTCGTAGACGGCTCTTTCACTTCCTGCCCGTCGATGGCAATACTTCCCTGCGTGACAAGGTCAAATCCTGCCATTGCATTAAGCAGGGTGCTCTTGCCGCACCCGGAAGGCCCCAGCAGACAGATAAATTCGCCTTTTTCAATATTCAGCGTGATATTTTCAAATGCAGTGAAGAGTTTATCTTTCTGCAAAAAAGTTTTGCTTGCTTCTTTGACTTCGATAAAGCTCATGATTCTGCACCTCCCCAGGCTTTGAGAACTTGTTTTTCCAGCACTTTCAGCAGACCATCCAGAAGCAGTCCGATGATGCCGATCACGACAATTGTCGCCAGCAGAATATCTGTCCGGAGATTATTTCTTGCATCAATAATCAGATAGCCGAGTCCTGACTGTGTGCCGACCATCTCACCGGCTACCAGAAAAATCCAGCTTGTGCCAAGTGCCAGATGAATGCCGTTCGCGATTTGCGGAAATGCCGCCGGAAAGATGACTTTCCACATCAGCGCGGGCTGACGGATGCCGAAATTTTTCGAGACTTTGAAATAAATCGGGTCAATATTGCCGACTGCCGCTACTGTAGACAGCAGTACAGGAAAGAATCCGGCAATAAAAATAATCACAATGGCCGGAATATCGCCGATACCGAACCACAGCACGATGAACGGCATCCAGGCCGTCGGCGAAATCGGCCGCAGAAGCTGTACAACAGGATTCACATACTGAAAGGCCTTCGAGAACCAGCCGAGTATCAGCCCCAGCAGTACGGCCGTCACAATCGAGCTGATATAACCGGCTGCAAATCTGTACATGCTTGTTCCGATATGACGGAATAATGACCCATCCCCTGCCATTTCGAGCAGTGCTTTCAATGCCTTTAACGGCGAGGGAAACAAGGCTTCGTTGAAGTGACTGACACTGAACAGCAGCTGCCACAGAAGAATCAGCACAGAAAAGGAAACGACAACATTCTTGACAGAAATCAGTTTTTTCATGTATGACCGCCCCTCAAAAATCATTCTTTACAAATTCTTCATAAGTCGGCGGATTGTCGGAAAGTCCGTATTCTTTCACCTTATCGAACAGCACCTGATAAGTATCCGCAGTAATTTCCAGATCATCATAACGAATCCATTTCAGCGACAGATCAAGTACAGCATCATCCTGCTGTAAATATTCCAAAGCGATTTCTTTTGCCTTTGCAGGAGTCAGATTTTTTCCGGCTTCCTTGTAGCTCTGGACAAAATAAGAAGCATCCTCAGAACGGTTTTCGATGAAATCATCCGTCAGCACCAGACCGCAGCACAGCGAATCCGGCCACAGTTCCTCGGAAGAATACAGCACATGTCCTGCATTGAGTGTCACTGCCTTTGCGCCGAACGGTTCTGCCACGCAGTAACCGTCAATCTGACCGCTTGCCAGTGCCGAAGGCATTTCCGGGGGTGAAAGTTCCGTGACATTCACATCATCGACAGTCAGACCAGCCTGTGCCAGTGCATCATTCAGGAGAATATTATGTGATGACTGTCTGTGCGGAATTGCAAAAGTTTTTCCCTTTAAATCTTCGGCATTCTGCACGGAATCGTTTGTGACAATGACATTTCCGTCCTTATGGCCGAGGGCAACTGCCTTGATGCCGATTCCCTCCTGTCTGGATTTCATAGCGAGTTCAATCAATACCGATGCGCCGTCCACACGGCCTGTGTTGAGTGCATCCAGCAGTTCCGGCCATGAACCGTATTTGACAAGCTCCACTTGTAATGCATCATCCGAGGCTTTCAGTTCTTCGGCGGCTTCAAATACAGGAAGCGCATGAGTAATCGGAAGATATGCTATTTTTATAATTTTCTTGCCGTCCGTACTGCTGCTGACATTGGAAGCGGAAGTATTTCCGCAGCCAGTCAGAGCAGCACCCAGTGCCAATGCAGTTAAAAATGCAAAAATTCGATTCTGTTTCATCATAAAACCTACTTTCTTATATCTTATCATGCATAGTGAAATACTATGCTTTATGCTGTGAAATCTGTCACAGCCTCAGCTGTGACAAATTGGTGATTTACTCGGCATCCCAGCCCAGAGCTTTTCGCTTTGTTCTGAAATCTTCCACAA
>DFJS01000079.1 GCA_002373165.1 Ruminococcus sp. UBA3665
GTCTAATTTCTAGGGTACATTATATGTTTCTACAAGATACTTAGACCAGGAAGTAATTTCGTCTATATTTCCTTTATCGGCACAGCCGAACTCGCCGACGATAACCAGAACGCCCTTTTGTGCAAATGTGGTATTGAGATTATTCAGAACTAAATCGAGTGGAGCACTTGTCCAAGTTGTTACTTCCGGAGCACCTTCATAAGTGAACTCAAAAGGCTGATAAACGTGTGCTTCTACAATCAGTCTGTTGCTTACTGTATCATTCGGGAGAACAAACTGACTTGTGATTTCCGTATTTGAACCTGCACAGTAGGTATTGCAGATAAGATTTCTCTTTGCATTGTTACCGCCGGAATTTCTTACAATATCAACAAAAATCTGATTGAGTTCGTTGGAAATCGGGCAGGCTTCCGTACTGGGATTCCACCATTGATTGGAGCTTCCATCCAGAATTTCGTTAAAGCCCTCAAACAGCAGCTTGTCACCGTAATCAGCAAAGTTTTCGCTGACCTGTTCCCAGATTGCTGTAAACATGGCTTCTTTTGTTTCAAGGTTTGTACTGTTCGCCTTGAGCCAGCCGTTTTCGCCTGTATCGTGATGCACATTGAGAATACAGTACATATCATCATCCAGAACATAATTTACGACTTCTTCGACTCTGTTCATCCAGGTTTCGTCAATTTTGTAAGTGACGGGGTCCATATGTTCATACCATGTGACAGGAACACGGACAGTTTCCACGCCGGAATTTTTCACCATATCAATCATAGCTTTGGTTGTGGCAGGATTGCCCCATGCAGTTTCGGAAGATGTACTGCCGAGATTAGAGCCTATCACAGTGCCGGAATAGCTGTCAAGCGAGTTGCCGAGATTCCAGCCAAGTCCCATATCGGCAACAGTTTGCTGAGCGTTTTTCTCGAAAGCGGCTTCCGCCTGTGCCGGTTCAAAGAAAGTCAGGCATGAAAATGTCATAGCGCAGACCGTAGAAAGCGTAAGAGCTTTTTTGTTTTTTGTTTTCATAATACATTCCCCTTTTTAATAATAATTGAGTTTAGATTTGTGTTTCAGTCTGTCGCCGAATCCTCTCATTTCGGCGGCAGACCGACTTTTTCATTTGTACTCACAGCCTTTTCTGACTGTTGACTGTGAGGGTACGGCGGATTCTTTCAGCTGCGGTGAAAATTTTATTTACAGCTTCCGGAATTTACGGTCAGTAGATTTTGCGTATATTTTTATTTTTCGAACTAAATATATTATATATTATTGACAAAGAAAAAAATGATATATAATATAACATAGATGATATTTTTAAAAAATCAGGTGATGTATGATGAAAATTAATAATGTCGGCTATAATCACAGACACGATGCGGATTTTTTTATTGACCGTCCGGACGGCAGCGGAGATTGTCTGCTCCTGGTTCTCAAAACAGATGCCGTTTTCACACTGAATCAGAAAGAAATCACAGTTCCGAAAGATGCATTCTTTCTCTATCCGCAGGGAATGCCGCAGTATTACAGATGCGTTCCGAAACATGAATTTGCGAATGACTGGGTACATTTTCAGTTTGAACAGGACGAAGAAACAGAATTTCTGAAAAGAAAAATCCCCTATGCACAGGGGATTCCGACAGATGCGATTGAATTTCTAAGCTGGTGTGTCAAGGCGATTGCTGATGAATACGCTTCAAAATCGCCGTATGCTCAGGAGAATATGCAGCATTACATGTGGTTAATCTTCAACCGGGTCAGTGATGTGCTTCATCTGCCGGACGAACAGATTCATGATTCTGATTATGAAATGCTCCTGACAATCCGTCATAAAATCTATGCTGAACCGTATGTTCCAAGATTCATCGCATGGGCGGCACACGAAGTCCGGATGAGTCCGGCATCATTTCAGTATTATTATAAAAAAGCCTTCGGCGTGACATTCGTACAGGATTTCATCAATGCCAAGATAGAGTATGCAAAAATGCTCCTGACTTCTACCAATCTGACCGCCCACGACATCGCCGGAAAGTGCGGCTATCGAAATTACGAACATTTTACAAGACAGTTCAAAGAAAGATGCGGCATCACGCCCCTTGAATACCGGAAACAGAAAAATAAATGATATATCTGTCAATAAAAAAATCCCGGAAGCAGTTCAAAAACAGCTTTCGGGATTCTGCGCTTTCTGGATTATTTAATCACGCCGATGCCCCAGATTGTGAAATCTGTTCCGGCATCCTGCATATTGATGGAAACATTCAGCGTTCCGGAGGTATTCTGCATATAAGCGCATTCTGCCTCAGGGCCGCCCCAGGCATAGAGCCGGTTTCCGTCGATTTCGGATTTTTTGCCGTTGACTGTGACATTCAGCTTGCCAAGACTGGAATTCTGATTGGATTTATACACGATGAAAATGCCTTTTCCTTCGGTCGTGAATGTCATGGGCGTGTTAGCAGAGTATTTTTCAAAATTGAATCCATAGGCAAACCGCGGATAAGAATTATCTGCTTTGAACGAACCGGCATTGAAATTTTCGAGTTCCGAAAGCGGAATGATACTGCCGGATGCATAGTCCGAACCGTATACGCCGCCGGACGGAATGGTATAAGCACTGGTTTTATGTTCTGATTTCAGTGCCTGACGATAGAAATAGGCAATACTATCTGAAATCAGCTTGCAGCCGTCTGCATGAGGATGATATTCATCTGTATAATAATCATCAGTTGTCAGCAGTCCGGAATTGAATGCATTGGTCAGAGCGTTATCCATACTAATCACGGGCAGGTCATAATATTCGCCGATTTTCGCCATTTGTTCCTGCATGGAATAGCCGCCCTTTGCTCTGTTGATAATCAGAATCACAGCAGGCTGATTCTCCTGAGAAAGGCACTTCCGGACAAGACTTTCATAACTTTTTTTATAGATTTCTTCCGGGTGGTCATTGACTGAGAATTCAATAAAAATAATATCAGGATTATCATTCAGAATATCTCTTTGTGCTCTCATCAGGCCGACTGCCGAAGAAGTTCCGGATAATCCGGCATTGATGAATTTGCAGTTACTGCCAGTGCCGAATGTTTCAGCGAAATAATCAAATGATCTCTGCGCGTAGCATGTCGGCAGATGATTGCCCTCTGTAATCGAACCGCCGATGTAAGCAACCGTAGTTTGCTGACCGCTCTGGGCTTTCTGGATTTTATCCCATAGTCTTGAAGTATTGCCGAACTGATAAATTGCATCAGAATAGAAATTCTGCATTGCCGGAGAAGCAGTTTCAGTATAATCATCCCATATATTTTCAGGAAGTTCCGGCTGAGGAAATTCTGTAACAGAGCCTTTCAGATATTTGTGAAGCAGAATCAAATCTGCTGTATTGACAGTATGATCCTGATTGACATCTGCTGATTTTTCATCGAAACGATTGGCAAAACCATACAGCAGGCCTTTTTTGGCAAGAAGCCAGTCATAGATATTAATCATCTCATCGCCGTTGACATCGCCCCTGATGATAGTTCTTGCTGAACCTTTTCCCGCGCCTTCGATGATGGTTCCTGCCTCTGCGCCGGCGGCATCATCGATATAAAAACTATTTTTAGAATCAACAGTTTCTACATAAAGATACATATCAGAAGCATCTGCCGGAATGGTATAATCTGTATTGGCAAGCTGAATCCATTCGTTTTTAGCGGCAGTTCCCTGTGCAACAGAGGCATACTGTGTTTCGCCGTCAGCGTTCTGATACTGGAGTTTCAGGCAAAAAGTATCCGTTTCCCGGCAGTCCGGACAGAGAACATTGACAGAGAAACTATAGGATTTGCCCGGAATAAACTGAGAAGCATTTAATTTTTTTGCTGTGCCGTTCCAGGCGGCAGTCCTGCCGGAAACATACAGTGCCTGACTGCCCTGCCAGCTTGCCTGAGAAGAAGTTTCTACAGAAGCCGCTCCTCTGCCGGTCCAGCTGTCAGAACCAGTTTCAAATGTATTTCTGAATAAAAAACCGTCTGCTGAAGACTGAGATGTATTTCCTGCACCGGAGAATTTCCACCAGTCAACGTTGAATAAAAATCCGCTTCCGCCGGTAAAGACAAAATATAAATCATGTTCGCCGGAAACAGAATTGATATTACAGGAAACTTCTTTCCAGTTCTGCCAGCCGTCTGTTGCAGGAACATCACAGATGCCCAGCAAAGTTCCGTCTTTACTGTCAATATGAATTTCAATTTTACCGCCGTTTGTGGCAGAAGCGACACTTGCCGTGAACTGCTCTGCGCCGTCTGCAAAATCCACACCGCTGACTTTGATATAATCGCCGTTCATGATATTAGCAGCATTTCTGCCTCCTGCGGAACAGGGTTCTGTTTCAATGCCGGATTCCCAGCAGATTGTTTCCGCTTCCTGACGAATAAACGGATTCAGGCTCTGAATCTGTGCAGGACCTTTTTCACTCATCCTGATAGTCGGGAAAGTTCCGTCAGGATGATAAGAAAATTCCTCGATGCAGACAGAACGGTCAAAACCGCTGCCGCCCTCCAGTGCGCCGTTATGATAGGCAAAATAAGATTTTCCCTTAAAATCGACAACGCCGCAGTGATTGGTAAAGCTTCTGCCTTCGGTCGGCATGATAACGCCTCTGTAAGTCCAGGGGCCTGTTGGAGTGGGGCTGGTAGAATAAGCAATATTTTCCGGAATGCCGTTGGCAGCATATAATAAATAATACAAATCGCCTCTTTTATAGAACCAGGGGCCTTCTGTATAGCTTGTGCCGTCGCCTGCCGGATTTGTGCCAAAACTCTGATTATCAACAGGTACTTTGACAATATCCCCCGAATAAGAAATCATATCTTCATTGAGTTTAACATAATAAGGATTCGGGTTGCCGAAATATAAATATGCCTGTCCGTCATCATCAATAAAAACAGTCGGGTCGATAAAAGCCCAGTCAGGGCCGCAGAGAGGTTTGCCCAGAGCATCTTTAAAAGGTCCTGTGGGAGAATCTGCCACTGCCACGCCGATTGCTCTGCCGCCGCCCGAAGAAGGCACTAACGTGACATACATGTAGAATTTTCCGTTTCGTTCGATGCACTGTGCCGCCCATGCAGAATTTTCTTCTGCCCAGTCAAAGTCATCACAGGAAAGAATTGTCCCATAATCTGTCCAGTTCTGCATATCTGTCGTAGAATAGCATTTCCAGTCTGGCATGGTATAATAGTCAGAATTATCTGCATCATGCCCGGTATAGACATAGAGAGTATCGCCGTATACCATTGGTGCAGGGTCGGATGTATAAACAGACTGTACAATCGGGTTATCCGCAAATGCTTTCACAGCCGGACAGCAGGCAGCTGTGACGGCCAATGCCCATACAGCAGATAAAAATTTTTTCATAAAATAAAGCCTCCTTGCATTGTAGGAATAAGATAAAAATCCGAAACATTTATTTAATAAATTATACATGATTTGATCATGATATTCAACTCATAATTTGCAGATAAAGTGGAAAAAATGCATTTACTCCACTGATTCTGTCATTTATGATTTGTTCAAGATAAATAAATATTATATAATTTGTGAAGAGATTATTTTATATTCTGTTCAGGAGGGATGATACGGGCGGATGTGCCGGAGATATATGTGAATAGGAATATCAGATGCAGGTTTTTCTCAGATCAGTGAGTAGAAATATCTTTCAATGGATGCTACCATAGCAGGATGATATAATACCAGATGTGCCATAGGATTGTTTTCTTTTGAAAAGATGGCATACTGTTTCTTTTTCAGAGTGATTTTCATATTCTGGAATGGTCTGCTTTCTTTCAGAATCAGCCTGTGATGATGGTTTTCAAAATTTCTCAGCACTTCCAGATGTTCGCAGTATTCCTGATAAGTATATACAATAGGTGTTTCATAAAAGCCATTCATCAGCGATACACGGAGCGGATTTACGGTAAACTGTGCCTGTGTGAGTTCCGGAACGATTTCAATCAGGTTATCTTTTTTCATAGCCTGCCGGAATCTGTTATTTTCCTGTTCATGCAGCCGGAACAGATAGTTTTTTTCATGATCCGGCAGATTGTGCCGGTTCAGGATGCTTTGTAACATGCCTTCCGGCATGGAATGAAACGGCAGCGATGAATGAACTGTCAGTATATCGCCTGACTGTTCCGGAATGGCAGTCAGAAAACGTTCAAATTCCTGTTGTTTTGTCTTATCATAGAAATTCACAAGCGGGATTGCCTTTTCAAGCAGGTGATCTGCTTTTTTCCTGGTATAAGCAACTTCTTCCGGATTGGTCGAAAGATGATAGACTCCGTCATTGTGATAGCCGGTGATGCATTCCCCTGTAAGAGCGGCTTCGCCGGATACATAATTCATGTGCCGGTAAATTTCTGTGCTGTTGTTCCGGAAATAGTAAGAAGAAAGCAGTCCTGTCATATACATGGGAATCTATGCCTGTAAGCCGAGAAGCATCTCATCCATAGGGCGGTCAATATGATGTATGATATTCAGAGAAAGTCCGCGTTTCAGGCATAAGGCGATTGCTGTCATCCAGTTCCGGTTGAAATTCATATCCTGTGCCATTTCCGCAAGCGGCAGATCATTGTGCATGAATATCGGTTCATGACATTCAGAAAGCAGAGTGATTCTGAAAAAATCAAGTTCGCCCTGTCTCATGCGTTCGTTTCCGTAGTAACTTTCACGCATTTCAGGAATTTTTTCAGTTGGGGGAACTTCCAGCTTCTGAAAATGTATTCCGGATAAATAATCATTCAGGTCAAAATCATCAAGATTCTGTAAAAAATGAGTGGTGCTGTCATGATTCTGAATATTTTCATTCCAGAGAAACAGACTCAATGCCTGATGATAATCGTCTGATCTGGAAATTTTCAGCAGACTGCATAAAGCTTCTGATTCTTTTTGGTTTAGATTCTCCAGATAGCCGCACATGCCATTGAGAAACTGTTCTTTATGCTGAGGGCTTCGCTGTCCTGTTTTGATTTTGGAAAGATAGGACGGCGCAAATCCCACATAAGGGGCGAGTTTTTTCAGGCTGATTTTCAGCGTGAAAAGCAGTTTTTCAAAATTTGCAGTACAAAATTCGCTTTGCCTGATGTGGGAAAGCTCTTCCAGACTGGTAAAAATTTCCGGTGAAAGCATAATTTTCTGCTGTTCTGCGAGTCGTTTTGCGCCTTCTGCGATTTTTTCAAAAGCATCCGGCGGGGGAGTGCGTTCTCCGCTCCGGTAACGGCTCAGAACAGTTTCAGAAAGTCCGCTGACTTCTGCCAATTCCTTAGCCGTGCAATGCAGTTCTGAGAGAATCTGTTCTGATACATGTTTGAAATCCATGATGTCAACTCCTTTTTTCTTAATTATAGCATAAGGATATAGAGAATTTATGAATAATTTGTAAATTGCTCCAAAAGTCACCTGACAATTTGAGCAATTATATTGATTTTGCACAAATTTCATGCTATAATAATAAAAACTTGATTTACCAGAAAGGAGAATTTACATGAAAAGAAATTCAAGAATCGTTATTGCTGGCATTGCCTCGCTTGCGCTGGTATTCTGTGCAGGGGCATCTCTCCCGAACGCCGGAACGCTCCGGCTGAATCCCGTCAGCCTGACCGCTCATGCAGGGGATATTCAGGCGGAGTTCACTATTGATGATATTGTTTATCGAATTTGTGATATTAATGGCGGGACTAATATTGTCAGAGTAGTAGGCTATACCGGAAACGGCTCTGAAATCGTGATTCCGGCAGAAGTTGCTCATACTTACACCAATGACGCAGGTGAAGAAGTTACCGAAACCGTTACCGTCACGGAAATCGGTGAGAGGGCTTTCAACAAAATTTTGAATCCCCCGCTTCTTTAAGCGGCGGACATAATGAAACGGCAGTGGGAGCGGAAAGAATTGGTATCTCCCACTGACATGAAGTCAATCTGCTTGACAACATCAAAAATATATGCTATACTATAAATAACAGAATCACCAGGGCTTATATTTTTGACATCATCAGGGTTTTGGTGCGGATTGAAACAAGGATAATATCAAAATCAAGAAAGTAACACTTCCGGATACACTGCAAATCATACGCTTTGAAGCATTTGAAGGTTGCAGTAATCTGGAAAGTGTCAATCTCCCCGAAGGTATCACCTATATCAGTGATAATGCTTTCAACAGTACACGGCTGACATCTGTGACTCTGTCGGCTTCTCTGGAAACCCTTGGCGAATGGGTTTTTGCAAGCTGTACACGCATGAAAACAGTTTCCGTTGCTGAAAACAGCAAACTTGTTACAATTGGCACAAGAGTTTTTGACAGCTGTACTGCTCTGACTTCTTTTGATATGCCGTCCGGTGTGAAAAGTATCGGAAACGGTGCTTTCTGGGGTACAAAAATGACAGAAATCACCCTGCCGGAAGGTCTGACCTTTATCGGGGGTTCAGCATTCAGAGAAACAGCTCTGAAAAAAGTGACACTGCCCTCTACATTGACTGAAATTGGCGGTTGGGCGTTCGCAGGTTGTACTTCTCTGACAGAAGCAGTTCTTCCAGATACCCTGACAGCTATTCCGGAGAGATTGTTTGTTAATTGCACAGCTTTGAAAACAGTCAATTTCCCGTCTGCCCTGACTTCTATTGACAGTGCAGCGTTTGAGAATACAAGCATCAGCGGAGAACTCAGTCTTCGTGATGATTTTGAATTTATCGGCGGTGCGGCTTTTAACGGCAGTAACGTAAATGTGAAACTGATACTGAACAGTGATATTAAAATTGGCGATAACATTGGAAACGGCATCACAGAAATTGTATTCGACGGCAATATCACTATCATTCCGAATAGTCTGTGTGCTTACAACGACAGACTGAACAAAGTCACCTTTGCCGGAAGTGACATCCGTACCATTGGCGCACACGCATTTCAGGACACAAAAGCTCTGCGGACTGTCGTATTATCAGACAACATTACAGAAATTCAGCATGATGCTTTTGCAAGTTCCGGTATTACCACGCTGGAAATGGGCAACGGTGTAGAAACAATCGGATACAATGCTTTTTCCAATTCCGGACTGAAAACAGCCACTTTCTCTGCAAATTTACAGACGATTGAAGATGCTGCATTCAACAACTGCCAGCTGACAGGAGATATTGTCCTTCCGGATTCTCTGGAAACGCTTGGAACAAATGCTTTCAGCGGTACAAAAATCAGCACACTGAAAACAGGCAAGAACCTGAAAAAAATCGGTGACGGTGCTTTTTATTATTGTAGTTATCTTTATAAGATTACACTCAATGAAGGACTGGAAACGATTGGAAGCAGTGCATTTGGCGGCACTGTGCTTGCCGGAAAGCTTGTCATTCCGGAAGGCGTGACCACTATCGGAGACTATGCATTCCGTGAGCTGAAAATTTCCGGACTGACGCTTCCTTCTACCATCGAGACAATCGGAAGCGGAGCATTCTGTAACATGGGTGCAGACATTGAAACACTTGTCATTCCGGAAGGCTGTAAAACTCTGGGAGAAGTGGCATTCTGGGGCTGTGGTATCAAACATCTGACATTACCGGAATCTCTGGAATATATCGGTTCAAGCTGTTTCGGAAACTTCACCTATGATAATATTGCAAGAGAGGGCGATAATGCCATTGAAGGCACTGTCACAGTTGCGGCGAAGTTTGTCGGCTCAAATGCCTTTATCGGCAACAACATCACAGAACTTGTTTTCAAAGACGGCGTGGAGACTATCGAAAGCGGTGCATTCTGCGGACTTCCGATTAAAACACTGTATCTGCCGGATTCTATCAAGTCGATTCAGGGGACTATCAATTCCCTGTGGGATTGGCCTGCATTTTCCAACTGCCACGAACTGGAAGAAATCGAACATTTCCCTGCTCAACTGGAAGAACTCGGAGAGGGTGCTTTCATGAACAGCGAATCTTTGAAGAAAATCGCACCTCTGCCGGGTACGCTTACGACCATTCCGGCAAGTCTGTTCCAGAACTGTAGCTCTCTGACCGGAACGCTCGAACTGAATGAGGGTATCAGAATCATTGATAAAGATGCCTTTAACGGCTGTAAATTCACAGGGGTGAAACTGCCGGATTCTCTTACGATGATTCGTGACAGTGCATTCAATGACAACAGAATCAATTATGTTGACCTGAATCACGTGACTTATGTCGGCGCAGGCGCATTCGGCAACAATATTGATTATCACTTTGATGAAACTGATACCGCACATTATGCGACCAATCCGAACAAGAGATATATTTTCATTCCGGAAACAGTCGAATTTATCGGCGACGGCGCATTCGGATTCTTCAGCTATACCATTGGTGATGATACAACAACAGGTGCCTCCTACAGAGGAGCGATTCACGGCTTTATCGTGAAAGGCTCTACAGATGTCGCTAAAAAATATGCGGAATCTATCGACCACGGTGTTCAGGTCTGGTCAGGCGGACAGGGAAGCTATACCGATGCAGAAAACTACTTCAACTATGAAGAAGCCGAATCCGATACGCCCCCTGTGATTTCTGTTGTTCCGACGGGCGATGCCAACGGCGACGGAAAAACCAATATTCTGGATGTTATCACAGTCAACAAGGCAATTCTTGGAAAAGACACGATTCCGGATGAACGTGTTCCTTATGTTGATTTCAATGGTGACGGAAAGCCGGATGCAACAGATTCTCTGACAATTATGAAAAAAATTGTTGGATTGCTTTAAAAAATTCTATTAACCTCTTTTTCATGGAAAACTCCGGAATGTTTCGGCATTCCGGAGTTTTTGAAAAAATTCTTGACAAATTTTGAAAGCCGTGCTATAATATAGACAATAAAACCCGTTCTCTTGCAGAAGAAAACGGGTTTATTCCCGTTGTGCCGCCAAAAAGCGCAAAGATCACAGAACAGGAGATAATCAATTATGGAACAATATCAGATTACAGGAATGAGTTGTGCAGCTTGCAGTGCAAGAGTAGAAAAGGCAGTATCTTCCGTAGCAGGTGTCACATCCTGTTCGGTCAGTCTGCTGACAAATTCCATGGGCGTGGAAGGTTCGGCTTCTTCTGCTGAAATTATCCATGCTGTCGAAAATGCAGGTTATGGTGCTTCTTTGAAAAATTCCGAAAAAAATAATTCTGTCGAAGAAGATTCCCTGATCGACAGAGAAACGCCTGTACTGAAAAAAAGACTGCTTGCTTCTTTAATTTTTCTGCTTCCGCTGATGTATCTGTCTATGGGGCATATGATGTGGGGCTGGAAGATTCCGGCGTGGTTCGATGGAAATCATGTAGCAATGGGACTGGTTCAGCTTCTGCTGACAGCAGTGATTATGGTAATCAATCAGAAATTTTTTATCAGCGGATTCAAAGGCCTGATACATCGTGCGCCGAATATGGATACGCTTGTCTCAATGGGTTCAGGAATTTCTTTTCTGTGGAGTGTCTTTGTGCTTTTCGATATGACAAAAGCTGTTGTGGACGGCGATCAGGAAACTGTCATGAATGATATGATGAATTTCTATTTTGAAGCATCTGCCATGATACTGACACTCATAACTGTCGGAAAAATGCTGGAAGCCCGTTCCAAAGGCAAAACAACAGATGCTTTGAAAAATCTCATGAAACTTTCTCCGCAGACTGCTGTGATAGAATCCGGCGGAACGGAAAAAACGCTTCCTGTAGGCCAGGTGAAAGCCGGTGATATTTTTCTGGTTCGTCCGGGTGAAAATATTCCCGTGGACGGCATTGTTCTGGAAGGACAAAGTGCTGTCAATGAATCGGTTCTGACCGGCGAAAGCATTCCGGCAGATAAAACTATCGGCGACAGCGTTTCCGCCGGAACTCTCAACCAGTCAGGGTTTCTCCGGTGCCGGGCGACACATGTCGGCGAAGATACGGCACTGTCTCAGATTATCAGAATGGTCAGTGATGCGGCGGCTACCAAGGCACCTATTGCCAAAATAGCGGATAAAGTTTCCGGAATTTTTGTTCCGGCAGTAATCAGTATTGCTGTGCTGACGTTTATCATCTGGATCATAGCCGGACAGACTGTCGGCTATGCTCTGACAAGAGCCGTTTCAGTTCTGGTGATCAGCTGTCCCTGTGCGCTGGGACTTGCAACTCCTGTTTCGATTATGGTCGGGAACGGTGTCGGCGCACGGAACGGCATTCTGTTCAAAACGGCAGTTTCTCTCGAAGAAACTGGTAAAATACAGATAGCCGCTCTTGATAAAACCGGAACGATTACCAGCGGTCAGCCCGAAGTGACAGATATGATTCCGATTTCTGTCAGCGAAGCTGAACTTCTTGCAATGGCAGTGTCTCTCGAAAAGAAAAGCGAACATCCTCTTGCAAAAGCAATTCTGCAATATGCCGAGGAAAAACAGCTGACGGCACAGGAAGTGACTGATTTTACAATTCATGCCGGAAACGGTCTGGAAGCGATTCTCGAAGGAAATCGGCTTTACGGCGGAAATTTGAATTTCATCCGGACAAAAACAGAAATTTCTTCCGAAACAGAACAAATTGCCGTCCGGCTCGCGCAGAATGGCAAAACGCCTCTGTTTTTCGCCGTAAATCAGCAGTTGGCAGGTATGATTGCTGTCGCCGATACGATAAAAAAAGATTCTCCCGATGCCGTCCGGCAGATGCAGAATATGGGAATTCAGGTTGTCATGCTTACCGGAGATAATCAGCAGACTGCCGAAGCTATCGGAAAACAGGCAGGTGTGAATCATGTCATTGCAGGAGTTCTGCCCGACGGAAAAGCAAAAGTCATTCAGGAACTGCAAAAGCAGGGCAAGGTCATGATGATAGGGGACGGCATTAACGATGCCCCTGCACTCACCTGTGCAGATATCGGCATCGCAATCGGAGCAGGAACAGATGTTGCCATGGATGCCGCAGATGTAGTGCTGATGAAAAGCAATCTGACCGATGCGGCGGCGGCAATTCGATTAAGCCGGGGAGCTCTGCGGAATATTCATCAGAATTTATTCTGGGCGTTTGTCTATAATGTGATTGGCATTCCGCTGGCGGCAGGAGCATTCATCGGCTTGTTCGGCTGGGAGCTGAATCCGATGTTCGGCGCGGCAGCCATGAGTCTTTCCAGTTTCTGTGTTGTCACCAATGCACTCCGGCTGAATCTTCTGAAAATTTATGATGCACGGCATGACAGAAAAATAAAACATCCGGCAGAAATTTCAGCTTTTCCGGAAAATCTGAACAGATCAGATGAAATCAAACAGACTTGCACGCTCCGGATTGAAGGCATGATGTGTCCGCACTGTGAGGCAACAGTTCAGAAATGCCTTGAAGCATTTCCGGAAGTCGAGAAAGTAACGGCCAGTCATGAAGCCGGAACAGCAGTTATTTATCTGAAAGATTCTTTGCAGCATCTGGATGAGATGAAACAGGCTGTGACAGAACAGGGCTATCAGGTACAGAATGATATATTTTAGCTTGTGCTGTAATTAAAAAAGCCCCCGTTTACGGGGCTTTTTTTGCTTTTTGAATTCTCAGTTCGCGGAAAAATTCTGATAAAATTCTGCTGCATTCTTCCTGCAAAATGCCGCCCTGTGCGGTAATGCGGTACTGGTCCGGCAGAGCAAAGGCCTGAATCAGAGAGGAAACTGCACCGTTTTTCAGGTCATATGCGCCGAAATAGACTTCGTCCACTCTTGCCTGAAGCAAGGCTCCGGCACACATGATGCAAGGCTCTAATGTCACATACATGGCACAGTCCAGCAGCCGCCAGCTGCCGCTCCGGCGGCAGGCAGAATCAATGGCAAGCAGTTCGGCATGAGAAAGCGCATGTTTGCGGATTTCTCTCTGATTATAGCCTTCGCCGATGATTTCTCCTGTACTTTGCCGGACAATGACCGCGCCGACAGGAACTTCTCCCAGACTTGCCGCCTTTTCGGCCAGATGCAGGGCGTATTGCATATAAAATTCCGGTTTTTGAGTCATAAACACGCTCCTATGCCAGCATGGCAGTAATAATAGAAAGCAGAACACTGCAAATCAGAAATGCAACCATCGGCATAGCTGTGAAAAAAGCTTCCAGTTTTTCGTGCAGTTTCAGATAAGTGATATTCTGTACAGGACGTTCTGATTTTTTCTTTCTGCACAGAAAAAGATAAATTCCGGCAGCAGCGCAAATCACGCAGGGCAGCAGAATCACTCCCCACCATTCCGGAGAGCCGGTACTGTCAAACGTTTCCAGACAAAACAGTACGAACATATAAATTTCATGTACAACCCGCAGACATACTGCCGACCAGAAACTTCCGGTATAAATCAGATAATAAGAAATTGTCAGATGTACCAGCCCGATTCGCAGGGCATCAAACAGGTTATGTGTCAGCATCCCTGCCAGAACGGCCATTGCAATCATGGCAAACAAATCCCCGAACTGCCGCAGTGTCTGAAACAGACAGCCGTGCAGCAGCAGTTCTGTCACAAGGGGCAGTACAAAAATCGTTACCAGAATATAAATCACTGCCTTGCTGCCTTCTGTTCCCATAGTACCGGAGATCAGCCTGTACTTTTCCAGATCTGCCGAAAACGGCGTGCTGAACAGGCCAATGCCTACACTCAGCAGCATAATCAGAGCTATGCCGAAAATCAGCTTGTGCGGCTTGTGCATTTTCATCGGCACGCCAACCTGAACAGGAAGCCGGAGCACCAGCTGCAACAACAGTGCCGGAATCAGATATTTTAAAAACTGAATGCCGGCTGCCAGCCAGAATACAAGATTTTCATCCCCGTACAGGCGGCTTTCGCCTGAAAAAATAAATTCAATATGCAGGTGCAGAAACTGCATGAATAAAACAGCGGCTTTATCCAGTATATTTTCCGCAACAAGATAGCAGATCATAGCATAACCGGCTAATTTTCCCAGACGATGCAGAACGTTCTGTTCCTCCTGTGCAGGAGAAAGTACGGCAACTGCCTGACTTTCTGAAAATGCCGTTTCCTTTGGATTTTTGGTAAAACGATACGCATAAGGGTTTTGTTTTTTTCTGCGCCACGAACGAAATGCTTCCTGATAAGCAGAAGTCTGATAAGGACAGGAAAAATCTTCCACTACGTCAATCATTTTCTGTACTGCGGTATCTTCCGGCATATGACATGCCTCCTTCTGTCTGTTTTTGCTTTACTTTTTATTATAACATATAATTGCGTCAGATACTGCCTATATCCAAAAACATTTTATGATAAAACTGTAAAAAAACTAATAATAAATTATGAACATTGCAGAATGATATGTTTTATCATAAATTACGGCAGTTATCTGAAAAAATAATAAAATTAAAAAAAGTTCACAAAAAATACATTGAAAATGTGAGAAAAATATGTTATAATATAAGCAGTTATTATAAATTCATTCTCATTTTATGGAAAATACAACAATTGTCAGAATTCTATTAAGGGGGACATCAGTATGAACCGCTTTTTTTACGAAAAAATATTACCGGCCGGCCTTTCTGTCATGATGATGGCATCCGGTATGCCGCTTTCACAGGCCGCTGCCGCAGATCCTGCGCCAAAAATAGAAATACAGACCCTCAGCCTGGAAGATACTCTTCCGGAAGACCGCATTGTAATGGTAGAAGTTTCGCTTTCTGATAACCGTTCCGGTTTTCGGGCAGCTTCGTTTGGCATTCAGTATGATGCTTCTTTGGTTTATGAAAAAGCCGAGGCGGCCAGTGCCGCAGGGCAGGCATTCCAGATTGTCAGCAATCCGGAACAGCATCTGCTCTGGCTGACAGGTGCCAGTGCCTCCAAAAATGATGCTTCCAGTTTAGCGGCAAAAGAGACTATGCTGCGGCTGTATTTTCAGGTTCCCGAAGACGGCGCAATGTATCCCATTCAGTTTGTATGGGAAGGTGTGGACGGTTCTCCGGCTTACTGGTATGCCGACAAAGGCAGCAATGTCATCGAAACTGTACAGGAAACTGCTAAAAACGGCGCAATCAAAAAACCGGGCATCAGCGATATCAGCAGCCATGAACTGCGCATGAATCCGGGTCAGAGCAGCACACTCCAGGTCAATAATGCAACAGATGCAGTAATCTGGTTTTCTTCGGATGAATCTGTCGCGGAAGTAGAAATGACCGGCAGTGCAGAATGTGTGGTAACTGCCAATGCTCCCGGCGAATGCGATATCCAGGCATTTATTGACAACGAATTTCTTACCTGTCATGTTACGGTCAACGCAGGGTATTATTACAGCATCAAGGAAAAAGCAGATCTGAATCTGGTAAATCCGAAAAATATCATCATGGAATATCCGGATGCTCCCGGCACAGTGACATGGAATTCTGCCAAGCCTAAGTTTGTTACGATAGATAACGACGGCCGCCTGACATTCGTACAGGAAGGCACGGATTTTGATGCATACCTGTTCGGAACATGCAATAACGTAACGTTTATGCGCAAGATTATTGTATCTTACACAGAAGAGCCGCCTACAGAGACAGAGCCTCCTGTAACAGAAACAGAACCTCCGGCAACGGAAGCTCCTGAAAGAAATCCTGGCGATGCCAATCAGGATAATAAAATAAATATTCTTGATGTAATCACAGTCAATAAAGCTGTGCTCGGCAAAGAAAACCTCAGCGGACAGGGACTGACCAATATCGACTTCAACGGCAACGGAAAGCCCGATTCGGAAGAAGCTCTTACAATTATGAAATGCATTGTCGGAATGATCGACAAAACAACACTGTTCGGATAAATAACAGCAGCACAAAGCCTGCCGCAGAAAAATCTGCCGCAGGCTTTTTCTTATTTTGTGTTGTGAATATCCCACCGGAAAGAGCAAAGCTTTGCAATTTTAGTGATATCAAACGTTGTATTGTTCAGGATTTTAGTAAAATCCAGAAATCTGTAATTTGTCTTCATTTCTTTGTTGTCAATCAGATTTTTAATAGCAGTAATACTGGTATTCGGCGGATTTTTTTGCAGTACAAATCCCATGCGGTGATGTTCTTTCATATAATTGACAATCTCTGATGCCATTGTCAGGTTTTTGTCAGCCATATTATAGACTCCTGCAAGATTAGGATTTTCATCTGCTTCCAGAACAAAATTCAGCAGCGTATCAGAAAAATTATGCACACAGCACATGTGAAAGCCGTATTCTCCCGTTCTGTAGATAAATTTGGAATTGTCCTTGGGATCAGTAATTTTTGCTTCCAGATTGGCGCAGAATTCTTTTGTGTAGACAGGCGCAAGACGGAAAATAGCGCAGACAATGCCTTTTCCGCGGCCGATCTGCATAGCAAGAGCTTCTTCAGAAGCATTTTTTAATTTGGCATAGTTTGTCATCGGCTTGGTAAAATCATCTTCATGAAGCGGTTCTCTGGTTTTGGGAATCTGATATACCTGTGTTGTGCTGGCAAGAATAAACTGTTTTACCTGATAAGTCAGGGCAAGCTGATAAATAAACTCATTGCACCGGGTATTTTCTTTGATTTCGGCTTCTGTGATGATATTCCCCAGGTCGTTGTCTGCCGTGCAGGCAAGGTGAATCAGTACATCGGGATGAAAGCGTTCCATTGCATCCTCGTAGTTAGTCTTATCCAGAGGAGAAGCCTGCACAAAAGTAAAATGTGCTTTATTCAGATTATAGCCGCTTGATTTGCGGTCTACAGCAATGACCTCGTAGCCTTTTTTCAGAAAGCCGGAACACAAATGATCTCCGATCATACCGCAGCCGCCTGTTACTAAAATTGTTTTCATAGAATCAACTCCCCAGATATAAATATAAAAATATACAGCAAATCAGCTGTTATTGGCCTCATCAATCATAGTCTGTACCGGACTCTGGATTGCTGCAAGCGATTCGTTCCAGGGAGTGCCTTTGCCGGAAGCACGGATGCCTGTTCCGCTGTCGTCCAGCATTTTTTCCAGATCTGTTGTGATGCCGTTTTTAAAATCAATGACAGGGTTAGCCATTGCCAGCCTGTTCATTTCGTTTTTCATTTCAATCATTTCTTCCGTCCACTGATAGTCTTCCACAAACTGCTGGTCGGCAATTTTCTTGATATCCTCATTGAGAAGAGTCAGCCGCTTGCAGTCCAGGAATCTGGCAACCCCTTCCGGATTCTGACCGTCTTTCACAAAACAGTAAGAATTCATATTGGCCGGGATGTAATATTCATCCGAATCGGGATCTTTCGGCATGGGCACAAACATGAAATCTTCTCCGAACACGCCTTTCCAGCCGGTATTGATGCCCGTGCGCTCGTCAATTTTATCTGCTTCGGAATAAATTTTCCATAATCCTGCCGGATAGAATAATTCTTTTCCTTCGCCGATATATTCCGGATGGTCATTCCAGCCGAAATCGCCTACGCCGATTGCAATGCAGTTGGAATTGTACAGGGTATACATGAAATTCTGCACCCGTTCGATATTGCCGTTTGCCAGATTGTTGACAAGCTTGCCGTTATCCAGACCGATATAGGGCACGCCGACTGTCGCGGAAAGACCGGATTCAAACCACCAGCCGTCCAGGCCGAATTTCTGGTTATCCGGATCACAGAAGGCTTTCAGCATTTTTTCAAAAATATTCCAGTCCCATTCTCCGTCCTGATATAATTCATACGGGTCGTCAAAACCGAGTTCCTGCACTGTACTGCGGTTATAAAGCACAGCGCAGTTATCGCCTGTCATTTCAATCACGGCCATATAATGACTGCCTTTCCACATGACAGAGTCGTTCATTTCTTTGACATCTTTCCAAAGCTCGCTGTCAAAATCGATATAATCATCGCAGGGGACGAACATGCTCCGGATAGCACCTTTGGGGAAGGCATCGAAATTGCCTGCATAGAAGAAGTCAATCCCCTCGTTGGCGTTGATGTAATTGGCCAGCATGTCATAGCGTTCGGCATACAGGCATTTATACCATTCTACCTGACCGCCGTAGCGTTCCTGAAAAATGGCCAGTTCCGGAGGCGTGCTTTTTCCTGTGGCATCCGGATTGATATCCCAGTCAGAAAGCCATTTGATTGTTTTATTTTCCAGTTCACCTGTCAGCCGTTCGTCTTTTGCGGCAAGACTGGCGAGTTCCTCTCTGGTTTCGGGAGCAATTTCCTTATAGCTGACAGTTTCTTCCTGTTCTGATTCTTCCGAGGCAGGTGCGCAGGAGAAAGCCGTCAGGGACATACAGCAGGCGGCAAGAGCCGACAAAAATCTTCTTGATTTTTTCATAAACAAATCTCCTTTCGGGATAGAATTCACGCATGATACTAGTTTATTATAGCATAGATTTTCAAAAAAAGCAAGCCCCTGTAAAAAAAACTTGTTTCCGGAATAAAAAACAGCACTGCCGGAAAAGCAGTGCTGTTTAACTGTATCAGGAATTCAGCAGAAGCCGTTTCAGCATGATAAAATCATAAATATTGACGATGCCGTCCGCGTTGAGATCGGCAGAAGCACCTTCCGGCAGACTGCCTTTGTGATGCAGGAACTGTCTCAGCAGAAGCAGGTCGGCCGTACCGGCAGAGCCGTCACTGTCAAGATCGCCGGGAACAGGTTCCTGTTCCGGAATGCCGTAGAATTCCAGTTCTGCCAGATTACAGCAGTAAACATCATCGGAATTATAAGCATTAGAAGGCTTGCCTTCCGGCACACGGTAGCGGACATACCGGACAGGCGTTTCGTTATGCAGTTTAATCATATGCACAGAGAAATCCGGCTTATCCGGTACAGTATAGACTGTCTGCCAGTCGGAACCGTCCTGGGAAACTTCAAATATACCGTCAGTCATGCGGTATTCGTAATTTTTGCGCGGACAGAAGCCGATTCCTTTCAGGTCATATAATTTTCCGAAATCTGCCATAACCCAGCCTTCGCCCACGCCGTCGAAATACGTATTCAAATTCTGGTCAAAGACTTTCTGATAATTATATTCAGCCTGATCGTGCCAGGAATGTGAACCGGAAGTTTCTGCCGGAATGATTTTTTCATATTCTGTCTGTATGCTTGGTTCTCCGTACAGCTTGATTTCTGCAATATTGCAGCAGTAGACATTGTCCTTGTTATATTCATTTGCGGGTGCGCCGGACGGCACTGCATAGCGGATATATCTTGCAGAATTTCCGCCGCTGAATCTTGTCAGATAATGCATGGCAAAAGAGGGCTTTCCGGAAATTGTGTAAGCAGTGCGCCAGTTCTGGCCGTCTTCCGAGAACAGGAACATGCTGTCCGCCATACGGTATTCATAACCCTGACGGGGGCAGTATCCGATTGCATCAATATCATACACTTTTCCGAGATCGACCTGAACCCAGCCGTCTCCCACGCCGTCGAAATACGTATCTGTCCGGTTGTCGAAGACTTTGAAATAATTCGTCGAACCGGCATTTTTCCACGAATCCGTGCCGGAAAGCATATCATTTGTCAGAGCAATTTCATTTTCCGGAACAGTACCGCCGGAACAATTGTTGATAATAAACGTCGTGACAGACTGCGGCGCAAGCGAAACGTTCAGCACATCGCCGGAAACAGCAGCATCGGCAAGTGTTTTCCAGTTTTCGGAATTGCTCGTCCGGATGACCTGTGCAGAGGTGCCGACTCCCGAAAAACCGGATAAATCAAAACTCATATCTTTGGCATCGCTTTTGTCATTATAGGCGACAATGACAAGCTGTTTTTTCTCCGGGTCATAAGCCGCTACGGTAGAGCCGGAAGAGTTCAGCATAGTCATGCCGGGACGGATATATCTGGAATATTGTCCGAATGCATAATATTTTTTTGTCAGGATGATTTTATTATTATCATGATCGGCCACAGCAACGCCCCAGTAGCCGCCCTGTGTGTTGACCATGCCGTTATCCTGATTGCCGTTATAGCCGGTTTTGGAAATATGACTGTCAATTACCTGCCACATAATCCATGCCGAAGCATTCAGGTCATTGACATCAGTTGTAATGCGTCCGGCCAGCCATAAAGCGGCTCCCATTTCTCCGGCATTGGTTCCGGCAGTGGAACCGCCGTCCACTTCACTCATCCAGAGATTTTTTCCGGCGGCAAGTGCCGTATTTTTAAGTTCCGAACGCTTGCTTCCGGAATACGTATGTGTATCAATGCGCGACAGCGCATTTTTGGCATCGTCGGATAATTTCTGGTAAGAAGAAATCTGTGTATCGATAGAAGTTTCATCCGTACCGGAAATCATAATATCGCCAAGGCCTCTCTGATCCAGCGATTTTTTCAGTTCTGTGATGACGGCAGACTGTGAATTTCCCTGATCAAAGTGACAGCCTTCCTGTTTGGGACTGTTGGCACTCCAATAATTTGTATACGGTTCGTTCATGGCATCGATGCTCTGAATATCCACGCCCCATTCTGTTTCATAATGCAGGCACACTTCGGCAAGATATTCCGCGAAATCGTCATAGCAGTCTTCTTTCAGATTATTTTCATTCGGATTATTGCCGCCGCTGGAGCATCCGGAATTTGTCATATAATACGGCGGAGAATTAGAGAACATCTCGACAATCATATCATCTCCGCAGGCTTTGATGGCTCTCAGCAGAACGTTCCGCTGATTATAATCAGCATTCCAGTCATAAGAAGCCTGCCTGCCGTTCCAGACTGTATATCCGGGCATATTGGAATCAGTTCTTGTAATATGCGTATGAGACGGGTCATCGCCGCCGCCGATGTTGAATCTGGCAATATTCAGCCGAAGGCCGTCATTGCCGTAGAAAATATCCGCCGTCTGCTGTGCGAGGGAATCGGAATACCCGACACGGTTTGCCCACCAGCACAGCGATGTGCCCCAGCCTTCAAACACGCCGTTGTTAATCTCGTAAGTGCTCAGGGGAGAGACAGTGACTGTTTCCGCCGCATTTGCGGAAAGTGTGAATGCTTCTGCCAAAGGTACGGTCAGACAGGCTGACAGCAGAAGACAGAAACATTTTTTAAAAAAATTCATAAAAAAATCGCCTCCGGTTTAAAAATATTTTCTATATTATAGCATAATTACAGACAGGATTGCAATACTCTGTTTATACAAAAATAAGGCATAATTCTTGTAAGCTATGACGAAATTCAGCAAATCTGCATTTTATGCAGGAAAAAAGCCCCGCAGCAGGGGCTTTTCCGGATTATTCCAGCTCGAATGCGCCGGTATACAGCTGATAATAATGGCCTTTCTGGGCGATCAGTTCGTCATGACTGCCCTTTTCAATCACTTTTCCGTGATCCAGTACCATAATCAGGTCAGAATTTCTTACTGTGGAAAGTCTGTGTGCAATGACAAAGACGGTCCGGCCGTGCATTAATTGATCCATTCCGGCAGAAACAATAGCTTCTGTTCTGGTATCGATGGAAGAAGTTGCTTCATCCAGAATCATGACAGGCGGATCGGCAACAGCAGCTCTTGCAATGGCAATCAGCTGACGCTGTCCCTGAGAGAGATTGGTACCGTTTCCGGAAAGTTCTGTCTGATAGCCTTCCGGCAGACGGGTGATAAAATCATCTGCACCGGCCAGCTTGGCGGCAGCAATACATTCTTCATCAGTTGCATCCAGCTTGCCGTACCGGATATTATCCATGACAGAGCCGGTAAACAGGTTTGTTTCCTGAAGCACCAGACCCAGCGAACGGCGCAGATCGGCTTTTTGAATCTTGTTGATATTAATGCCGTCATACCGGATTTTGCCGTCGGCAATATCATAGAACCGGTTGATCAGATTTGTGATAGTCGTCTTGCCTGCGCCGGTTGCGCCGACAAAGGCAATTTTCTGACCGGGCTTGGCATAGACAGAAACATCATGCAGAACTGTTTTTCCTTCTTCGTAAGCAAAATCGACGTTGGACATCTGAACATCTCCGCGCAGAGGCGTATAGGTAACAGTACCTTCGGCTTTGTGCGGATGTTTCCATGCCCACTGACCTGTATGTTTTTTTGTTTCGCGGATTTTGCCTGTTTCAGAAATTTCGGCATTGACAAGCTTGACATATCCCTCATCAGTTTCAGGAGCTTCGTCCATCATGTTGAAAATACGTTCTGCGCCGGCCAGTGCCATGACGACGGAATTAATCTGCTGTGCTACCTGATTGACATTGCCTGTGAACTGTTTTGTCATGTTCAGGAATGCCACCACAATGCTGACATCCAGAACGGAACCTGAAAAACTGTAATTCTTGACATGATTCAGCACCAGCAGGCCGCCGATTACGGCTACCAGTACATAGAGAATATTGCCGATATTCATGACAATAGGCCCCAGTGTGTTGGCATAGGCGTTGGCTCTGTAGCTGTCCTGACAGAGCTGTTCGTTAATCTCGTCAAATTCTTCCTGGCATGTTTCTTCATGATTAAATACTTTTACGACTTTCTGGCCGTTCATGATTTCCTGAATATAGCCTTCGGCATCGCCGATGGATTTCTGCTGACGGATGAAGTATCTGGCACTGCCGCCGCCCATGCCTTTGGATACCAGCATCATGGCAATGACTCCGGCGATTGTCAGAAGCGTCATCCAGAAGCTGTAATACATCATGATGAAAAATACTGCAATGACGACAGTACCGGCCCGCAGCAGCGTGGGAAGTCCCTGCGAAATCAGCTGACGGAGCGCATCAATATCGTTAGTATAATAACTCATGATATCGCCGTGCTTGTGAGTATCGAAATAACGCACGGGAAGATTCTGCATTTTCTGGAACATTGCCTGGCGCATTTTATTCAGGAATCCCTGTGTGATGACGGCCATCAGCTGGGAATACAGCGTGATTGCCACGGTAGAAATCAGGTACAGCATAATCAGGAACAGCATCATCGGGATAATCTGTTCGCTGGCCTTGTTCCAGTTCCAGCCTTTTTCCAGTGCTTCTATAATAATCTGAATTACTTTCTGGATATACATATCCGGAATAGAAGAAGCAATGGAAGAGAAGATAATGCATATAATAGTAACCGGCACTAATTTAGGATAAAATTCAAACAGCATCTTCATCAGGCGCGGAAAGACGTTTTTATTTGCTTTTTTGCTGTAAACAGGTCTTGGCATTACTGATCACCTCCGTTTGTCTGCTGTTCATATACTTCGCGGTAAATAGTGCTGGATCTTAACAGCTCTCTGTGTGTGCCCACTGCACTGACAGAACCGTTATCCAGTACGATAATCTGATCGGCATCCTGTACAGAAGTGATTCTCTGGGCAATGATGATTTTTGTCGTTTCCGGAATGAATTCTTTGAATCCCTGCCGGATAAGGGCATCGGTTTTAGTATCCACTGCACTGGTAGAGTCGTCCAGAATCAGGATTTTAGGCTTTTTCAGGAGTGCTCTTGCAATACAGAGTCTTTGTTTCTGACCGCCGGAAACGTTAGTGCCGCCCTGTTCGATATGAGTTTCGTAGCCGTCCGGGAAATTCTGAATAAATTCATCTGCCTGTGCCAGATGACAGGCTTCTTCAATTTCTTCATCAGTAGCTTCCGGGTTGCCCCATCTCAGATTTTCGTTAATTGTCCCGGAGAACAGCACGTTTTTCTGGAGTACCATTGCCACGGCATCGCGGAGCGTTTCCAGGTCATAGCTGCGCACATCCACGCCGCCGACTTTGATGCTTCCTTCCGTGACATCGTATAATCTGGGAATCAGCTGCACCAAAGTCGATTTGCTCGAACCTGTACCGCCGATGATGCCCACTGTCTGCCCGGACTGGATATGCAGATTAATATCTGCCAGTGCAAATTTCTTTGCCTGTGCCGAATATTTAAAACTGACATTCTCGAAATCTACCGAACCGTCTGCAACCAGTTCCAGAGCCTGTTCCGGATTATACAGAGTCGGTTCTTCTTCCAGAACTTCATAGATACGCTTTGCCGATTCTGCTGACATTGTTACCATGACATAAATCATGGATAAAAACATCAGGGACATCAGAATCTGTACGCCGTAAGTAATCATAGCGGAAATCTGGCCGATATCGACAGATTTGTCGATAATTGCCATTCTGGAGCCGACCAGCAGGATAAATACCATATCGAAATACATACAGATCTGCATCAGAGGCGTATTCATAGCGATAATCTGCTCTGCTCTGGTGAAATCCTGACGGATATCTTCAGCAGCTTCGCCGAATTTCTTTTTCTCATATTCTTCACGGGCAAAGCCCTTGACAACGCGCATTGCCCGGACATTTTCTTCAATCGATTCGTTGAGTTTATCATATTTCTTGAAAACTCTCCGGAATGCGGGCATTGCATACTTGCCGATTAGGAACAGGCCGATTCCCAGTACAGGAATCACAACCACAAAGGCCATTGCCAGTTTGCCGCCCATGTAGAAGGCCATGACTGTAGAAAAGATAAACATCAGCGGACTGCGCAGCCCCATGCGGATGATCATCATAAAAGACATCTGTAAATTTGTGATATCTGTCGTCATTCTGGTAACCAGTGACGAGGAAGAAAATTTGTCGATATTCTCGAACGAGTATGCCTGCACTTTTTCAAACATATCATGCCGCAGATTTTTAGAAAGCCCCGTGGCGGCCTTCGATGCCGTCATGCCAGCCGTACCGCCGCACATCATGGAACTCAATGCCATGATAGTCAGGATAATGCCCGTTCGCAGAACATCGTTGATTTCTGCCTGTGACTGAATTTCATTTACCAGATTGGCAGTCATGAACGGCAGAAATGTTTCCAGAACTGCTTCACCCAGCATGAAAATCATCGTCAGAACTGTCGTGATTTTGTATTCACGCAGACAGGCAAGCAGTCGTTTCAGGATATGCATGTATATCCCATCCTTTCTGAATTAAGATTTTGTCTGATTTAATTTTCTCTGATGCATTTTGCAGAAACATTCATGCAGTGTTTGCAGAGCCTGATAAAAGCCCTCGCGTTCTTCGGGGGGCATTTCATCGAACAGATTCTGATAATATCCGGCTTTTTCGGACAAAAAATGTTCGATATAATCGCGGCCCTGCTGTGTGAGTTTCAGCCGGACAATGCGCCGGTCATTCGCATCGGGAAGGCGTTCGGCAAAACAGCATTCTGTCAGCCTGTCGACTGTTTTGGTAATCTGCTGTTTGGGGCTGTGGGTCATTCTGGCAAGTTCTGTCATAGTGAGTGATTCGCCGTGTTCTTTCAGAATCTGGAGACAGTAATACATTCCCAGATTGACGCTGTCATCCAGCAGAGTTTTGAACGGCTTATCAATCCAGTAATGCCATTGGGGCATGGTGCGCAGCAGAAGTTCCTGCAATTCGGCAGTTTTCATAGAATCACCTCTTTTCCGGGAAATTTGATTCTCTTTGATGCATAGTCAGCAAAAAAGAATTGTCATAATAAGTTTACTATTTTTCGGCGCATTTGTCAAGATCTGTTATGAGAAAAATAACAGATTCTACAAAATGCACAAAAAATCAGCAGAGGACTTGACAATTTTTTCAGGATATGCTATAATTATCCTGTCCGGAGAAGATGTGTCCGCAGAACGACGGGAAAAAGAACCGTTCCCCGGATTTGTCCGCAGGGCAATGGTCTGCGGAAAGAAGGACTGAAAACCTGGATTCTTCCAAAGACAAAAACAAGGCTGAATTGGTTCATCAGCCTTGTTTTTTTAAATTTTCATCCAGATAGGCATAAAGCCGGGGCCATATATCAGAATCTGTATTCAGATACAGCTGATTTTCCAGCAATTCAATCTGTTCCGCGACTGATGCAGGGAGCGTATCAGCATGATTCAGAATTTCATACTCCTGCTGTACAGAATGCAGAAACTGTGTTCTCATGTAGGCAGGCGGCGCAAGATGGCAGATTTCCGTCAGGATTCCGGCATCCTGAAAATCGCCGATCGCCTGAAAAGCCTGTATCACAGATGCGGCATACTGTCCGTAAGAATTTTCCAGAAAACAGAATATGCCTTCCATTGCCAGTTCTGTATCAAATGCAATCAGAAATGCGGCATTCTGAATAAATTCTTCACTGCAAAGCCAGTCCTGAACAGGATGTTCAAATAATTCCAGAGCCAGTGCTTCGCAGAGCGATTCGCCTGTAAAGTCTTCCGGCCGGACTTCCTTACCGCCGAGCCACTTCATTGGTTAATCCCACCAGAACTGCCACACTTCGGAATTGACGAGCGTTTTTTTCAGCCAGGGGAGGGGAACGCCCTGATCAATCGTATCCTGACAGAAGGCATAATATTCTCTGCTGAATTCTTCAATTTTTTCTTCCGGAACGGGGGAAGGCAGAAGGATTTCAAGCGTATCATGAGAAATCACTGCCGGCACAGCCTGATACTGTTCATACCAGTATTTGCAGACGGCCGTCATTTCTTCCGGCGAGGGGCATTCATTCCAGCCGCCGAACGGCACATAAGCCGGAATTTCCCACGGATTTACAGTCGGGATTTCAAACAGAACAGCAGGTTCCATGATATTCCGTGAACTTTGATGAAGCGTAACAAAAAAATTCTGTCCGACATCGGCCATGCCTTCGGCCATTTCGTCGAATTCTCCGTTATCTTCCTCATCGGGCTGACCGTATTCCGTGGCAGACTGCCAGCGGCAGTTCAGCACTTCTTTGCCGTCCGGAAGATTCTGCAAAGCCTGTTCCGGCTGATAATGCTCTTCTTCCGTAAGGCTGAGGCACTCTGCAAGAGTATCATCTATTTTGACGAGGACAGGCGTGAAGCCTTCTTTCTTACCTCTGGCGAATTCCTGACGATAGAATTCCGTAATTTTTTCATGTGTGAAATCCTGCTCCAGAATTCTGTACGGAAATTTCAGATAAGAAATCAAATTCTGTAAGATTTCGTTCTGATTCATGATGAATAACCTCCTGAAAATTATATAAAATCTATATCATGAGATTATTATAGCATATCAGATGTTCAAAAAATGCATAACTGGAAAATTATTCTGATTCTGACAGAATTTTTTTCCGGTAGGCCAGCGCGGCCTGTTCGGTTCTGTTATCGCCGAACTGATAATATACATGATTCTGAATTGCATCCGGCAGATACTGCTGTCTGATATAATGATTTTTATAATCATGCGGATATAAATAATGCTGACCCTGGATTTCTGCGCCTTCGCCGTCGAAATGCTGATTCTGCAAATGCCGCGGAAAATCCAGTGCACCGTACTGTTCCAGATCGGCAAGCGCGGCATCCATTGCCAGATAAGCACTGTTCGATTTCGGGGCTGTTGCAAGCAGAACAACGGCTTCTGCAATCGGAATGCGTGCTTCCGGAAGTCCCAGCTGTAATGCATTATCCACACAGGCTTTGACAATCGGCACAGCAGCCGGATACGCAAGGCCGATATCTTCCGAGACGATTACCAGTAATCTTCTTGTAAGAGAAATCAGATCTCCGGCCTGAATCAGTCTGGCCGCATAATGCAGAGCCGCATTTTCATCACTGCCCCGGATGGATTTCTGCAAAGCGGATAGAATATCATAATGCGAATCGCCGTCGCGGTCGTATTTCATATTGCTTTTCTGGGTCAGAAGCCGGGCATCTTCCAGCGAAACATAAAAATAGCCTTCTCCGGTATCATCTGCGGAAAGGGCGCACAGTTCGACAGCATTCATGGCCTTGCGGACATCGCCGCCGCTTCCCTGGGCAATATGAGAGATCACGCCTTCTTCCAGTGCAAGATTTTTGTCATTGATTTTCCGGAAAGCCCGCTGGACTGCCTTTTCCATTTCGGAGACTTCCACGGGCTTGAATTCAAATACCGTACAGCGGCTGATGACGGCATTGTACACGGCAAAATAGGGATTTTCTGTAGTAGAAGCAATCAGAGTAATATCGCCGTTTTCGATATAAGATAATAAGCTTTGCTGCTGTTTTTTGTTCAGGTACTGGATTTCATCCAGATATAATAAAATTCCGTTGGCACCTGCAAAAGTTCCTACTTCGGAAAAAACAGATTTCATATCTGAAACGCCTGCCTGTGTGCCGTTGAGGATATGCAGGGTCATATTGGTTTGTTCTGCGATAATCCGGGCGACAGTTGTTTTTCCGATGCCGGAAGAGCCATAGAAAATCATATTCGGAATCCGGCCGCTTTCGATGATTTTTCTCAGCGGCTTTCCGGGTGCAAGCAGGTGACTTTGTCCGACAACATCATCCAGTGTTCTGGGGCGGATTTGTTCCGCTAACGGCATGAAATATCACTCCTTTTTGTTTTCTTCAATCTGTTTCTGATATTTTGCAAGCATCTGCAAGAGTTCTTCTTTGGAGGAAGATTCTGATTTTTCAGTTTTGTAATGCAGTCCGGAATAATTGAAAGTTCCGTGCAGAGACTGATAAAATTCCAGATATTCCCGGAGTTTCCGGCTGTTATAATATCCGCCCAGATAATCGCCCTGCTGTCCGCTGAGAAGATACTGGGGAAATCCCAGTCCGATGCGGATTTCCTGTCCGTAAACGGAAAGAATAATCTGTTCTTCCGGCGAACGCAGTCCGCTTTTTAACTGAAAGCTTTCGATTTCCGAGGCATGAAAGAAAATTTCCGGGCAGGTCAGCGACTGGTAAGAAAACCGGTTTGTACTGCCGTCGAATGTTAATTTCCATCGGGAAGCGTACCATAACAGAAATGCCGCCGCCGCAAAGGCCAGAATCGAAAAGCAGACAAAGGCATCATACATCACAGAAAAACCAAAAATAATCAGAACTGCAATCAGCAGAAACAATTCCAGAGAATACAGTCTGACCGTGCCGTGCATATACTGTATTGCTTCCAGTTTGAATTTTTTATCCAGATCCGGATTATCCACAGTCAGCAGGTGAAGAGTATTTTTTTCCTGTTTCTTTTTTGGGGAGGAATGCTCCTGAAAAACGGCCTTGAATTTCCGTTCTGTTTCGGAATCCAGTTCTTTTTTTGGAGCCGGAACGGAAACGGGTTCCGGAAGAGGAGTTTTTTCTGGTTCGGGAGAAATCTTTTCCGGTTCTGGTTCTGATTTGAATTCCGGAAAGTCGGCTTTGGGAAAGTCATTGACAGTCGTTTCCGGAAAATCTGATTTTTTATCTTTTTCGGGCAGCGGAATATCCCACGACTGCAAAAGAGCCTGTAATGTTTCAGAATCATCCTGCGGATTCTTTTTCTTTCTCAATGCCATTTTGAATACTCCTCCTGAATGATAATATCATGGGCTTGTAAAAAAATTTTCAGATATTTCAAATTATAGGCAAATTTTGGAACATCCCGGATAACTGTTCTGTCCGGCAGAACAAAAAACAGTCTGATGTTGCCTTTCGGATAATACTTTTCACGGACTTCCAGAATATTATCAACAGGAATCCAATGCTGTTCCAGGAAAATTTCTTCTGTATCAGTATCGAAAATCAGACAATTTTTCCATTCCCGGATGATGACAACAATCATAAATACTATCATGGGCGAATAAAACAATACCGGAAACAGGCTGTGTTCTTTCAGCGCAAATATGACTGAAAAAACAGTGACTATGACAAGCATCAGGGCATATTCCAGGGCGAACACACGGATTTTCATGAGAAATTCACCTCTAAAAATAAAAGGCGAACTAAGTCCGCCTGTTTCAGTGATCAGGATAACACTTAAAAAATTCCTCTTTCAGCATGGCATAAAAACAGTAATCGCTGAAAAGCGGCGTTCCGTCCGGAGCGGTCTAGAATGCCGCGCTCTGGATAAATACGCCTTCGCGCCGGAAACCTAATTTTTCGAGCAGACGGCAGAAACGGGTATTCCGGATATCGGCTTCGGCGATAATCCGCCGGGCGGAAAGTTCTGTGAAAGCATACTGCATCAGAGCCTTTGCTGATTCGGAAGCATAGCCTTTTCCCCAGTAATTCCGGTTGAATGTATAGCCGAGTTCGTAAGAATCAAAAAAATCCTGATTTTTCAGATACAACTTGCCGATTACTTTTCCGGATGCTTTCAGTTCGACAGCATAGAACGCCGGATTATGGGCAATCATGGCAGCTTCTGCAACAGCCTGTTCACGGGTCAGACATCATAAGGTTCATAATAGACCGTTTCCGGGTCGGTCAGCATCTCGGCAAAATCACTGCCGTCCATCGGCGTGAACCGACGGACAAGCAGTCTTTCCGTATAAATTTCAAAATCACTCATATAACGGGAACTTGTTGCAGATTTCTGTCACACCTGCGCGGATTTCATCTGCCTTGTTTTCAAAATCAACAGCACAGAGATAGATATATTCTGCAATTTTATCCATTTCTTCCGTGCCAAGGCCTCTTGTTGTCACTGCCGGCGTACCGATTCTGATGCCGCTGGTGACGAATTTCTTTTCCGGGTCTTTGTGAATGGCATTTTTATTGACTGTGATATAGACTTCGTCCAGACGATGTTCCAGTTCTTTGCCCGTAATATGGAACGGACGGAGGTCTACCAGCATCAGATGATTGTCCGTGCCGCCGGAAACAAGATTGAATCCGCGTTTCAGAAGACCTTCTGCCAAAGCCTTGGCATTTTCAACAATTTTTTGCTGATATGCTTTGAATTCAGGCTTGAGAGCTTCGCCGAAGCATACGGCTTTTGCGGCAATGACATGCATCAGAGGGCCGCCCTGTGTGCCGGGGAATACGGCAGAATTGATTTTCTTGGCCAGAGCTTCATCATTTGTCAGAATCAGTCCGCCGCGGGGGCCTCTGAGAGTCTTGTGTGTTGTAGTAGTAGTAATATCGGCATAGGGAACAGGGGATTCATGAACACCTGCGGCAACCAGTCCGGCAATGTGTGCCATATCCACCATCAGCAGTGCGCCGACAGATTTGGCAATTTCAGATAATCTCTTGAAATCAATTGCTCTGGGATAAGCAGAAGCTCCGGCAACAATCAGTTTCGGCTTGTGTTCTTCGGCGAGTTTCTGAACCGTGTCATAGTTAATAGTTTCTGTTTCGTCATCCAGTCCGTAAGAGACGAAATTAAAATATTTGCCGGAAATATTGACAGGGGAACCGTGTGTCAGATGGCCGCCGTCATCCAGACTCATGCCGAGTACAGTATCGCCCGGCTGAAGAACTGCAACATAAACGGCAGTATTGGCCTGTGCGCCGGAATGGGGCTGTACGTTCGCGAACTTTGCGCCGAACAGCTTGCAGGCTCTGTCGATGGCAATCTGTTCCACGATATCAACGCATTCACAGCCGCCGTAATAACGTTTGCCGGGGTAGCCTTCGGCATATTTGTTAGTCAGAACGCTGCCCATAGCGGCCATCACTGCCGGAGAAACGATGTTTTCGCTGGCGATGAGTTCAAGATTTCTTCTCTGGCGAGCAAGTTCTTTCTGCATACCTGCGCCGACTTCGGGGTCAACGCTTTCTACATAGCCGATCGTGTCAAGTAAATCTTTGTACATGGGGATAACTCTCCTTTTGAAAAATTATTTTTTGCTTGAAAAGCATTACTTTTATTATACAGGATTCTGCCGGAAATTGCAATAGTTTTATGAAAAAGTATTGAAATATTTTACAATTTCCGGGATATAATCATTTCCGGCAGATTCTTTATATTATTCCAGCTCGTTAATCTGGTCGTAGATATCCTGCATTCTCAGGTCTGTTTCTGCAATGATTTCGGCGCAGTTCTGGAGTTCTTTTTTAATAGCTTCTGAAACAACAGATTTTGTCTTATAATGCAGCTGATGTTCCAGACTTGCCCAGAAATCCATGGCAATAGTTCTGATCTGGATTTCTACCGGAACTTCTTTTTTCTGGGTTGCCAGATAGACAGGAACCATCACAATCACATGCAGACTGCGGTAGCCGCTGGGCTTGGGATTTTTGATATAATCTTTGATTTTGACAATTTTATATTCTCTCTGCATATTCAGCAGTTCGGCAATGGCATAGATATCATCAATATAATAACAGACAACGCGCACACCGGCAATATCCATCAGATTTTTCTGTGCAGCTTTGGCCGAAAGTTCCAGTCCTTTTTTCTGGAGTTTGCCGACAATGCTCTGCGGCGACTTGATGCGGCTTTCGACGCTGTGAATCGGATTGCGCTTGAATTTGACACTGAATTCAGAATCATAAATACTCAGCTGGGTTTTGACCAGTTCCGCAGCAGAGGTATACAGATGTTCCAGTTCTATAAACTCATGAAAAGCACTGATCAGTTCTTTCTGCTGTGCAGGGGTAATCTGCATGACAGTATCCAGCATGAATTGTTCTTCATCCATAAAAAGCACCTCGTTTCAAGTTTTGACTATGAGTCTATTATAGCATATTTGTACAAAAAAATCAAGAGAATTTCGATATATTTCACATAGCTTTCAAACAAAAGGCCGGAGAAACATCTCCGGCCGAAATTTGTTTATAATTTTTTGAAACGCTGTAAGTTTTCCATCAGATTTTCTTTCTGCTGTTCCTGCTTCATGCACAGCGTGCGGTTTTTGTCCAGAATCACTTCCTGCATATCAGATAAATCTTCCAGAAGCCATTCCGGGCAGCATCTCTGCATCGCATAGGATAAGCTTCTGAATTCCCTGTTCAGGGAAGCGTGCCAGCGGATATAGAATCTGTAAAGAATTTTATTCGCCCGGCGGAATGCCAGTGCCGAAAGCAGAATGTCCAGTGCCAGAATGACGGCAAGACTGACGGCAATCAGCCGCAGCAGAGTTGGGTTGGTTTTATGGAACATTGCCATAACAGAAGGTTCGATAAATTTGCTGATGGTGGTGCAGGCTGTGCCGAAAAATAAGAACCCCAGCAGACAGATTCTGCCCTGAATCTGAAAGGCCATGCCTGTATAATCCCATAGTTTCATGCTGAATAAATTTTCCAGCACACAGGCGGCGGTATACTCAACAGCAATGCACAAAACCGCCGAAAAGAAAAATAATTTGACAGGATTCTGGATATATAGTCCCAGAAGTATCCCGAAACATGCGCCGCCGCCGTATACAGGGCAGTAAGGCCCCAGCAGCGAACCGCGGTTCAGAAAACAGCCGCTCTCCCATAAGGAACAGATTGTCGTCTCAAAAACCCACCCGGCAAAACTGAACAGCATGAAATTAAGAAATAAATACTCCAGTGTCATTTTCTAACCCACACCTTTCCGAATGTTTCCGTCATAGCACACAGCTTGTCGGCCAGGCAGACCATCCAGGCTTCTTTGCTTTTCGGCGGCAGTACCGTCAGCGGAAACATGTGATGTAAAATAATATCTTCTTCTTTGACAGTCAGCTGATAATCCCTTTTGGCATTATGCAGTGCCAGCGTAGGATGATATACTGCATGTGCAGGATGACAGGTTTTCCGGTTATGCCAGTCGTACAGAAAATAATCATGCAGAAGCGAACCGCGGATTAATTCATCCCAGTCGGCCTCAATGCCCATCTGACGAAATAACATGCAGCTGACATAGGCTACATTGGCACAGTGTTCAAAAACAGAACAGTCGCCGTGCTGACTGAATGTTTTGGTAATGTCAATTCTTCCGGATTGCTCCAGTTTTTTGGCCTGACGGCAGATTGCCTTGCGCACTTCTGTCCGGATATCGCAGCGTGCAGATCTGGTCATAGTCTGTTTCATAAAAAATCCATCCTTTCCCTTGGTGCAGTCTGCGTTATATTGCAGAAAGACTTGACTTTTCCCCATATGAGTATTATAATATAAATGACAGAATAAATCAATTGCCAATATGCAATAATATGATGAATATTCATCATTTCTTAAGAAAGTGAGTAATAATATCATGGACAGAAGAGTGCAGAAAACCCGTTCTTCCATTCAGCAGGCCTATCTTGCACTGCTGATGGAAAAAAAAAGCATGAAGATGACAATTACAGAACTTGCCCGGAAAGCCAATATCGACAGAAAAACTTTCTATCTGCATTATGATACAACTGACGATGTGCTCCGGGATTATAACAAACAGCTGATCGCCCGGCTGCTGGAACTGCTGGAAAAACAGGATTTTTTTAACCAGAATTTCAATACTGTCAGCCTGTATGCCGCCATGAACCAGATTATCAGCGAAAATATGGAGTTCTTCCGGCATATTGCCAGCATGGATTATTATGATTCTTTCTGGGAACAAAGCAAAGAAGCTCTTACAACGGGCATCTGCAATATGTATCGGAAAAAAGTGCTCGTCTCGGAAGATGTCATGAAGCTGTACAGCCGTTTTGTCCTGTCCGGAACATTGGAAGTCTACAGGGAATGGCTGAAAGGCAATCTTCCGTTCTCGATGGAAGAACTCGGCCGGCTGACCAGCGAAGTTTCTTTCAGAGGATTTTCGCCTGCACTGAAATCCGGAAAAGATTTGGAGGAATTTTGATGAATGCACAAGTAATGATTTTCGATCTGGATGGTACAATTCTGGATACGCTGGAAGATTTGTTTCTCAGTGTGAACTGTGCGCTGAAAAAAAACCGGCTTCCGGAACGAAGTTTGGACGAGGTGCGGCAGTTTGTCGGAAACGGTATCCGGAAACTGATCGAACGCGCTGTGCCCTCCGGTTCGTCGGAAGAGCTGATTCAGCAGGTGCATCAGGATTTTACAGAATATTATGCCGTTCACTGTGCCGATCATACCCGGCCGTATGACGGCATTCCGGAAACAGTACAGAAAATCCGGGAACAGGGAATTAAAACAGCCGTTGTCTCAAATAAGGCGGATTATGCCGTGCAGACACTGTGTGCCGATTATTTTCCGGGTATGTTCGATGCCGTCGCCGGAGAACGCGAAGGCATCCGGAGAAAGCCTGCCCCGGATGCTGTCTTTGCTGTTCTGGAATTATTAAACATGACTCCGGCACAGGCGGTTTATATCGGCGATTCTGATGTAGATATCCAGACAGCCGCAAACGCAGGAATGCCGTGTATCAGCGTGGAATGGGGATTCCGGAGCAGAGAATTTCTGCTGGCACACGGCGCACAGAAACTGATTTCCCGTCCGGAAGAACTGCTGCAATAAGTTACAGCCGCATTCCTTTTGCCTTGTCTGCAATCGATTCAAAGCCGAATTTCTCACGCTTATAATTGACAAGCATAACCTGAATTTCTGGTTTTTCGTTCTCGATAGCATAACGAATCAGATAGTCGATATGTTCTTTCGGAACAATTCCGGCTTGCAGGCTGTCTTTTACAGTGCTGACAGCATTGGAATAGATTAATCCTCTCATGAGTTCGGCAAAATTTTTTCCTCTCAGCCATCTGTTAAGCGGAATCAGTGCCGGGTTCTGCTGATGCATCTGAATTAAAATCCGCATTTTTTCAGAAGAGCATATCTCCCTGTCAAATTCATGATTTTTTATGATATCAATGCAGTAATAGGGATTGATATAACGTCTGGTTCTGGAAAGGCCGGTCTGTTCCAGATTGGAAAAACGAATGTTTTTATAAATAAATTCATGCTGATTCTGATAATCTACAGCCGCTTCATTGACATAGTCAATCGAGTCCGGAAGACGGATTTCTTTCAAACTGCTGCATCGATATAGGGCCTGTTCTTCAATTGCCAGCAGTCCTTCCGGCAGAATCAGCTCTTCCAGACCGGAGCAGTAATAAAACGTAAGTTTCCGGATTTTTTTAATATTTTTCGGAATGACTATTTTCCGGAGTTCTGTACAGTAATTGAATGCATTGTTTTTGAGTTCCAGCAGACTGTCCGGAAGATGCACTTCTTTCAGATTTGTGCATTGTCCGAAGGCCTCCTGACCGATTACTTCCAGACCCTCCGGCAGAAGAACCCGTTCCAGATTCCTGCATCCGAAAAATGCTGAATCGCCGATAGCTGTCAGGCCTTTCGGAAACTGAACACTCTCTAAATGACGGCAGTTCAGAAATGCATTGCTGCCGATGCCTGTCACATGTTCCGGGATGACTACATCCGGGAAAAATCCGCCGTATTTCCGGAGTATGCCGTTTCTGATATCAAAATTAAAATCCCGCATAGCTGTCACCTGCTTTACAGAGCAAACTTCCTGCCGACGACAGTCTGAATATCCTCCAGCCCGAAATGATGATATTTATAATCCGTCAGCAGAAGCGTGATTCCCGGCTTCTTGTGCTGAATGGCATAATACAGACAGGAACTGATATTATTTTTTGTAATCAGTTTGCCGGATTCCAGAACTTTTGCAATCAGTTCCGGCTTGTTCCTGTCTACCAGTACGGAGAATTTTGCTGTGAATTTGTCTTTCAGGAACCGGAGCAGATTTTTGTCATCCGGGTACTGGCAGTAAAGCTGAAAAATAATATATTCTTTTTCCGGAGAGGGAATCTGAACAGAAATATCATGCTGATTAATCAGCCGGACACAGTCGCGCACGTCCATGCCTTTGAATTTGCGGGCTGAAAAATCAATATTCCTGTAAGTCATATGGCCGATATTCTGAAATATTCCGAAATCATCCGGTTTCAGGTCTGTGATATGCGCAGGGATAAATAATTCTTCCGGCTGACACCAGCAGAACGCCTCGCGGCCGATTTCTGTCACGCTTTCCGGAATGATGATTTCTCTTAATTGATAGCAATAGGAAAATGCCTCTGCTCCGATGCTTTTCAGACTGCCGGGCAGATTGATTTTTTCCAGAGTTTCACAGCGGTAAAAAGCTTTGGGAGCGATTTCTGTAATTGTTTCCGGCAGGATGACTTCTTTCAGCGCAGGGCATTGGCTTTCTTGATTGTCTGGTCTGCCGAATGCAAGAGATGCTATTTTTTCCACGCCTTCCGGAATGATGATTTTTTCTTCGTTTCCGATATATTTTTTTAATATATTATTCTGAATGCCAATCATGGCCTCATCCCCTTTAAACATAAATGATATAGACTCTATAATTCTATTTTATCATAATATGCAGGAGTTGTCAAGAATTTCTTGTTTTTTTCAGAACAAAGAAACAGCCACTGGCAGTCCCGGCAGACAGTGCAAAGCAGCCCCCGGCGGAGAATATTCAGGAAAACAAGCTCCTGAAAATTTTTCCATGAGAGCTGCTGATTTTCTTGCAGTCCGCACAGTGTCAGAACCTGTCTGTCATAGCCGGTTACTTTGGAACTGCTTTCGCACAGACCGTCTTTGTTATGCGGACAGGCCGAACAGATTCTGTCTGTATGCAGTACCAGCCGGATATCCGGATTATGAGAATCTAAAAATGCAATCATTGCCGTCATATGCCGGATGAAGGCAGGACTGTAGCCCCTGCCCTCGAAAAATGCCGTGCATAAACCGTGATGCGGCCGCAACTCAAAACTTGACATATTTCTTGATTCTGTCAGAAATGACAACAGCAAGAGCAAGCTTCAGAACGTTGGAACCTAAAAACGGAGTCACACACCAGCTTAAGGCAGTAGCAAGCGTAATCGCCTCTGCCTGTCTGGCATAGACAAACATGAACCATGCTGTTCCGAATACATAGCACAGCACTGTGCCCAGTACCAGAGCCGTCAGGCGCATCCATAATTTTTCATGTCCGGGCAGTTTTTCAAAAGCCCAGTAAACTGCGGCATTCGCCAGAAAACCAATGATGTAGCCGCCTGTTGTGCCCAGCACAACCGACAGTCCGCCGGAAAATCCTGCAAATACCGGAACGCCCACTGCACCCAGCAGAATATAAACCAGTACGGCAAAAAAACCTCTTTTGCCGCCAAGGCATTCCAGAGCGCAGTAAATTGCAAACGTCTGGAGCGTGAACGGTACGGCAGTCGGAATGGAAATCCAGGAGCAGACCGCAATCAATGCCGCAAACATGGCAGTAAAAGCAAGATCTTTTGCGCTCCATGCCGGTTTGGGTGCAGTTTCCTTCTGTGCGTCGATAACAGCTTGTGACATCATAAAAACCTCTTTCTTTTTTGATTTTATTATGCTGATATTATAGCATAAAAAATCCGGCTTGTCAACTGATTTATTATATCAGGTTTACAATCTGAAAATAATCCGGAAAAAGCCTTGACAAATTCCGCAAATTATGCTATAGTAATAGTTACAAGTACAATTGTTTTTTGTACACGGACGATTTGACACATGGGGAGGTCTTTTTTGCGTGGAACATCAGCTGATTGTGGTAGATGCCTCTGTTCTGCCGGATGTCATCAACAAAGTGCTGGAGGTCAAAAAACTGCTGGCTAACAAAGAAGAAAAAAGCTCCGCAGCGGCCTGTAAGCGCGTCGGCATTTCTAGAAGTGCTTATTATAAATATAAGGACTGTGTCTTTTCTTATGAAGATAAGCTGACACAAAGAATTATGAATCTGCACGCCGTACTCCGCGACGAAGCAGGAGTTCTTTCCAGTGTGCTTTCTGCACTGTACGATCTTGGTGCAAATATCCTGACCGTCAATCAGAATATCCCCATTGACGGGGCGGCGGCCGTGACGTTCTCAATCAGGCTGGGAAGCGGCCAGTGTTCTCCTGTTTCTTTGCAGGAGCATCTTTTGCAGATTGATGGGGTTGTAGATGTCAAAATCCTGTCCGGAGAATAAATCAACAAGTTTCAACAGAAGGAGTTTTTTAGTGATGGAAAAATTAGCAGTGCTGGGCTGCGGCGTGGTCGGCTCAGGTGTAGTAGAGTTGTTTGAGAAAAATAAGGCAATTATCCAGAAACGGTGCGGAAAAAAAGTCGAAATGGGCTATATTCTGGATCTGCGCGATTTCCCCGACCGGCCGTATGCCGATAAGCTTGTCAAAGATATCTCTGTCATTCTGAACGATCCGGATGTCACAGTTGTGGCCGAATGCATGGGCGGAATTGACCCGGCTTTCGATTTTGTCAAGTCTTGTCTGGAAGCCGGAAAAAGCGTTGCTACTTCCAATAAGGAACTTGTTGCTGCCAAAGGCGATATTTTACTCAAAAAAGCAAAAGAACACAACTGCAACTTCTTCTTTGAAGCAAGTGTCGGCGGAGCTATCCCGATTATCCGCCCTCTGCATAAATGCCTTGCCGCAAATGAATTTTCGGCCATTGCCGGAATCCTCAACGGTACGACAAATTTTATCCTGAATAAGATGATTAAAGAAGATATGGATTTCGCTTCTGCGCTTGCTTTGGCACAGGAAAAAGGCTATGCTGAAAAAGATCCTACTGCTGATGTGGAAGGCTATGATGCCTGCCGCAAAATCTGCATTCTGTCCTCTCTGGCGTTCGGAAAGCATGTATATCCGGAATCTGTCTATACAAAAGGCATCCGCGAAGTAGAACTCAAAGATACAAAATTCTGCGGTCAGCTGGGCTATGCCATTAAACTGATTGCAAGAGTGCAGAAGCTCGATGACGGAAAAATCCTGCCTGCTGTCATGCCTATGGCTGTTGAGGAAGATAATCTGTTATCACAGGTCAACGGCGTGTATAATGCCGTCATGGTACGCGGCGACGGCATCGGAAAAGCGATGTTCTACGGCCGGGGTGCCGGAAAATTCCCGACAGCAAGTGCTGTGCTCGGCGATATGATCGAAGAACTCCAGCTGGATCATACAATTCCGTCACAGACCTGGGAAAACGTTCATGATAATGATTTTATCGAAAATTTTGCTTCTTTCTCAGCAAAATATTATTTCCGGACAAGTTCCGCCGATGTCAATGTGCTGAATGAAGTTTTCGGTCAGATTCAGGAAAAGACGATCTCTACTGACGAGGGCGAGACTGTCTTCCTGACAGAAAATGCTCTCAACGCCCGCGAACTGGATGCCGCTGTTAAAAATCTGGCACAGAAAGGCGTACAGGTACTGGCACAGTATCCGATTCTGGAATCCTGATAACTGTTATGCAGAAATTATAAAATCAGACAGGAGTTAAATTTTTATGAAAATGATTGGCATTATCGGAGCAATGCCCTCCGAATTGAAAGATATCCAGAATATGCAGAAAAATCCAGTGATTACAAAACTGGCAGGTTACGAATTTCACGAGAGTACGCTCGGCGCAAATAAGATAATCACTGTCTGCTGCGGAATCGGCAAGGTCAACGCCGCTGTCTGCACACAAATCCTGATTGATGTCTTCAAAGCCGGACAGATTATCAATACCGGCATCGCCGGCGGCATGAAGGCCGGAATCAAGGTACTCGAAATTGTGATTTCTGACAGCGTGCTCTCTCATGATCTGGATGCCCATTTTCTGGCCGATTATCCGCCGTATCATGCCCAATTCGAGGCCGATGCCGATTTGCAGAATCTGGCAAAACTTGTATGTGATACAAGAAAAATTGTCTATCATACCGGAAAAATAGTCTCCGGAGATGCTTTCATCACAGACAGCGAAATCAAGAAAAATCTGATTGCAAAATATGACCCCTATGCTGTCGATATGGAAACTGCCGCAGTCGGTCAGACCGCGTGGAGAAATCAGGTTCCGTTCGTCAGCGTGAGATGTATTTCTGATTTAGCTGATGACGACGGTGCAATGTCTTTCGATGAATTTGAAGTCCTGGCCGCGAAAAGAGTCGCTGAAATCGTCATGGATATGTGCGAACGGGAATGAAAAAGAAAACAGAAGCAATCACGTTCCGGGACTTTGCCGGAATCGACTTCGGAAAAGGAAAATTTCAGGGTGTTCTTGGTGATATTCTTCATGTGGAATATCCGTCCGGAATCTGCCTGATTGTAAGGGCTTACAGATATAAGCCGTATTATGTCATACTTTCCAAAGAAGATGCTTCTCTGCCGATAGTGTACTGTTATTCCAAAGCAGAGGTCTTGTCTTGTGTCCGGAATCTGAACAGAGAGATTCAGGCAGGGAAATATAAAAATAAGAATACGCTCCGGGAACAGGCATTCCAGACCGTTCAGGAGAGAAATCTCACCAGTTATATGAATAATACCAAATGGTACAAGCTTCTGAACATCGTCAATGAGAAACTGCCGTTCCGGCCGCCTTATATTTATAAATTATTATCCGATTCGCCGGACAGGGAAGATATTCAGCCGTTCCGGCATCTTCCGGGTTCGCCGCAGTGCTGGTGCGGAGAATGTTTCGCAAATTACAGATTCTACGAAATCGAATGGGTCAGGATAACGCCGAGCTATGCCGTCAATCACGGCGGACTGCTTGTCGAGAATCTCGAAATTTTCGACGAAACAAAAGAACTGATTCAGGAACTTCAAGAAGCGCATATTCCGTTTGAAAGAGATAACCGGGATATTATCATTTATGGCTATCGTTAAGAATCAGGGAAGTCCGGAAGGATTTCCCTGATTTTATTTGAAGGGCGTGGTATCATATTTATCTTTAAGTTTTTTGAGGGCTTTCTTTTCCAGCCGGGAAACGTAAGAACGCGAAATATCCAGTTTTTTCGCGACTTCTTTCTGAGTCAGCGGAATATGATTATATAATCCGTAACGATGAATCATAATTTCGAGTTCCCGTTCATCAAGACATTGTTCCAGAAAATCATATAACTGCTTGGAATGAATTGAATATTCAACTTGTTCTTCCAGATTGGTGCCGTCTTCGAGAGTATCCATCAGGGTAAGCGTGTTTCCGTCCTTGTCAGTCATGGCAGGTTCATTCATATGCAGATCTGTGAGATGTTTCTTCTGTGCGCGGAAATGCATCAGAATTTCATTTTCGACGCACCGGGAAGCATAAGTAGAAAATTTAGTATTTTTATGATAATCAAACGTATCGACAGCCTTGATTAACCCGAATGTGCCGATGGAAATTAATTCTTCCTGCTCTTCGCTTCCGTGGTATTTCTTGACGATATGTGCCACAAGCCGGAGATTATGTTCAATCAGTTTATGCCTTGCTTTCGGATTGCCTTGTTCCATTTCCTCGAAACAGGCGAGTTCCTCCTCCGGTTTGAGGGGCTTGGGAAACAAATTCGGCGTATCGGCATGAAGAATCCAGAAAAACAGCCTGCCAAACAGTGAAAACAGCATGATAGCATACACCTCTCTTATTAAATGATATTAAATTAAGATAATTCAGTATATGCCGCACAGCTTTTCCATGTGCATTGATTGACTTCTGTTAACAGATATGCTATAATAAAATCTGTGAGAAATCGACAGATTTCAGCAAATTATCAGAACAGGAGAAAACCAATGTTAACTTTAAAAGAAATCAAAATTGGCCAGACCGTCCGGGTAGAGGAACTGGGCGGCGACGGCGCACTCCGTCAGCATTTTCTGGATATGGGAATTATCCCCGGTACAGAAATCACACTGGTCAAATACGCACCTATGGGAGACCCTATGGAAGTCCGTCTGCACGGCTATGAACTGACCATCCGGCTTGACGATGCCGCACAGATTACCGTCTGTCCCGTGGCAGAGAAGAAAAATTCTCTGCCGAAAAAATCAGAACATAAACAGACAGAACATCCCGGATTCGGCGAAGGCGGAAGATTCCATGCAAAGGGAGACGGCAATCCGCTTCCGGAAGGGACAGTTATGAAATTCGCACTTGTCGGAAATCAGAACAGCGGAAAAACAACGCTTTTTAATCGGCTGACCGGTTCCAAACAGCATGTAGGAAATTTCCCCGGAGTGACCGTTGACAGAAAAGACGGTGTAATCAAAGGCCATCCTGATACACTGATTACAGATCTGCCGGGTATTTATTCCATGTCGCCTTACAGCAGTGAGGAAATTGTTTCCAGAAATTTTGTCTTGCAGGAAAAGCCGCACGCGATTATTAACATCGTGGATGCGACAAATATCGAGCGGAATCTGTATCTGACTATGCAGCTGCTGGAAATGGATTTGCCTATGGTCGTTGCGCTGAATATGATGGACGAACTGACGGCAAACGGCGGCGGTATTGATGTCAACAGAATGGAACAGATTCTGGGTGTTCCGGTAGTGCCGATTTCGGCGGCCAAAAACGAGGGCATTGAAGAACTGGTGGAACATGCCGTGCATATCGCGCATTATCAGGAATGTCCTGTGTATCAGGATTTTTGCAGCAAGTCCGAACACGGCGGCGCAGTTCACAGATGCATTCACGGCATCAGCCATCTGATTGAAGACCATGCCGAACGGGTAGGCCTGCCTTTGCGGTTCGCCGCCGGAAAAGTCATCGAAGGAGATACACTGATTATTTCTCAGCTCGCTCTGGAACAGAATGAACAGGAAATGATGGAACATATCGTCCTGCAAATGGAACATGAACGGGAACTGGACAGAAGTGCCGCTATAGCAGATATGCGCTTTTCTTTTATTCAGAAACTTTGTGAAGAAACTGTTGTCAAACCTCACGAGAGCAAAGAACATATCCGCAGCCGGAAAATTGACAGCATCCTGACAGGGAAATATACAGCGATTCCGATGTTTGTCATCATCATGGCAATGGTATTCTGGCTGACGTTCAGTGTAATCGGCGCACGGCTGCAAGGGCTTCTGGAAAATCTGATTGATTTCCTGACCGAAGCCGCTGACATTGCCCTGACAAATGCCAATGTGAACGAAGTAATTCATAGTTTAATCATTGACGGCATCTTTGCAGGAGTCGGCAGTGTGCTGAGTTTTCTGCCGATTATTGTCACATTGTTCTTTTTCCTGTCGATTCTGGAAGACAGCGGCTATATTGCGCGCGTGGCGTTCTTCATGGACAAACTGCTGAGAAAAATAGGACTTTCCGGCCGGAGCATCGTTCCTTTGCTGATCGGGTTCGGCTGTTCCGTGCCGGCAGTGATGGCAACGCGCACTCTGCCGAGCGAGCGCGACAGAAAAATGACAATTCTGCTGACCCCGTTTATGAGCTGCACTGCCAAGCTGCCCATTTATGCTTTTTTTGTGAATGCCTTTTTTCCGGAACAAAGCGGTCTGATTATGACCGGTCTGTATCTGCTGGGTATTCTCTGCGGCATTCTGGCGGCCTGCCTGTATAAAGGCACGCTGTTCCGCGGCGAAGCCGTGCCGTTTGTCATGGAACTGCCGAATTATCGTCTGCCGGGAATCCGGAATGTTTCCCAGCTTCTGTGGGAAAAAGCAAAGGATTTTTTACAGAGAGCATTTTCTGTTATTCTGATTGCTACAGTTGCCGTATGGTTCCTGCAAAGTTTTGATCTGCATCTGAATCTTGTGGAAGATGCCGAAAACAGTATTCTGGCAGCAGCGGCCGGGCTGTTTGTTCCTGTCATGAAGCCGGTCGGCCTGGATGACTGGAGAATTCTGGTTGCACTGGTCAGCGGATTTATGGCAAAAGAAAGTGTCGTTTCTACATTGGAAATTCTCTACAGCGGCGGCGTGGATGCGGCAATGAATTCTCTGACGGCGATATCGCTGTTAGTATTTTCTCTGCTGTATACGCCCTGTGTGGCGGCAATTGCCTCTGTACGGCGCGAACTCGGCAGAAAATGGGCTGTATTTGTAGTCATATGGCAGTGTGCGGCCGCATGGCTGATGTCGCTGGCGGCGTATCTGATTTTCTTTATGGCAGGGGTGAGATAAGCATGAACAGTACAGATATTTTCCTGCTGATTCTGATTGGCGCAGTACTGGCCGGAGCTGTGATTACCTGCATCCGGAACAGGAAAAACGGAAAAAACTGCGGCTGCGGCTGTAGTCAGTGCAGCGGCTGCAAATCCAAAAATCAGAAAAAATGATAATAAGCATAAAAAACAGCTGAGACTTCTCTCAGCTGTTTTCTGTCAGATAGAATTCTGCATTATTCTTTTGTATCGGAATTGGTAGTCATAGTAATGCCGGAAGATGTGCCTTCTTTTTCGTAGAACGGCACAGCATCGCGGAGTGCGGCCTCGCCGAATCTGTTGGCTGTCGGTACAATGGCAAGTTCCACATTGCGCAGGTGCGGCTTGGCGGCCTGTGCAATGCCGTCGAACAGTTCCTTGACAGCTGCTTCGCCGCCGGAAACATCAGTATCGATAACAAGCAGGAAATTCGGGTTCGGCTTGTCTTCGCGCTTCATCACACGCAGATAGGCCTTGTTGATTTCCGGCTTGGTTGCCATGTACGGACGCAGTGCATCCAGCAGTTCGGTCGGTTCTTCTTTCAGAGTGCCGATCTGAATCTGTGTGCCGGGTGCAATTGCCTCTGTATTCTGAATGCGGAACAGACTTTCCAGCGGAATCATGATATTCTGTCCGAACGGATTCACAACCGCGCCTGTAATATTATTTTCCGGATTTCTCTTCAGGAATTCGCACAGATCTTTATAAGAAAGTGCGGCAAGCTGATGCTTGTTGGATTCCTGCCATTTGCGGAGTTCGGCAATATCTGTAAACAGGGGGAAATATTTCTGACCCTCTGCATTATTGAACAGAACAAAGCTGATTTTAGGCTGTTCTTTCAGTTCTACCGTACCGTCAGAATTTGCCTGTGCCTGCTGTTCGCTGGTGATATTAGCCGGAACAAGGAAGCGAGCTTCCTTTACATGATTGACAAAAGTTACTTCTGTTTTCTGATTGCGCTCCTGTTTCATAGCGTCCATTGCCTGTACCAGTGCCGGATTTGTGATAGGCTGCTGGCTCTGTTTGATTTCTGCCAAGATCTTCACCTCATTAAAAAATTTAAAAAAATCCATTTGCTTACGCAACTGTTGTATACATTATAGCATAAAATTTTCATAAAGTCAACACTATTTTTAGAATATTTTTTCGGCAGAAGAAAATAAAATGAAAAAATCAGGAGAACACGGCACGGAATGCCCTGTTTCCTGATTTGTTTTCATCAGCAAAGCTGAGATTACGCACGTTCCACCTTGCCGGAACGCAGACATCTGGAGCATACATAGATGTGACAGGGAGAACCCTTTACAATTGCTTTGACGCGCTGAACGTTCGGTTTCCAGGTTCTGCTGGATGCTCTGTGAGAATGAGATACTTTGTTGCCGAAAGTTACGCCCTTACTGCAAACTGCACATTTTGCCATTGAAATACACCTCCCTTTCGTATCGTTCTATCTTTATGAAAACTGTGTAAAAACACTTATGTGATATATTATAGCACAAAGTCAGAAAAAAAGCAAGTGTTTTTTCAAAATTTTTCAAAAAATATTTTTTGGCATAAAAATTCAGGAAAATGACTTGCAATGTTGTCAGATTTGTAGTATAATAAAATAGTGTATTTGAACAGAAAGGAGTTTGATTTTTTGACTTCCGGAAAAATCATAGAATATTTGGTTCGTGTGATGATTATTCTGCTGATTAATCCTCTGCACGAATGCGCCCATGCATGGTCGGCGCACAAACTGGGTGATGATACGGCAAAACAGCAGGGAAGAATGACTTTGTCGCCGCTGGCGCATATTGACCCTTATGGGGCTGTTCTGCTGCTGCTGTGCGGATTCGGCTGGGCAAAGCCTGTGCCTGTCAATCCGAATAATTTTGAAAACCCCCGAAAAGGCATGATGCTGACCGCAGTGGCAGGCCCGCTGTCAAACCTGGCGGCGGCTTTTCTGGGCATGATTGCACTGTACATGTTCGGCAGTACAGGAGCTGTGTATTATCTGCTGTATTATTTTGTTATGATTAATATTAATCTTTTTATCTTCAATATGATTCCCGTGCCGCCCCTGGACGGCTCCAGAGTGCTGACATATTTTCTGCCGCCGAATGCTGCCGTCTGGTTTATGAGAAACCAGAGATATTTCTATGGCATTGTCATGCTGCTGATGGTTACCGGCATTCTGAGTGTGCCGCTTTCGTATCTGTCAAAGCTGGTATTTAACCTGCTGTATTTTATTATAAAAACAACTGCCCTATGAATGAAATTCAATTTAAACTGGATGTCTTTGAAGGCCCTCTGGATCTGCTTCTGCACCTGATTTCCAAACATCAGCTGAATATCCATGATATTGAAATCACAAAATTATTAGAACAGTATTTATTATATATCGATACGGCACGGCAGCAGAATCTGGAACTTGCAGGGGAATTTCTGGAAATGGCCGCAAGGCTTGTCTATATCAAGGCCGCTTCACTTCTGCCAAAACCGGAAGAAGCCGAAAAGGCAAAACGGGACTTGCAGGGCACTCTGATTGAATACGCCCTGGCACAGGCCGCCGCCCGGCAGCTGAGAGAACATTTCATTGCTGATGATATCTTTATCCGGAAACCCGTCAGACTGCCCAGACAGCAGCAGGCCTACCGGCTGCGCCATTCTCCGGACAGGCTAGCGGAAACTTTTGTTCAGATCGGCCGGGAACGCATGAAAGGACAGCTGCTCTCTGATAAAATTACAGATACTGTGACACAGGCCAGAACAGTTTCTGTCATTTCCAAAGTAGTTTTTATTTTGCGGAAACTCTGGAACGGAGATTCTGTTGCAGTTGCCTCGCTTTACGAAGGCGTTTCTGACCGCTCCGCAAGAGTGGCCACATTTCTGGCCGTGCTGGAACTGACACGCTCCGGCCGTATCCGGCTTAATGAAGAAAATACCATGCTGACAATCTGTCAGAAAAAAGGAAGGTGAGGCCCATGCCGGAAGAAAAAAGCTTTTCTGCTATGGCAGAAGCAATTCTGTTTGCTGCCGGAGAACCTGTGGAAACTTCCCGGATTGCCCAGGCTTTAGGTGTGCCTGACCGGGAAGTCAGCGGCATTGTTGCACAGCTGGAACAGCGTTATGCAGAAGCGGATTCTGCCCTCCAGATTCTTCATCTGGAAAATGCCTGGCAGCTTGGCACAAAACAGGAATTCGCCCCGGTTATCCGCACTGCCATGGAAACAAGGCGGATGCAGCCGCTCTCCAATGCGGCAATGGAAACCCTGACAATTATCGCCTATAATCAGCCCGTCAGCAAAGGCTTTATCGAACGCGTCCGGGGAATTGACAGTTCTTCGATTGTAAATTCGCTTGTCGATAAAGGCCTTGCCGAAGAAGCCGGAAGAATTGATGTGCCCGGCCATCCCATCGGCTACAGAACGACAGATTTGTTTCTCCGTGTATTTGGCCTGCATTCTCTGGAAGAACTGCCCGACCCGCACCCGGCAGAGCAGAGCGAAATCTTTACAGGAGAACTGACAGAACAGGATGTGCCGTCATGATGTTTTTTATCGGAATCTTACTGCTTTTGCTCAGAGTTCTGACAGTGATAGCATTAGTCCTGCTGCTTCTTGTGATAATTCTTTGTCTGTCGAACATAAGGGCATCTGTCAGCTTCTGGGACGGCAGACTGGATTGGAATATCCGTTATTTTGGGCTGAAACTTCTGCCGCGGAAATCTAAACCGGAATCTGAAACACTGGAAGATCAGACAGAAAACAAAAAATCCGGCAGGGCTGAAAAAAAAGAATCCAAAACAGAAAAATCAGAAACACAGAAAAAAGCATTCATGGATCATATTCTGGAAAAATTTCATAAATTCGTCAAAAAATCAGATATGGCCGGAAGTGCGCTTGCCGCTCTGCCGCCGGCACTGCGCTGTTTCAGAAAAGCCGTAACTTGGTATGCCATCGAGACGGATATCCTGATTGCCAATGAAGATGCCGCTGACTGTGCTCGGCAGTACGGCCTGATACAGCTGATTGTTCAGAATCTGTTCGGACAGGTCGGCGCACTGATTCATGTCAGACAGAAAAAGATCCGCATTAGCTGTGATTTTATCGAAGATCAGAGCCGTTATAATTTTCGCTGCAAAGTGAAAATCAACGTCGGCCGGACTATTCTGACAGGCATCAGCTTTCTGTGGCATTATCTCAAAGACAGCGGCACAGCAAAAAAATCAATTGTCAATCCTAAATTATAAACAGCGGCAGAACCGCAGAAGGAGTTATTTTTATGAGTGAACATCAGATTAACGGATTTATCGGCGTAAGTGTGGAAAAAATCCGCAGTATGGTAGATACGGATACAATGATAGGCAATCCCATTCCATGCGGCGACGGGATTACTGTCATTCCCATCTCGAAAATTTCCGTTGGTTTTGCTTCCGGCGGCTCTGACCTGCCTACCCGTACCAATAAAGAGTATTTTGCGGGCGGTGCCGGAGCCGGTATGAGTGTCAATCCTGTGGGCTTTCTGGTAATCAGCGGCGGAGAAGTCCGCATGGTGCAGATGTCCGAAAAAGGCAGCGACGGAGCCGCGTCTATCATGAATCAGATTCCCGGCGTTCTGGAGAAAATCAAAGAAGTCTTCTCCAAAGAGAAAAAAGAAAAAGTCAAAGTCAGAAAATCTGAAAAAACAGATAACGGAGAAATCAAAGAACAGACAGAAATAACAGAATCATAAAAACAGCTTTGTCCGCATATACTCTGGCATAAAAATCTGAAATGCCGGAGGTAGGAATCATGCTGTATTCTGTTCTGAAAAAATTAATGCTTTTTCTGTGCATTCCTGTATTAATCCTGCGGAATGTTTCCGTCTTGCCTGTCCGTGCGGAAATTACAGTCTCGGCAAAAGCCTGTATTCTGATAGAAGCCGCAACCGGGCGCATACTGTTCGAGAAAAACGCATGGGAAAAACTGCCCATGGCAAGCACGACGAAAATTATGACAACACTCCTGACAATCGAGAGCGGCGATCTGGATACAGAATTCATGGTTAATAATCAGGCCATTCATGTGGAAGGCTCTTCCATGGGACTTCAGGAAAATGATCTTGTCACCAAACGGGCACTCTGTTACGGAATGCTGCTGCCTTCCGGAAACGATGCCGCCAATGCCTCGGCCGTTGCAGTGGCCGGAAGCATTCCGGCTTTTGCCGAACTCATGAACCAGAGAGCCGCCGAAATCGGCATGACAAGAACCTGCTTTGTTACGCCTTCCGGACTGGAAGGCACAGGGCATGGTTCCTCCGCTTATGATATGGCACTGCTGACAAGAGAAGCTCTGAATAATCCTGTCTTCCGGGAAATCTGCTGTCAGGCATCGGCAAAAGTGAAGTTCGGCAATCCGCCCTATGAAAGAACACTGTATAATTCCAATAAGCTCCTGCGGATGTATGACGGCGTAATCGGCGTGAAGACAGGCTTCACGGACGAGGCCGGACGCTGTCTTGTCTCAGCCTGTCAGCGCGGCGGCGTTACTCTGATCTGTGTGACACTCAACGACCGCGATGACTGGAATGATCATATGCATTTATACGACTCCGGCTTTGCCCAGGTGAGTCCCGTCACACTGGAAGTTCCCGAAATCAGTCAGAAACTGGCCGGCAGTACAAAAGATTCCATACCGCTCCGTATTGAACAGCCTGTGACTGTCGGCACAGTAAATCAGGATATTTCAGAAATCCGTTACCAGATTCTGCTTGCGCCGTTTGCATATGCTCCTGTCCGGGACGGCGAAGAACTGGGCAGACTGGAATATTATTTCAAAGATATGAAAATCTGTTCCGTGCCGCTTCTGGCAGACGGTTCGGCAGAAGCCGCCCTTCCGCCGGAAAAAAATCAGTTCATGCAGTTTCTGGACAAATTGCGCATGATTATCAAAAACGCATAAAAATTTATCTAAGAAAGAGAGAACCAAAATGACAGAAATCAGAATACAAAAATATCTCGCCGATGCCGGCTACTGTTCCCGGCGCAGAGCCGAAGCTCTGATTGAATCCGGCCATGTCAGGAAAAACGGCAGACCCGTGAAACTCGGCGATAAAACTTCTTATAAAGACCTGATTACCGTGGACGGCGAAAAAATTGTCATGCCGCGCAGGAAAAATTTCCGCTATATTATGCTGAATAAGCCGCGCGGTTATGTGACAACCGTCTCTGACGAACTCGACCGCCGCTGTGTAATGGACCTTCTGGAAGATATCGAAGAACGCGTCTATCCCATCGGACGGCTTGACAGAAATTCCGAAGGCCTGCTCCTGCTTACCAATGACGGAAAATTTGCCAATGATATCATGCATCCCAGCAAGCATATCACAAAAACTTACAGAGTAACCGTCCGCCCGTCCGTCACGGAAGACCAGCTGACACAAATGGCCGCCGGAATTGTCCTGGACGGCAAAAAAACACTCCCGGCAAATATCGTTGTCCTGAATAACGAGCCGGAACGTGTGGTACTGCAAATGACCATCCGCGAAGGCCGCAACAGACAAATCCGCCGCATGTGCGAAGCCGTCGGCCTGGAAGTCGCCAGACTGCGCCGTACCTCCATAGGCCCCATCCGGCTGGGAATGCTCAAGCCCGGTACATGGCGTGACCTCACCCCGGACGAGCTGAGAGCAATCCGGAATGCTATCGGAAAGGAGAATTAATCATGCTGCGTATTCTTGAACAAAAAAATCTGGATGCCTATCAGGAAATCATCCGGCAGACTGCCATTCCGGATTCTGCACAGCTCCATCTGACCGAAGCTCTGGAAGAGGATGATTCTGTCAAAGGCTGGATTCTGTATGCCTACCAGCCGGAACAGATTCTGATCTATGCGCTGGATGACGGAAAGGACTGGAACTACTGTGACGGTCTGCTTCGTTCTGTATTATTCAAAGCCCAGCTGCGCGGAATTGAAAAGGCTGTGCTGGAAATTCCGGATTCTGCCGTTATGGAAAAAATTTCTAGACTCGGCTTTGTGAAAAATGAACAGAAAATAATAGAATCAATCAGCGAAATTATGGAAAACTGCAAAAAATGTAAAGAAAATCCCGCAAACACTTGAAAAAAATCTAAAAAAATAGTATCATGAAGATATATGATATTTTTTATGTCAGGAAGGAAGAGAATTGCAAATGGAAAAAAATCTGAACAGTCCGGCAAGAATACTGCTGACAGCTCTGTTTGATGACGGTGCTTATCAGGAAATCGGGACTTATGTCATGGAGAAAGATTCTCCTGCCGGTGTGGTAACTGCTTACGGCTATGTCAATGGAAATCCTGTTTATGCATTCGCACAGGATAAAAGCATTGAACATGGTGCAGTGGGTATGGCACAGGCTGAAAAAATCAGCAAGCTTTACCGGCTTGCCGCTAAAACCGGTGCGCCGATTATCGGTATTTATGATTCCAATGGTGCTTTTATGGACGGCTCGGCGGCTTCTCTGAATGCGTACAGCCTGATGATGGAACAGGCCGCTGCTGTGTCCGGCGTTGTGCCGCAGATTTCCGTCATCGCAGGAGTCTGCGCAGGCAGTGCCGCTATGATGGCATGTGCTGCCGATTTTGTCATCATGGCACAGGATGCCGAACTGTTTTTTACGCCTAATATCGAACAAAGCAGTGCAGAAGTCTGCACTAAAAACGGAATTTCTGCCCTGACCGCCGGAACTCCGGAAGATGCTGTCGCGCAGGCAAGAAAATTAATCAACCTGCTTCCGGTCAATAATATGGCCTGCACTCCCTGTATGGAATATGATGCTCCGGCCGTTGCTGCCGGGTCAGATTTTGCCTCTTATGTGCAGAGCATTGCCGATGGTGACAGCATTCTGGAAGTCTATGCCGATTATGCCGGCGCGGCCTATACTGCCCTTGCCACTGTGACAGGCTCTACAGTAGCCTTGGTCGGAACCGGAAAAACAGATGCCCGTCTGACAGAAACAGACTGCGCCAAAATCGCCAGATTTGTCAGAACCTGCGATGCTTTCTCAATTCCTGTCATTACGCTGATTGATACGCTCGGCTTTGAAGGTTCTGCGGCTTCTGAAACGGCCGGTTCTGTCCGTGCACTGACACGTCTTGCCGGAAGCTATGCCGAAGCAACTACCCCGAAAATCTCCGTCGTAACAGGAAAAGCTGTCGGCGCAGTGTTTGTGGCACTTGCCGGAAAAGGATGCAATGCCGACTTCTCCTATGCGCTGGAAACGGCTTATATCGCGCCCCTGATGCCGGAAGCCGCTGTCGAATTCCTCTGGCATGACAGACTGAAAGGCTGTGACGATCTCAAGACAAAACGGCAGGAACTCGCCAAAGAATATACTGATACCGTTGCTTCTGCCGGAGCCGCCGCAGGGCTGGGCACTGTGGACGAGCTGATCACGCCGGCCGATCTGCGCAGTGCTGTCAGCAAGGCTCTGGGAATGCTGGAAGGCAAGCGTGTGACAAATCTGCCTAAAAAGCATAACAATTTCCCGCTGTGAGAAAAATAAACTAGTGAATTTATAGATTGGTGGTAAAATTATGAAAAAATTCAATGTAATTGTAAACGGAAAATCTTATGATGTTGCTGTGGAAGAACTCGGCGAAGGTGCCGCTCCTGCCGCTGTTCCGGCAGCTGCCGCTCCTGCCGCTGCACCTGCTCCGGCAGCTGCGCCTGCTCCGGCCGCTCCTGCTGTGGGTGCCGGCGAAAAAGTAACCGCTCCTATGCCCGGTACCATTCTGGATGTCAAAGTCTCCCAGGGTGCAAGCGTTTCCAAGGGCGATGTCATCATGGTGCTCGAAGCTATGAAGATGGAAAATGATATTGTCGCTCCCTGTGACGGCTCTGTCACCAGCATTGTTGTCAAAAAAGGCGATTCCGTACAGAGCGGCGATACTCTCGCAACTGTCGGCTGATTTATTCTGTTCTGAAAGGATTTAATTTATCATGGCTAAAAAAATAAGAGTTACCGAAACTGTTCTCCGTGATGCACACCAGTCTTTGCTGGCTACACGTATGAGAATTGAAGATATGCTCCCCATTCTGCCAAAGCTGAACGAAGTCGGCTTTAACTCGCTGGAATGCTGGGGCGGCGCAACGTTTGACTCCTGTCTGCGCTTTCTGGGGGAAGACCCATGGGAACGTCTGCGCACACTGCGCCGGGAAATGCCCGATTCCAGACTGCAAATGCTGTTCCGCGGACAGAATATGCTCGGCTATCGTCATTATGCTGACGACGTTCTGGAAGAATTTGTTCAGAAATCTGTCGAAAACGGCATTGATGTCATCAGAATTTTCGATGCCCTGAATGATATCCGTAATTTGCAGACGGCAATCAATTCTGCCAAAAAAGCTTCCCGTGACGGCAAAAAGCCCGAAGTTCAGGTTGCTGTTTCCTATACTACAGGCGAAGTGTTTACAACAGAATATTATGTCAATTATGCAAAGCAGATTCAGGCCGCCGGTGCGGATTCTATCTGTATCAAAGATATGGCCGCTCTGCTGACTCCCTATAAGACCGAAGAACTCGTCAAGGCTCTGAAATCCGCTGTCGATCTGCCGATTGACCTGCATACGCATTATACATCCGGTCTGGCTTCTATGTGCCTGCTGAAAGGCGTGGAGGCCGGAGCTGATATTATCGATACGGCAATGTCTCCGCTGGCACTGGGCACTTCTCATGCGCCGACAGAATCCATGGTTGCCGCATTACAGGGCACAGAATATGATACTGGCCTGAATCTGCCGCTTCTGATGGAAATCCGTGATTATTTCATGGGACTGAGAAAAAAATATCTTGATGAAGGCCTTATGGACCAGAAAATGCTGGCAACTGATGCCGGTGCGCTGATTTATCAGGTTCCGGGCGGTATGCTGTCAAACCTGCTCTCTCAGCTGAAACAGGCCGGAAAAGAAGACCTGCTCCAGGAAGTGCTTCTGGAAGTGCCGAGAGTGCGCAAAGATGCCGGCTTCCCGCCGCTGGTAACGCCGTCTTCCCAGATTGTCGGCACCCAGGCAGTCTTCAACGTCCTGATGGGCGAAAGATACAAGACCGTCACCAAAGAATTCAAAGGCGTAGTGCGCGGCGAATACGGTCAGACTCCTGTTCCGATTGACCCCGAATTCCGGAAAAAAATCATCGGCGATGCCGAACCCATTGACTGCCGTCCGGCTGACCTGCTTGCTCCCGAACTCGACAAACTCCGCAAAGAATGCGCTGAATGGGCCGAATCCGAAGAGGATGTCCTCAGTTATGCACAGTTTGGTCAGGTAGCTGTCAAGTTCTTTGAAAAACGCAGAAATGCAAAACTGGGAATCGACGGCAAGCACGGCGATGCCGAAAAACAGATTCATCCCGTATAATTGCTGACAAAATCTGTATGTGGATTGAAAAATTATCAATTAAATCTGTCATGCATTGCCCTGTGATCTGCATGGGGCAATTGCTATTCTAAAAATTCAAATGCAAGAAAGGAGAAATGGCGATGCCTATCAGAATCCCCGAAGAATTACCTGCCTATCAAATTTTAGAAAACGAGAATATTTTCGTCATGTCCAGAACCCGCGCCGAACATCAGGATATCCGTCCGCTGAAAGTGCTGATTTTGAACCTGATGCCCAAAAAAATAGAAACGGAATGTCAGATTATGCGTCTGTTAAGCAATACGCCTTTGCAGGTCGATGTCGATCTTCTTCAGGTATCGCATATTTCTAAAAATACCGCGCAGAGTCATATGAATGCTTTTTATAAGACTTTCCCGGAAGTCCGGAATGATTTCTACGACGGCATGATTATTACAGGTGCGCCGGTCGAGCATATCCCGTTTGAAAGCGTGGACTACTGGCCGGAACTCTGCGAAATTATGGACTGGTCAGACAGGCATGTCTATTCCACTCTGCACATCTGCTGGGGGGCGCAGGCCGGGCTGTATCATCATTATCAGATTCCGAAGCATCTGCTGGATAAAAAGCTGTTCGGGATTTTTTTTCACAAGGCAGAAATAGAAACGCCTCTTCTGCGCGGATTTGATGATGAATTCCCCGTACCGCATTCCCGGCATACCGAAAACCGCCGCGAAGATATCGAAGCTCACCCGGAATTGCAGATTCTGGCCTATTCTCCGCTTGCGGGGGTGCTTCTGGTGCAGAGCCGTGACGGCAGACGGTTTTTCATGACGGGTCATGCCGAATATGAACGCGATACTCTCAAAGAAGAATATCTCCGTGATGTGGGAAGAGGACTGCCGATTGAGGTGCCCAAGAATTATTTTCCCGGCGATAATCCGAAATATGAACCGGTTTTTTCATGGCGTGCCCATGCCAATCTGTTTTATACCAACTGGCTGAATTACTGTGTATATCAGGAAACGCCGTTCAATCTGGAAGAAATTGAACATATGAAATAATATGATAAATCGGAATTCAATCAAGTAACAAAGGATGAATGATTATGAACATATACGAACTTGAAAGAAAACTCAAAATTGCAAATGTTCCCCAAAGCATTTATTCCATAATGAAAGGCGGACTTCCTAACGAAGTATACTGTCTGACTTCTGAAAATGGAAACTGGATTGTATATTATAGTGAAAGAGGAAATCGTTCTGGTTTGACTGTATTCAAAAGCGAATCAGAAGCCTGTATTTATTTTTATAACAAGTTAAAGGAATACGGAAGAAAATAGTTGTAAATTCTGATTTATCACAAAAATATTTTTTAAATAAAAATAATAAAACTCCTTCTGCGGAAATCAGCCCGGCAGAAGGAGTTCTGTTTTTTGAATTTATTCAGCTGTTTCAAGGCCTTCGGCTTCAAATGCCTGTTTCAGATCATGAATCAGATCGTTCTTGTCTTCAATGCCGATTGCCACACGATAAAAACCGCCGTGGAATTCCTGCGGATACAGATACATTCTCTCGTCATCCTCTCCCAGAAAGACAATCAGAGATGCCGCATTGCCTAAAGATACGGCAGATGTGAAAATATTCAGGTGCGTGATAACACGGTTATATAAATCATGTTCGCCGTGCAGTCCGAAACTGAGAACGCCGCCGAACCCGTGCTTCATCTGTTTTTTAGCCAGTTCGTGGCCTTTATGGGATTTCAGTCCCGGATAGGCCACAAAGCTGACACAGGGCTGACGTTCCAGCCATTCTGCGACTGCAAGGGCGTTGTCATTGTGTACCTGCATTCTTAACGGGAACGTGGTGCATCCTCTCTGAATCAGCCATGCATTGAACGGACTGATGCATCCGCCGATGTTCACCTGTGCCTGATAGCGGATTTTGTCCATATCTTCATGAGAGCCAATCACAGCTCCGCCCATCGAGTCGCCGTGGCCGTTGATGTATTTTGTCAGGCTTTCTACAACGAAATCCACGCCGTATTCCAGCGGCCGGGTATTATAGGGCGAGGAGAATGTATTATCTGCCGAAACTAAAATATGATGTTCGTGTGCCAGTCTGACAATCGCTTCGATATCGCAGATGCACAGAGTAGGATTGCCGGGTGTTTCAAAATGGATTAATTTTGTATTCGGCCGGATGGCTTTTTTAATAGCTTCCAGGTCTGTGCAGTCGACAATAGAAGTTTCAATGCCCCATTTTTCCGTCCACAGTTCGTTGAAAATTCTGTAAGTAGCGATATAAGTTACTGTCGAAAAAATGACATGATCGCCCTTTTTCAGCTTGGTGAAAAACAGTGCGGAGAGTGCCGCCACCCCGGAGGCAAGCACAACGCAGTCTTCGCCGCCTTCCAGATTGGCAATTTTCTTTTCCAGCATACCCTGATTGACTCCGCCGTTGCGGGTATAGATATTAGCCTCGCTGGCGGACCAGTTCATCTGAGAGGCATCGTAGGGGAGCAGAAAGCTGTTTGCCATATACACAGCAGGTTCGATGGCACCTGTAGCGGAATCGGCATCATTTCCGACGTGGATGGCTCTTGTTGTAAAGCTGAGGTCATTATAATTTTTACTCATAATAAAAAATTCTTCCTTTCCAGAAAATGTTTGTTTACAGTACGGAATCTATTATAGCACATTTCAGGCTTTAATTTGTGAATAAATTATGAATTTTCAGAAAGTCCGGTTTTTTTCATTTTAGTTTTATGGTCATACATAGCTTTATCTGCCCTGTTGAACACCTGCTCGAAATTTTTGTCATATAATTCGATATATTCGGCCATTCCTGCGGCAATTGAAAAGCGTTCCCATGGTTCGGCCTGCGGATTGGATTCTGTTTCCTGAAATTTTTCCGTCAGCTGCCGGAACAGGTCATTGCGTTCCTGATAGGGTTTTCCGGTCAGGATGATGACAAATTCATCTCCGCCGATTCGATAAACCGGGGAATGCTTATAAATATTGCAAAGAATGCTGCAAGCTCCGGTAATATAAATATCGCCGTTTTTATGGCCGAATGTATCGTTGATATATTTCAGATGATTCAAGTCTGCCATAACAACAGCAAATTCGGCCATGCGGCGTTCGATATCTTCTTGCAGGGAGTGTTTGACATTATCATAGGCGGCTTTGTTTTTGACTCCTGTCAGAGCATCGCGCATAGCCGTGATGCTGATCTGGGAAACTTGTTTTTCTGCCTGGATAAAATTCTCGAAATACTGCACGCTGTCCTCTGTTGTTTTCAGAAAGGCAAGATAAAGATTTTCGATTTCGTCTCCTGTATGAATTTGCAGATCCTGCAAAAGCTTGACATTTCTGCGGCGTTCTTCCTCGCTGTTGTAAGAGAACATGCCGGCACAGGATACCATGCGGTTGACCGGAATGAGAATATTGCTTTCCATTATATGCAATCCGAGAATGAAAACCAGCATGATAAATCCCAGCACCATTGTGATGACTCGGATGATAAACCTGCGGTTATATATGCCTAAAACATTCATGGAAAAATTGACCATTGCATAGCACTGACAGATGCCGCTGCTGTCGTAAACAGGATGATAGATTGTCAGAAGATAGCCGAAATGATTCCTGGAAATGGTCGGGCTGATTTCTTCGCCTGCCAGCAGCTGGTCTTTGATTTGCAGAAAAGCATCTTCATAGTAATAAAAACTGCCCGGCGCATGTTCCGGATTCAGATCAAACACAGCCTGCATACCTTCTTCCAGCATTCTGTAAACATGAACAAAATGCACATCCGGATAACTGTCTTTATATTGATAAAAACGCTCCAGAATTCTGTTATATTCTTCGGAATTAAAATTTTCCTGAATATATTCTTCTGTTTTTTCAGGATTCAGTTCACTTGCCAGCAGTTTGGTCAGGCCTTCGCCCATGCGGATATGTTCTTCTATTGTTTTTTCGTGGAACTGGAAAAAACTGATGGCTGCAATCGAACCTGCAATGCAGATACAGCCGCTGCCCAGCATGAGGAGTAATTTTGTCCGCATAGAAATCCGCACAGTTTTTCCGCCGGAAGAAACTTTCCTGTCCTGTTCCGGATTCCATTGGGAAACACACAGTGTTTTTAAAAAATTTTCCGGAATCAGTTTTAAAATCAAGTAAGTAATCAGCACAGCAATGCCCTTGTCTTCCGATTCTGTAATCAGATTTCCGGTCAGATCCGGTTCGGAAGCAGTGCCAAGCATCCACGAAACAACTACACTCAGCCCGGCAGAAACAAACGCATATACCGGGATAGTCAGCAGAACTTTCCAGAAATTCCCGTACCAGCCTTTCCGGACAAAAAATACTGTCATGAGTGCAATCAGAATATTCAAAAATCCATAGGACATCAGAGTACTGTCCTGAATGCTGGTCAGCATATTGGTACAGAATCCGACAATCGTGCCCGGCAAAGCACCTCCGCAGGCGGCCGACAGCATAGTGCCGATAGTATCAAAAAAGAACGGAATTCCCGTAGCTCTGACCAGTGCATCACCGGCCAGATTTATGCCGATGCCTGCAAGGCACAGAATCAGCAGGGTTTTGTATTTTCCTGCTGTTTGTTTTCCCGGATAATAGTTCAGCATAAAGCAAGCTCCCTGTAAAAAATAAAATCCTATTTTTTTCATGATACCATATTAATTTGATAAATGCAAGTATTTTCCGTGAACAATTACCGGGTTGACAAAATAAAAAAGATGTGCTAAAATAAAAAAGACAGCACAGCTTTATCCGGATGCTCCGGAACTGGAGAGATAGGATTGAATATTCAGAAATTAGCCAGAACATTTACTTTTTTAATCATATGCTTTGCTTTCGGATTTGCCGGATGTCATCAGATTTCTGAAGAACAGCTCCGGCCGCTTGGCGGTCTGGAATGGTTCTCCGGAATAGAAACTGTAAAACAACAGCTTTCCGGGCTGGAACTGCTCGGCGAACGAGAAACCGGCGAAAATGCCGCCCGGCAGAATCTGCTGGATTATACCGGCGCACAGCTGCTGGAATTTCCATGCGACCTGACTGTTTGCTTTACCAGTCAGGGGCTTGTCGGGCTGAATTATCATGATATCAGTCAGGAACGCAGCTATTCGCTCTGGATGGAAAAGCTGGAAGCAATTTACGGCATTCCTACAGAAAACGGCAGCGGCATGGCTTCCTGGTATGATAATCCTGTCGGGAAAAATACAGCTCTGTATCTGTTCAATCTGGAAGAAGAAGTTCAGATTTCTTTCTATGCAGTCAGCAGTACGCCGGACCAGAATTATCAGAAACAGGAAGAGGAAATTTTTATTCCTGCTCCGGAACTGAGATCGCCCATAGTCCCTGCCGTTCCCGCGCCGGAACCTGAAACAGAAGCTCCGGATTCAGAAGCAGAAACGCAGAATTCCGAAACACAGACTGAAACTGTCTGGCAGACAGAAAGAATCCGTCTGCATCAGGAAGAATCAGAGCCTGCTCCGGAAGAAGAAAATCCGGAAATGCCTGAACTCCCGGAAGAAACAGAAGCTCCGCCGCCGGAAGAAGAATCCGGTACAGCAGTTTCTTCTGCCGTACAGACAGCAGACAGCACGGCTTCTGCATCTGCATCATCATCTGCAACGACGACGACAACAGCGGCCGTTTCCGGTACAGCAAAAACGGAAACTTCCAGCACTTCCGCGGCACAGGCAACAACCAGGACAGAAACTGTAGTTCAGACAGAAACGGAACAGGATGACCGCAATTTCAGACAGCAGGGGCTTCAGTTTTATGCCGCTCCGGAATCGGAACGCCGCAAAATGTCACAGTATACCCAGCTCTATGAATACCGCACAGAAGAACCCGGCCAGCCATGGGAATTAATCATGGAATATCAGGATGTTCCGTACTGCGGCCGCAGCTGTAATGCCGTGCTTTGCTTTACCAGCCGCGGATTAGTAGGAATTAATTATTTTGATATCGATGCTTCTGCTTACGATTTCTGGATAAAGTCAGTGACAGAGCTTTACAGCTCGCCGTCGGTCACTGCATCTGATTATGCTGTGTGGGAAAATGACCCTGCCGGTACAGGAACCGTAATTTATGTATTTGCTCTGGAAGATGGCATACAGATTTCTTTCTTTGCTGATGATACAGGTTCAGAACTGGCCTGAATCTTAATATATAATAAAAAAATAAACTTGAGAGGGGAATTCTTTTATGAAGAAATTAAAAAAATATCTTGCAGTTTTCTCGGCATGTTCGCTTGCCCTGACCGGCCTTGTATCATTCGGCGGTCAGCCGGTTGTTCCGGTACAGGCGGAAAATGCCAAAAATATCGTTGTGATCGGAGACGGCATTTCTTCCGGAGCAAAACTCCCTGCCGGCGAAAAATCTTATGTAGACTGGATTCAATATTATACCAATGCCGAAATCCAGAATTTTGCACAGGATAATAATACCACTGCCGAAGTGCTCCAGTCTTTGGATGATGCACAGGTGAAAGCCGCTCTTGCCAATGCCGATATCATCCTTGTCACTGCCGGGCTGAATGATATTATGGTTCCGTTTTTTGAAGTAGCAAATTCCTACATGGAAGAATTCGGCTTTGAACGTTTTGCTGATGTTTTCTCTGCCAATCTGAGTGATTACGGCTTTACATCCGAAGATGATCTTGTTCCTTATGCCAATAAACTGGCCGCTGCCGCAAGATCTAACAAGACATCCGCAAATGAGAATTTTTTAGCAATTACCGAAGCACTGTCAGAATATAATAATGCAACTATCATTTATCAGACGGTTTACAATCCGGCAAATACAATCGAAAATATGGATCAGCTTTCCGCAAAGAGACAGCAGGCTTACAGAAGTGTCTGCAATCCTTTGAATACTATCATGAATCAGGCTTTCAATAACGATCTGAAAGAAATGGACGGAGTAGACAATGTCCTGGTTGTGGATGTATTCGCTGATTTTGTCGGTTATGCTTATAAATATACGAATCTGAATGATCTGGATCCGAATCCCAGTGCAGAAGGACATATCCGGATTGCGGATATGGTAATGGAAAAAGCCGGACTGGAAAAACAGAATGTTCCTGAAACGCCGACGGAGTCCACAACATCTGAAACTACTACAACTACCACGACAACAACATCCACAACTCCGCAGACAACCACCACGACAACAACATCCACCATGCCGCAGACGACCACCACGACGACAACATCCACCATGCCGCAGACAACCACCACGACAACAACATCCACCATGCCGCAGACGACTACCACGACAACGACATCCACCACAACACAAACAACTACCACAACAACGACATCCACCACAACACAAACAACTACCACAACAACGACATCCACGACTCCGCAGACGACTACCACAACGACAACATCCACAACTCCGCAAACGACCACCACAACGACAACATCCACAACTCCGCAGACGACTGCCACAACGGAAACATCTGCAATATCCACAACAGAACCAACTAAAACTGAGGAAAAAGGCGATCTTAACAACGATAATCAGGTAAATGCTTCCGATGCTGCTATCATCCTCAAAGCTGCCGCCAATATCGGTGCCAATAAGTCCAGCGGTCTTTCTCCCGAACTCGAACAAGCCGCCGATGTCGATAATGACCCCGATCACAGAATTACAGCTTCCGATGCCGCTGTTATCCTTGTTTATGCCGCAAAAAGAGGTACAAATCAGGTGAATATCAGCTTTGCGGAATATCTGAAAACACTCGGAAAATAAACTAAAACAGAAATCAGCCCTGACAGTTCAGGGCTGATTTTTTTTACTTGATATAAACTCTCTTCATTACCTGCGGCGTGAGCGGCTTGTCTGATGCGTTTGTCTTGACAGCAGCAATTTCATCCACAACGTCCATACCGGAAACGACTCTGCCGAATGCGGCATATTTTCCGTCCAGGAAAGGGCCGTCCTGATGCATGATGAAAAACTGTGAACCGGCAGAATCCGGCATCATGGCTCTTGCCATAGACACTACGCCTCTTTTGTGGCTGAGATTGTTCGGTACGCCGTTTTCAGCGAATTCGCCCTTGATATGCCAGCCGGGGCCGCCTGTGCCTGTGCCGCTGGGACAGCCGCCCTGAATCATAAAGCCGGAAATGACTCTGTGAAAGATCAGTCCGTCATAAAAGCCCTGCTTTACGAGCTTTTCAAAATTTTCGCAGGAAATCGGAGCAATTTCCGGATAAAGTTCCAGTTCGATTTCCTTGCCGTTTTCCATTTCGATGACTATCATAGATAAAAACCTCCATAAAAAATTAAAATAATTCTATTGACTTGACATCCTCTTCGGTGATTGTCATTAAGTCCTCGTCTGTGACATCCGTCATGACCGCCAGGCGGTTGGCCTGATTGGTGAGTGCTTTTTCAAAATAATTCCGCACATCGCGGCCGTTGGCAAAGCCGGAAAGATGCTGTTCCGTGCGGTTCTGGAAAAACGCAAGCGCACACTGTGCGGCCTGTTCTGTCAGCTGAAAAAAAGATTTTTCGCACATGCCGCGGAAGATACTCATTAATTCTTCCGGGGAATAATCGTCAAATACAATCTGTTTATTAAATCTTGACCGCAGTCCGGGATTGGAATCCAGAAATTCCCGCATCAGGTCTGTATAGCCTGCCGCGATGACAATCAAATTATCTCTGTGGTCTTCCATTGCCTTCAGGAGCGTATTCACTGCTTCCATACCGAAATCATTGGAGCCTGTATTTGCAGTCAGCGCATAGGCTTCATCGATGAACAGCACGCCGCCGAGGGCTTCTTCTATCATTTTTTTTGTTTTGATTGCAGTCTGGCCGACGTATCCGCTGACAAGGCCGGAGCGGTCAACTTCCACAAGATGCCCTTTTTCCAGAACGCCAAGGGCTTTATAAATTTTTCCGAGCATCCGGGCGACAGTAGTCTTTCCTGTTCCGGGGTTTCCGGAAAATACCATGTGAAGCGAAACAGAAGCCTGCGGCATATGGCGTTCTGCCCGGAGCCTGTGAACTTTCAGCAGATTAATCAGACTGTTGAGTTCTTTTTTGACACTGGAAAGCCCTGTCAGTTCATTGAGATTTTTCAGCAGATCTTCCAGAGACTCTTCCTGTTCAGTTTCTTCTGATTTTTCCTGTAGTTCAGATTTATGGGTACTGTCCTGAAAAGCCTGCATCCGGCTTTTCAGATAAGCAGACCGGAATGACCGCAGTTTCTGCATTAAAATTCCCAGAGCTCTTGTCATTCTGTCATCGTTCTGCGTATCTTCGCTGGTAATAAATTCCAGACCCAGTTCATCCAGAAAATCCAGCAGCAGCAGGGAAGTGCTGTTCCGGACAGCCTGGTTCTGAATATCGGCTTCGGCGAACACAGCCAGCAGACGGCTGAGGATAGTAAAAATTTCATCAGCCGAAACGGGTTTTTGTTCCAGAAAGCGGCGGATATATTCTTTTGTCACGGGAATATGATGGCAGTTTCGTATCAGCTCTGCTTCATAATCTGTAATATTCCTGTCACTGCCGGCGATATATAGCATAAACTGCATGACTGCGAACTGTGCATAATCTTTCAGGGGAATTGTTACATCTTTGGCCTGCCTGCCCTGAGCCTCGTACTGGTCACAGAGCTTATAAATATATTGCAGGGTCTGATTTCTGGAACGCTTCAAAAAAATTCAGCTCCTTGCCGTTATTTTGCGCCTTTTCGGAGAAGGACAGCAGCAGCAGTCTTAAATATCAAAGAAATATCCAGGCCAATGCTCCGGGTTTTTATGTAGCGGATATCGCTTTCCACCCATTTTTCAAACTCCATATCGCTTCTGCCCTCTGTCTGGCAAATACAGGAGAGACCGCCCTTGACAAGCAGACGGTTCATCTGTTCGGGAGTATACAGCACAACTTCTCTGGGGAGCGGCGGACGGGGGCCGATGATGGACATATCACCTTTCAGGACATTCCAGAACTGGGGCAGTTCATCGATAGAAGTTTTCCGGATAAATTTGCCGATCCGGGTAATTCTGGGGTCGTCATCGCTTTTAAAGGCAAGCCCGTCACTTTTATTTTCTTTCTGCACCTGTGCGAATTTTGCCTCGGCATCCATGCACATAGAACGCAGTTTATACATCCGGAACGGTTTTCCGTCCTTAGTCAGGCGCACCTGAGAAAAAATAGGATTTCCCTTATCTTCGATATAAATCATAAGACAGACAAGGCAAAGCGGAAGCAGAAGCACCAGCAGTGCAAGGGAAGAAGCGAGGATATCAAATGCGCGCTTGATAAATTCATATATTTTTCCGCCGGATACGGGCACATCGCTGAACAGAAGCGTTTCATGAACGCCGCTGCTTAACAGGCCGAGCGCATGGTCATCAAATTCCAGAATAGGATATTCTGTTACGCCTTCTTTTTTTCCCTGCTTTTCCTCTTTCAGCGTTTTCAGCATGACTTCTGTCACGTCGTCTTCTGTCAGCAAAGTTTTGGAAAAAGATTTCTGATTCGGCATAAATACGCCCCCTTTTCAGCGTGATACACTTATTAGTATAGCATTAAAACCGGATAATGTCAAGAGTTTTGCATAATTTATTCATAGTTTTCGGCAGTCCAGACAATAAAACCGTCTTTGTCATTGCCGGAAATTTCACAGTTTTTGTTTTCCGGCACGGGAATATCCGTACTGCCGAACGCTGCCGCCGGGACAAAATAAATCAGCATATTTTTCTCTTCATAAGTATAGCGGAACGGAGCAGAGAAAGAATATTTTCGCAAAAATGCAAGATATTCTTCCAGTGTCAGGTCATATTCATGCATGACGGCGGCATGAAGCCGGCCGATATAGCGCAGATGATAACCGGCCTGCGGCACGCTGAACACAAAGCCGAACCGCCAGGCATTTTCTTTCAGCCAGCCGTTATTCAGCTGACTGATGCCGGAAATAGTGCCGTCCTCATTCAAAAAAGCCAAATCCAGACAGAAGCCTGTACTTCTGTCTGGAAGATAATCCGGGTAAAGTGACCCTTCTGTCTCATAGAGTTCTGTTGTACTGTAAACCATCAGGTTTGTCATGCCTGTTTCCTGTTCATAAGCCTGGGCGAGTGCATTCATGGCACGGAGCGCGGAGTTCTGAATGCACAGTTCATTGCTTTTCAGACGATAGCAGGAATTTTTATCTTCAAAACTGCCGAACTGTATTTCTGCTCCGGAATACTGCGTTTCAATCCAGAGCAGAATGCCTTCGTGAACACTTTCTTCTGTTTTGCGTTCTGTCGTATATCCGGCAGGCAGAGTGGCAGGCTCCAGACTGGCATCCCAGATTTTGACATTACTTTCGTCCTGTGATTCTTCGGGCAGAGTTTCAGGGCTGGTTTCGGGCTGTGCCGTTTCTGTCAGGGGCTGACGGTCGTCGATAATGACAACGGTGGAAGAGGGTTTGCGAAATACGCGCAGAAGCGAATCGCCAATCCAGATGAAGAGCAGCAGCAAAACAATAGCAGCTATAATTCTGCGGATTACAAGATCAATTTCTTTTTTCTTTCTCATCCTCACCCTCCTGTTCTGTGAAAGCGGAAGTTAAGCAGCAGGCACAGCCTGTTCTTCCGGAAGATTCTGATTGATTTCTGCTGCCGGAGAGAGTGTTGCTTCGGGAATTGCAGTTTCCGGAGCTTCTGTTTCGGCAGGATAGGTTCCTGTTACACTGCCGTACAAAGTAAAGGCATCATAAACCGGCTGATAGCGGTCAGTTCCTTTGGAAGTGACTGCAATATAGCAGTGGCCGTCTGTTGTTTCGGCGTAGCTTGCGAGGCACTGGCCGGCCTCGTCAGTAAATCCGGTTTTTCCGCCTTTGATGGTAATGCCGGGGACTTCTGTTCCTTCCATTTTATTGAACATAGTATCATACATAGTAATGCCTTCGGGGTGCTGTTCGGTAGGCGTTGTTGTATAAGTATAAGTAGAAATTACCTGTCTGCAAAGTTCATTCTGAAGGCAGTATTCCAGAATTACGGCCATATCTTCGGCGGTGCTGTAATGATTTTCGTCATGCAGGCCGCTGGTATTCATGAAATGGGTGTTTTTCAGTCCCAGCTGGCGGACTTTCTGATTCATCAGGCGGACGAATGCTTTTTCCGAACCGGCCGTATACATAGCAAGTCCGACAGTAGCATCCGCGCCGGAGGGCAGAGCCGCGCCGTAGAGCATATCCATGACGGTGCAGGGTTCTTCCGGGGAAAAGCCTACCATCGAGGCCGACTGTGACCACAGGTCATTGAGAATTTCCTGTGTCATAGTAAACGTATCCTGAAAATTTTCTGTATGTTCAATAGCTACGATAATTGTCATTAATTTAGTCATAGAAGCCGGATACATTTTGACATCGGAATTTTTCTGTGAAAGAATTTTATGTTCCTTGCAGTCAACCAGCACAGCATACTGTGCATTGATGGCATCATCCAGCTGTCTGGTAGATTCATCCGCCACAGGATATTCTACCAGCGGAGGGGGTTCGGTAGGCGGTTCGGTAGGGGGTTCAGTAGGGGGTTCTGTCTCCAGCAGAGCGACAGTTTCGGCTTCGGGATTTTTATCTCTTTTCTCCGGAGAAGAGATCAATAATTGTACAATGCCGTAAAAGCCCAAAATTGTAACGATCAGCATCAGAAACATGACAAGAATTCCTGCCGCGGACATTCTTCTGTGTCTGCGTTTTCTGGCATTTGTTTGCGACAATGATATCGCCTCCTGTAATCAAAAAATAATGGTTCTTTTCTATTATAACTCTTTTGCAGTAAAAAGTCAATGAATTTTGCAATTTTTCTTATTTTTTGGCGAATCTTAAAATTTTATGACTTGTTTGAGAAAAATTTTTTCAGATAAGGCTTGACAAATCCGGAATAGTGTGCTATAATAAAATAGTTGTATCCGTACTACTGTCTAAGGCAACTGATGGGCTACTGTTACAAATTTTCATAAATGCGAGGTGAATACGAAAATGAAAAAGGACATCCATCCTACACTGTACAAAACAACAATTACCTGCCACTGCGGCAATGTAATTGAAACACAGTCTACCAAGCAGGATATCAAGGTGGAAATTTGCTCCAAGTGCCATCCGTTCTACACTGGCAAACAGAAGCTGGTAGATACTGGCGGACGTGTTGACAGATTCAAGAGACGTTTCAATCTGGACAAGTAATTTTTCATGCGGACAGTTTTTTAAACCGAAACTGTCCGCTTTCCTTTCCTGAGAAAGCGAGCTGCATTATGGATTATTTCACAGTTGCCGCCCCGGCGCGGACTTCTTTTATCGAGAAAAAATCAGAATTTATCGGGTATATATCGCCTGTTTCCACTAATGACGAAGCAATAGAGTTTATTAATTCTGTCAGGGCAGAGCACCGGAAAGCAAAACATCATGTGTATGCATATCTTCTTCGCGATTCCAATATCACACGCTACAGCGATGACGGCGAACCGCAGGGGACAGCCGGCATTCCCGTGCTGGACGTTCTGCAAAAGCAGAATCTGACTGATCTTTGCTGTGTGGTTGTGCGGTATTTCGGCGGCATTCTGCTTGGCGGCGGCGGCCTTGTCAGAGCTTATTCCCACAGTGCCGCCCTGACCTGCGATGCCGCGCAGATTCAGCATATGTGCGAAAGCACGCCTCTCTCTCTGCGCATGGATTATACACTGTACGGAAAAGTAACATATTGTCTTCCGAAATATGGCGTTCTGGAGCAGAACAGCGATTTTAACACGGATGTTCTGTTAGATCTGCTTGTCCGGAACGAAGTGCTTGCATCACTCCAGGCTGAACTGACGGAACTTTCCGGCGGAAAAATCCAGATGCAGTGCGGAACACCCTCTTATGCAGATTTTTCATCTGTTCTGAAATAGACAGGCCGGATTTTATGACAGGAGAAATCATGATAGATTCAAAAATAAAAGATTATTATGATGATATTATAAAAATATGCAAAGTCTACAGTTCACTTGGAAGCCGCTGTAAAATGGATTCTCCTGCAACAGAACAGGAAATTTCAGAATTAGAAAACAAAATCGGGAATTCTTTGCCGTCTGCCTATAAAGAATGGCTCGGACTGACAAAGCATTTGCGTGCAGACGGCGGATTTCTGGAACTGTTCTTTCCGGCTGAAACTATCGGAGATGAGGAAATTTGTATCGGTTCTGTAGCAGGGGACGGCGATGATTATTATTTTAATTTCAAAAATAATCAGTTTTATCGTGAATTTGAAGGCGAAACAGAAATATTTGATTCTTTTATAGATTTGCTGGATGACTTCTATCTTGAACTCGAAATGAGAGCTGATTCAAAATATGGGGAAAAATGGCTAAAAATATATGATAAATTATTCCCTGATAAATAAATTCTGATTTATCGCAGGAAGAAAAAAATTTTTTCAAAAAAAGAAGGTTTTTTTCTTTTCCGGAACGTATTATAAAACAGAGACTGGTAAGGCAGGTGATTTTATGGCAAAACTGCCCGAAGAATTTCTTACTCAGCTGAAAGCGGCAAATGATATTGTCGATCTGTTCCGTATTTATGCGGATGTCAAGAAACGCGGCAGAATTTATGTCTGCTGCTGTCCGTTTCATTCAGAAAAAACGCCGTCCTGTACGATTTACCCGGAAAATAATTCTTTTTATTGTTTCGGCTGTCATACCGGCGGCGATGTCATCAAATTCGTTTCACTGACCGAAAATGTCAGCTATATGGAAGCCGTCAAAACCCTGGCACAGCGGTGCGGCATGACACTGCCTGCCCGGAATCCTGAGGAAGTTCAGGCATCCCGTTTCCGCGATGTGTGCTATGAAATCAACCGGGAAACGGCTAATTTCTATTATCAGAATCTTCTGCAAAGTGCCGACAGACGCGGTCTGCAATATCTGAAAACTTATCGAATCCGGCCGGAAACTGTCAGAAAATATGCCATCGGCTATGCGCCCGATGACTGGCAGCTGCTGCATCAGCATCTGCGGAAAAAAGGCTATTCTGATCAGGAGCTTTCTGTTTCCGGATTGTTCCGGGAAAACCAGAATCATAAGCTCTATGACTATTTCCGGAACAGACTTGTATTTCCCGTTGTGGATTTTCGCGGAAACGTGATATCTTTCGGCGGCCGCGCGACAGACCAGACTGCTCCGCTGTTTGTACATACCGGAAACACGCCTGTTTCCGGAGCTTCTGTTTTTTCTCTGAATTTTGCCAGAAAAGAAATGCTTTCCAAAAAGCTTATTCTTGCAGAAGATTATTTCAATGCCGCCGCCGTGTATCAGGCAGGGTTTGAAAATGTCATTGCCGTGCCGGATTTGCTGACTTCGCATCAGGTTCGGGCAATTGCACAGTATGCCCAGGAAATCATTCTGATTTCCGGAGCTGCTGCCTGTTACGGCGATATCCAGATTGTCCGGAATCTGTTCAGTCAGGCAGAAGTGCCCGTTACTATTGCAGAACTGCAAAATGCTTTTGATTCTGCCGATTTTCTCCGGACACACGGCCGTGAAGAGTTTCAAAACCTGCTGGATCATGCCGGGGATGCCATTCAGACGGCAATTCAGAATTCATGGGAAAATCTGAATGATCCGCAGTCTCTGTCCGAGAAAACAAACCAGGCCGCAAAAATTCTGAATACAATCAGAGATCCGCTGGAACGGGAAATTTATCTGACCGATACGGCAGAAAAATTAAATCTGACTCCCGCACAGCTTCAGGACGAAATCGACCGGCTTTCTCATAAAAAATCAAACTATCAGCCAGTTTCTTCGCGTTCGCTTCAAAAAGAAGAAGTTTCCGCTGTAGTGCAGTCCAATCTGAAACAACGCCGTGCCGAAGAACAGATTCTTGTTTATCTGATGCGCTTTCCGGAAGAAATTTCCGAAATCCGGGAACTGCTTCCCCCGGAGCTGTTTGTCACAGATTCCGGCCGGAATTTATATCAGCTTATTTGTGCGGCAGAAGGCAATCTTTCTGAAATTTCTCCGGAACTGGCGGAAATTCTGAAAAAATATCAGGAATTTGCATTCACGCGGCAGTCAACAGAAGACTGCATTCACGTCCTGGAATGCTTCAGAAAGAAGGCCGCATTATGAACCGTCTGCCGGAAGAGTTTTTATTCTGCCTTCTGGAAAAAAATAAAATTGCCGAAGAGTTCCGGCTTGCCCATATCCGGCTGAGTGAATGCGAAAAAGGATTTTCCTGTTCCTGCCCGTTTCACGCCGAAGCCGGGAAGTCATGCCGGATTTATCCGGAAACGCATAATTTCTATTGCCCTGTATGCAGAATCGGCGGCGATGTCATCACGTTCCTGATGCTGACCCAGAATTTTTCCTATGAAGAGGCCGTCCGGGTTCTTGCAGAACGCCATTCCCTGAAACTTCCGGATAGGGGAGAGCTGTCTGCACAGACACTGGAAAAACGCAGTCTGTGCTATGCCATCAACAGAGAAACTGCTAATTTTTATTATCAGAATCTTCTGCACGGTTCGGACAGGCGCGGGCTTGCCTATTTTCAGCAGAGAAAGCTCCATCCGCGGATGATTCAGAAATATGGCCTGGGCTATGCGCCGGATAACTGGCATCAGTTATATCATTATCTGACACAAAAAGGCTATTCAGAAGAAGACCTGCTGTTGGCCAACGTCTGCCGCCGGAGCGAAAAAGGCAATATCTATGACAATTTCCGGAACAGGGTAATATTTCCCATTGTGGATATGCGGCACCGTGTCATTGGATTCGGCGGCCGTGTGCTGGACGACAGCAAGCCAAAATATCTCAATACCAGCGATACGCCGGTCTTCGACAAAGGCCGGAATCTGTTTTCGCTTTATTTCGCCGGGCAGAATGCGCCGTCTTCTCTGATTCTGGCAGAAGGCTATATGGATGTCATTGCTCTGCATCAGGCAGGATTTGAAAACGCCGTCGCCACGCTGGGAACGGCAATCACGCCCCAGCAGGCGCAGCTGATCGCCCAGTATGCCGATGAAGTCATTATTTCCTACGACAGCGATGCCGCCGGGCAGAACGCCACTCAGAAAGCAATCCGCCATTTTCAGGATGTCGGTCTTTCGGCAAGAATTCTGCATATCGATGAGGATGCCAAAGACCCGGACGAATATATTAAAAAATTCGGCGCGGAGCGGTTCCGTCAGCTGCTGCATCAGGCAGGGAATGCGACGGAATTTCAGCTTGACCGCTGCCGGAACGGACTGAATCTCCAGACCGAAAACGGAAAAGTTACTTATCTGCGCCGGAGTGTGCAGGTTCTTTCCGGGATAGGGAACACCAAAGCAAGAGAATTCTATGTCCGGAAAAAAGCCGAAGAATTAAGCATCCGTCCGGAAGTTCTGCTCCAGCAGGTGAAAAAATATGCTGCCGGCCGGGATAAAAAAGAACGCCGCCATTTTTTCCAGACCGAAGTGGAAACTTCCTTCCGCCGTCAGGATGCTGTCACGCCGGAAGCACAAAATCATCTGAAAGAAAGTGAATCTGAAAAATTGATTCTGGGGGCTTTAATGCGCTTTCCGGAACAGTATCAGGATTTGTTTTCCCGGCTGCTGCCGGATGATTTTATCACAGAATTTCACCGCAGAATTTATGAGATGCTCTGCCAGGTTCTGCCGTCCTGCACGCGTTTTATTCCCTCACTGCTGGGAAGTGCCCTTTCTCCCGAAGAAATGTTCCGCATAACCGGAATTTTCATCAATTTCCGGGATAAAATCAATCCGCGGGCCGTTCAGGACTGCGTGGAAAACCTGCTGGCGGAAAAAAATAAAACCATTGATAAAACTAATCTGTCAGACGATGACCTGCTTCAGGTCATTGCAAATAAAAAGAAGATTACCCGCTTTACTTAATCAAGGAGGAACCAGAATGGATAAGAAGTCTACAATCGAAGCTCTGCTCGAACGAGGAAAAGCCACAGGCAAACTGACTACCAAACAGATTACCGATGCGCTGGAAGAAATGGATTTTGATGCAGATCAGCTGAATTCGTTCTATGATAACTGCGAACAGCATAATATTGAAATTATTGATAATAATATTATTGATGATAATTTTGATCTGAATCATATTGAAATCAGCGATAACCCGGATGAAGATCTGGATGCCGCGCTCTCGACAGAAGGCCTTGCCGTAGACGATCCCGTCAAGATCTATCTGAAAGAGATCGGCCGTGTGCCGCTGCTTTCCGGCAATGAGGAAATTGAACTTGCCCGTCTGATGGCAGAAGGCACTCCGCTGGAGGCAAAACGCGCCAAACAGCGTCTTTCCGAGGCCAATCTCCGACTGGTTGTCAGCATTGCGAAAAAATACGTCGGCCGCGGTATGCAGTTTCTGGATCTGATTCAGGAAGGCAATCTCGGCCTGATCAAAGCAGTCGAAAAATTTGATTATAACAAGGGATTCAAATTCTCGACATATGCAACCTGGTGGATTCGCCAGGCCATCACCCGTGCCATTGCCGACCAGGCAAGAACTATCAGAATCCCCGTGCACATGGTGGAGACGATTACAAAAGTCAAGAAAGTTTCCAGCCAGCTCCTGCACGAAAACGGTCATGACCCCACACCGGAAGAAATTGCTGACCGTCTGGAACTGCCGGTAGAGCGTGTGCGCGAAATCATGCGCATTGCACAGGACCCTGTTTCTCTGGAAACGCCCATCGGCGAAGAAGAAGATTCACATCTTGGTGATTTCATTCCGGATGATGATGCACCTGCTCCGGCGGATGCCGCTTCGCACACGCTGCTGAAAGAACAGCTGGACGAAGTGCTTTCGACACTGACTGACCGTGAAGCGAACGTTCTGCGCCTGCGTTTCGGCCTGATTGACGGCCGTTCCCGCACTCTGGAAGAAGTGGGCGCACAGTTCAATGTCACCCGCGAACGCATTCGCCAGATTGAAGCAAAAGCTCTCAGAAAGCTCCGTCATCCCAGCAGAAGCAAAAAAGTAAAGGATTTTCTGGATTAATTAAAAAAAGCCGCATTTCCTGAGAAATGCGGCCTTTTATTATATTCAGGACTGGCTGAAATTAGAAAGATCATCTTTTGTGAAAATTCCAACAATGAATTTCATCAGAGCAAGAGATTCATCAGAATCGGGCTTGTCGTTCTTGTTGAAGTCGATATTAAGAAGACCTTCCGGACTGAGTTCTTCTTTGCCGAGAACAGCTCTGTTCAGGGCGATGACATCCACGATGTTGACTTTGCCGCTCAGATCGGCATCGCCGAGGTTCAGAGTGCCGGGAGCCGGTTCTGTAGTTTCTTCGGGTTCAGTAGCTTCCGGTTCGGAAGAATCTTCTGTCGGATCCTGCGTGCCTTCTGTCTTGACATAAGCATCCACAATCTTGACATCAGTAGTTTCGGCCTTTTCAGCATACCAGATCTGACCTTGGAAAGAAGTAATTGTGCTGAGTTTTTCTTTTACAGTATTGATGATGGCTTCATCTTCCACAGTAACTGTGCCCTCGGTAACATTCAGGAGCTTGTCAGCAAGATTCAGCTCTACTGTACCGGATTTGGTAGCTTCCCACTGCACATTAGCCCAGTAGTAGGTGCCGTTGACTTCGATAGAAACGCCCAGACCGCCGTTTGCATAGGTGCATCCGTCGGGGAGTTCTACTTTCAGGTAAACCGTATCGGCAGCTTCGGGCAGGTCGATTGTGAAATTGCCTTTGTCATCCTGACCGATTACAGCATGTCCGGCTTCGGGTTCTGTGGGTTCGGTGTTGACAACTTCGTTAGTTTCTGTGGGGTCGAATTCCACATCAGTGAGTTTCGGCAGTTCGTCGAGTGTAATGCAGTAATCGCTCTGATACAGCTCTACCAGATCTTCTACTGTATTGAACATCGGATTGCTCAGGAAGTTGGTAGCATCCGAGCCGCCGTCATACCAGGGCATGAAATAGAGCCAGCCTGCTTTTTCCGTAGTCAGATTTTCGAGCGTGGAGAAGCTGTCGCATTCTGCCAGAGCTACCATTTTGGCATTATTATATCTTGCCATGATACTATAGAACGTATCCGGAATGGAGCTGGTATTATGCACCAGAACAGCCTGGCCTGTGCTCCAGTCTGTGCAGTTGTATTTATCATAGCCGATGATATCTACATAGTTATCGCCCGGGTACCAGTTAGCGGAAGTGCTGTAATCATAGCTGTTCCATTCCCAGATCAGGTTATGGCAGCCTTTTGTTTCTGTCAGATAGTTGTAAGTATACAGCCAGAGATCTCTGTAAGCCTTGGAGCCTTCTCTGCCCCACCAGAACCAGGAACCGCCTTCGCCGCCTGCGCCTTCTGCTTCATGCAGAGGTCTCCAGATAACCGGAACGCCTTTTTCCTGGAGAATCAGGAACTGTTCTGCGAGCGTATCCAGAGCCTGGGTATAATACTGATTTTCCTTTGTGCCTTCGGTAGCGGCCTTGGACGGGGAGAAGTCTGTTTTTTCACTGTATGTTGTCTGATCCCATGCAATCTGAGAGCCGAGGGTATAGCTTGCAAAATCGGTCGGCACGTTCAGGTGGAACGATGCTGTTGCAATACCGCCCTGTGCAGCCCATGCGAGCACTCTTTCGGTAGAACCGTCATCACTGCCGAATGCCGGGCAGCAGAAGTTGCCATAGTCAAAACCGCGGATTGCCGGGAGTTTTCCGGTTTTTTCCTTGATATAATTAAATTCTGTCTCGATATCATGCGGGCCGTATTTATAGATTTCCTGCTGACCGGACAGAATATGCTTGCCATAGACTTCCTTGGAAAGATAGGACATTAAAGCCTTGACTTCGTCGATTGCCTTAGGATCGCTGGGAGCGGTCTGGGTAGCAGTAATTTCCGGACGAGTGGGAGCCTGATATTCTGTTACTTTTACATAGTCCACAATCGTATAACCCCATGTGCTGTTGATTTTAATAGTGTTTTCTCCGGCCTTGAATGCCACTTTGCCGACATTGAGTTCGGCAAAGCCTTCGGACTCTTCAAAAGTAACCTGTCCGATATTTTCGCCGTTGACTTCAATTGTTGCGCCCTTGTTGCCATAGGGAGCGGCATAGCCGATAATCAGGGCAAAATTGCCTGCTTCTGCCAGATTGACCGTAGCCGTGGCAGAGGGGATAGTAGAAGAATTATCTTCCAGATACACATAGCCGGAACCGGAATAGCCTGCCAGGTCTTTCATGACTTTGGCATCATTTTCCAGTGTGCCGTCTTCAAATTCGCCGATAGTTTCTTCTGCAAATGCAGTAAACGGTACAGCAGCCAGGCAGTTCAGAGCCATAGCCGCAGCCATGATACCACCCGAAATTCTTTTTTTTGACATAATACATCTTCCTCCTAAAAACATATCTAAAAAGATACAGTATATATTTTATATTATATCACGCCTTGTAAATGTTTGCAAGTGACAACTGGTATTTTTATGCAATATCACAATTTTTTTTGTGCATTTTTTACAAACTTATAAAATAAAAAGAAGACAGGCAAAAGCCTGTCTTCTGACAAATCGGAATAATAAATTATTCGTTGATTGCGATAACAACGCCGGAACCAACAGTTCTGCCGCCTTCACGGATAGCGAAACGCAGGTTCTGTTCGATAGCGATAGGAGTGATCAGTTCAACATCCATTTCAACGTTGTCGCCAGGGCGGCACATTTCAGTGCCTTCCGGCAGAGTGATTGTACCGGTAACGTCGGTTGTTCTGAAATAGAACTGCGGTCTGTAGTTGTTGAAGAACGGAGTATGACGGCCGCCTTCTTCCTTCTTCAGAACGTAAACCTGACCCTTGAACTTGGTGTACGGATGAATGGAACCGGGCTTGCAGAGAACCTGACCTCTTTCAACGTCTTTTCTCTGGATACCGCGGAGCAGAGCACCTACGTTGTCACCGGCTTCGCAGAAGTCGAGAGTCTTGCGGAACATTTCCAGACCGGTTACAACAGTCTTGGTCTTTTCTTCCTGGAGACCAACGATTTCAACTTCTTCGCCAACGTTCAGCTTGCCTCTTTCTACACGGCCAGTTACAACAGTACCACGGCCGGAAATTGTCATAGTATCTTCAATCGGCATCAGGAAGGGCTTAGCATCGTCTCTTTCAGGAGTCGGGATATATTCATCAACTGCGTTCATCAGTTCGATGATAGGAGCATAAGCCGGATCGTTCAGATCATCCGGAGCTTCCAGAGCCTTGAGAGCAGAACCCCTGATAATCGGAATATCATCGCCGGGGAAGTCATAAGAAGACAGAGTGTCACGGATATCCATTTCAACCAGTTCGAGCAGTTCTTCGTCATCAACCTGGTCAGCCTTGTTCATGAAAACAACGATAGCCGGAACGCCTACCTGACGGGCAAGCAGGATGTGTTCCTTAGTCTGGGCCATAGGGCCGTCAGAAGCAGCTACTACGAGGATTGCGCCGTCCATCTGAGCAGCACCGGTAATCATGTTCTTGATATAGTCAGCGTGGCCCGGGCAGTCA
>DFJS01000033.1 GCA_002373165.1 Ruminococcus sp. UBA3665
ATGCCGAGCCATACCGTCACAAACAATTCTGCTTCATTGCCTTCACATAGCTGTTCGTTGACATCATGCAGAATTTCGGACGGTGTACCGCCCATCTGCGCCCGGTTCTTGATGAGTGTTTTGGAAATCACCATGAACAATGCCGCCGGAACACCCTTGCCGGATACATCCGCAATGACAAGTGCCAGATGATCATCATCAATCAGGAAGAAATCATAAAAATCTCCGCCGACTTCTTTAGCCGGATTCATTGTGGCATACAGGTCAAATTCTTTTCTGCCGGGGAAAGCCGGGAAGATACGCGGCAGCATATCGGCCTGAATCTGCGTAGCAACGTTGAGTTCTGCGCCGATGCGTTCTTTTTCGGCCGTGACACGGGTCAGATTTTCGATATACAAAGTCAGTTGTTCCGCCATATGGTTGACACCGACAGCGATAGTTCCGATTTCGTCTTTGCTGTATTTTGTCACACGCTGTTCTAAATCACCGCCGGAAATGGCTTCAATGACCTTGCTGGTGCGCCGTAAACTAAGATTGATAAAATGAGATAAGAGAGCCAGCAAAGCCGTTGTGACGACTAGCAAGATAATTCCCTGCCAAAACAGACTTTTTTGCAGTTCTGCAATTTGTGCTTGTAGTGCATAATCATACTGACATACATATAAAACCGCTTTTAACTCTCCTGCATTATCACGGAGCAGACGCAGTGCCGTCACCGTGATGTCATTTCCAAATTTGCTGGCGATTTCGCCTTTTCCTGCCAGAATATCGGGATTTTCCGTAGGAGAATAGCGTTCCAGATAGGCATCTATACTGCCCGCAAGCGTACTGCACAGCGGATATACTTGGAAACTGCCGTTAGAATAGAGAATTGGCGACTGTCCTTCTTCACTATAAAGATATAAGTTCACTTCTGTTTCATCCAACCCACTCGTGATGGCATCCATCTGCATTTGCAGGGTTTCAAAATTGCCGTTTTCATAATCGACAGTACCTGTCAGGGAATTGATGAGGTTCATATCAATTTGATTGCCTGCCAGCTCTGCAATGGATTGGATATTAGCTGTGGTATTATCATAATAGGTTTCTTTCAGCCTTGTAAGCGAAGTGAACAGCATTATTACAAAAGCAATGGTAACAACCGGAAGGATGGTAAACATCATTTTCGACAGTACCGAAAAATGCCAGTGCATCAGCGAGCCAATCACAAAAACGACCCCTGTCACAATCAGGAACAAAACTGCAATTGTCGCAAGGATGCCGACAATCATCTGTAACACATAAGCTGTCGGCATCTGATAACCGTCACGCAGAGAAATAACATCATAGTTATCGGGAGCATTGATAATCAAGCATTCCTTTGCATACTGCATCATGGGCTTACCATACCGAATACAGAAAGTATTCAAAAAGCCTTCGTTAGACCAGAAGGTAATATTTTCTTTACTGGTGGGGTCATATTCCATGCCGAAATAATCACTTAACATGGCATATACGGAAGCTTTTCCGTTTTTCATGGAATAAATACGGTCACAATACCCTAAAGAAGAACAATAAATTTCATTGTTTTCTTCCGCTGCCATATAAGGGATAATGCCTGTATCAAGGGTATACTCCGTGCGGAAGAGTTCTTCTGTTTGTCCGTTCTTATCCACACGCAGACAGCGACCGTCCGCATAAGTCACACAATAGGAATTGGTATCCAAGTTGGGATTGACTGCAACGATTCTTTCACAACTAACAGCGGTAACTTGCTGTTCTGCACCAGTCTGCCGGTCAATGCGATAAAATGCAATCTGCTGACTTGTAACATCCATTCGTACAAAATAAACATTCTGTTCATCCGCACCGCCAAAATAGCAATCGCCTTGGTGTGTTTCATCTACATCAGGTTCATATTGTACTGTCAGATTTCCAGAACTGTCATATTCCAGTATCTGCATAGAGAGAGAAGCATACCAATCCTGTAGCAGCACAAACGCATTTCCCTGCGTATCCAGATAACAGCTTTGTACATACCAGAATGTTTCTGCATCCTGATTCATGTCATAGATTGTTTTCTGCCATTTGATACGATTGGTTTCTCTGTCAATCAGACAGACGGCATTTCCAAGATGATTGACAAGGAGTGTCTGTCCGTCCGCTGACATATCCATTGTTGTTGCTTGTGGGTACAGATGCAGAATACCGCCAGTTGCGGAAAATTGCTGATATGCCGGAAGCACCAGCAGCAGCGTCAGAAGTGCCGCCGCTGCCAGCATTGCCAAACCAGCAGAAAGTTTATTTTTCAGGAATTTTATCTTTTTCATTCTTCTACATTCAGGATGTCGATAAAGCCAGTCACATCAAAAATTTCCATAATCTCCTCATTCGCATGGCGGATGACCATTTCTCCCTGCTTGTTCATGACCTTCTGTGCCGAAAGCAGCACGCGCAGTCCGGCAGAAGAAATATATTCCAGGGCAGAAAAATCGAAAATCAATTCTTCCACATCCGCAATATCAGTGCGGATTTCTTTTTCCAGCTGGGGAGCGGTTGTAGTATCAAGACGGCCTTCCAGAACGATTTCAAGTCTGCTGCCCTCTGCACGTTTTGTGATTGTCATAAATTAGTTCCTCCTTAATTCATTTGAAATAGGTAATTGTAAAATAAAGAAAATGGCTATTTTACAATGCAAATAAAGTTTAAAAACTACTGACTTTTCTCCGTTTTTGTGGTATAATTAAAAGTGCAAAAGAAAACCATACCAACAAAAACAGGAGAAAAAATCATGCAAAATAAATGTGTACAGCTGGAACTCAGCTGTGAAGATGTGATGAGTGCCATGGAAGAAAACGACTATAAATTGATAACTCTTCTTCTCATATTTCTTTCATCACTTCCTTTTACTATCTTGGCTCTGCATTTTGCAATCGCCTATCATTTGAAATGATGGCTCCTGCTACTTAATGCAGCAGGAGCCGCTGTTGTCAGATGTTCTTCTTGGTGTCCTTGGAAATCGCAGTGGTCTTGTTGGTGGCTACTTTGCCGCGCATGGTACCGCCGGCCACTTCGTCCAGATCGTCATCATCCAGCTCCTGCACTTCTGCTTCGGAAGCTTTTTCTTCCAGAGCCTGATTTTTTTCCTTTTCAGCCATGGTAATTCCTCCTTTCGTGTTATTTTTGAAACAATCGGCATCAGCCGTTATTCCTCGTTCTTTTTCCGGCGCAGAATGCCAGATTTCACAACGGCAAACGCACCTGCAAGCATAGTCAGCAGGGATGCTGTCACTGTGAAAAGAGAATTCGGGGTATTATTGCCGGTCTGCGGCAGCTTGACTGCCTTGCCGTCGCTGTCAGTACCTTCTCCTGTAGTCGGGTCGATAGTGTAGACATCCAGCACACTGCCGTTTTCGTCCGTCATAGTGATGTCAAGTGTTCCGTCATCGTTCCGGATTGCCTGAGCTTCGGCAGGCTGGATATTATTAGCCTGACGATATGCTTCTTTTGCCCTGTTGCAGATTTCATCCACATCGGCGATATATGCGGCTGTTTCTGTGGGGAGAGTTTCAGAGGGTTCGGAAGTATCGGGTTCAGAAGTATCGGGTTCAGAAGTATCGGGTTCCGTCGTATCAGGTTCCGTCGTTTCGGTAGATTCTACAACGCTTTCTAACACAGCTGTTCCGGAGGCACTGACTGTGACGACAGCTTCCACGGGGAGTACCATCGAAGCAGGCATCAGATGATAGTTATCTACTTCTTCAACGCCGCCTTCTTCATACAGAATGCTGGCAGAATCTGCCGGCATCAGATAGCCCTTGAATTTAGTTGTACCTGTTCCCAGCAGTCTGACCGTGCCGTCTGCATCGACAGAAGCGACCTGATCGGAAGCGGCCGTCCATACAAGCTTGGTGCGGTTGACATACTCCGGAATATTCTGTGCAAGTTTTTCGCCGACAGCAAGATTCAGTGTTGAAACATCACCTGTATGGAGCAGTCTTTGTGCTTTCAGTTCTCCGTCTGTATTGAATGCACTGCACTGTACTGACACGTCGCTACGTGCTTTCAGATTGTTCATCAGCTCGACTTCCTCGGCGGAAGCTGTGAGTTCCACAGTACTGTAGGCCGGTTTGGAATTTGCAGCATTGGTATCCACATAGAACTGCATACTATCCACCAGAGTGCCGTCTTCCTCGGTACGGCTCTGGAATTTGGCAAAATCGATTTCCACATTTGCTGAAAAATCAGCAGTTTCGTCGGGTTCCAATGCGGCAAGGGGCTGACTGCCGAGCTGTATTCTCTGGCCGTTTTCGTCCACATAGCCGTAGACAATCTGTGTTTCCTCGCTGTGCAGAAGGGAATTATTCTGAATCTGTGCAGACAATGCGATTTTTCCGCGTTCTGTGATTTGGCTGGAAAATTCTTCCGCACACAGTTTTGCGGAAACAGAACCGTTCAGTTCCTGCGTGCCCAGCACGGTATCTCCGCTGCGGACGTACAGCGTGCCGGCATAGCTGCCGTCTTCATTCAGCGGCAGTGTCAGGCGTGTGGAATATACTTCGCCGCCGCTGAGGGTCAGAGGTTCTGCGGCAGTCTTGAATTCTTCCGCTTCCAGAGCAACGCCATCGTCCTCTGTGATAGTTTCCTGTAACTGATAAGTAACCTGCGGTGCATTGGAAGCAGAAACTATCTCATCAGCTGCATTATGCAGTTCGACAACAATATGATCTTTTGCTGTCAGACTGCGGTTAGCGACTGTAACATCCACATTGACAAGCGGCTGTTCGTCTTCCTTGATTTCTACAGAACCGACTTCGACAGATTCTATTGCAAATTTATCAGACGGAATAATATGGAAGCTCTTCATCTGTGCAGATGCAGGGTCAGCTTCTCCATCGGCATTCAGTGTCAGGCAGTTTGCCAGAACATCCAGATTGCCGTCTTCGGTGACAATGCAGTCAAAATTCCTGATATACTGATCTATATCGTCAGTCAGCTGGACGGGCATACTTTTTTCGCCTGTAACGGTATCTTCACGAACCGCAAACAGCTGGAGCTCCTGTGTTTCGCGTTCTTCATCGCCGGACGGAACAAACTGTGTCCACACGATGTAGTTATAATTACCCTGTTGCCGTACTTTAAAGGAAGTAATATCCTTTTGTTCATCATCCTGAGCATTCTGCCAGCCGGATGCGACAGTCTGAGCAGATTCATAGGCATTATTTTCTTCTGAATAGGTTTTATTGATATAATAAAATGCCTGTCCGTCAGAAGTTTTGCCTTCCAGCAGATGATCAGAAACAAGACTGCTGATATTAATGCGCTTGACAACGCCGTTTTCCAGCCAGAACAGATAAGTTGCTTCTGTAGTGCCTTCACTGCCGGGGAGCGGCATCCGAACAAACTGGATATTGCTGATTTCTGCATTATTGCTGGTAATCTGAATAGGATAATGATATTCCTCATCATGCATGTTATAAATCTGCAAATAGAGATTCTGATCGCCTGTTTCCTGTGCCATGCCGCCTTTATCCAGCGCATAGGCAAACAGACTAAGATGATTATAGGCAATGGCTGCGCCGTCTTTGACAGCGGCTTCACTCAGGTCAGTCTCTGTTATTTCGGCCGAAGTTCCCTCGGCCCAGTAGCCGAAATCATCAAGTTCTTCCGTGATTTCGACAGCAGGTGCAAGATCAAGGAATTCCTGGCCATACCAGTTTTCCAGATACTGATCATATTCCTCTTCGCCGACAGCTTCCAGTACATTTTCCCTGACACTGCCGGAATACTCCTCTGCCCATGTGTTATTTTTGAAATCATAAGTTCTGACAGCGATTAATTCATAAGGATTCAGGATATCGCCGACCACTTCGCCTTCTGTCTCGTCGCTGATTTCGTATTCGCTCTTAGTATAATACAGGCGCATATATTCCTGATCGCCGTCCTGATAATATACAATCTGCGGATTTGTATCAGAAACAGTATCTTCTTGTGTAGAACGGGTCAGCTGCATGATTTCGCCGGCAGTATTTGTTTCGGCATCAAAGAAACAGCCTGTCAGATCAAGAGCATTCAGAGAATCTGTTACAGTATCTGCTTCTGTGAGAATTCTGTCTGCATCGGACCATGCAATCAGCCAGCCCTTGCTTCCGGCCTGACAGATAGAGGGAAGCTGGTCGATTGTGCCGTCGTCTTCCAGCAGAACCGGCATTGACCAGGCACTGCCGTCAAATACAGTATAATACGCTCCCAGAGCGTTCAGGGCATCCCGTCCGGGAACGGCATCCAGGAATACGGCCAGATATTTTCCGTTGCCCAGATTCTGCATCCGGACGGCAGCGGTATCGGCAACGGCTTCTTTGAGGACGTTCTGCACAGAAGCATCTACGCCGCCGGGCTTTTGTTTAGGCCGCGGATAGCTGTTCCATACAGCTTCCTGTGCTGCGGAGAAATCGCTGATCTGCTTCATTGCTGTAGAAGTGAAAAGCATTTCTTCTTCTGAAGCTTCCTGCATTCTGGCCGGGAGCGACTTGGCATCGCTGCCATATTGCCATGCCCATGTTTTGGTCCACACGGGAATGCTGACAGTCAGAAGTTTCATAGCGATGGAAGGCGAAACAGAAATTGCACCAGTATGTGCCCAGCTCTTCCATTCTGAAAAATATGCTGAATGATGCGATACTTTGAGATCCAGACCGCCTTCTACACCAATGGCGGCTTTTCCGATGGTAGCGGCCACTTTGCCGTTAATGCCCATTACCATAGCAATATCGCCTTCGTTATAGATATCATTGGCAGCAAATAAATCAAATATGCTGGAGCTATTCATATACTGACGTGCATCCTCATCCGCATAGAAATGCCACCGTACGCCGGGAGAAGTATTATCAGACACATCGCCGGTATTGACTTTCAGATTGACTTCCACATCGACAGGGCCAACTGTGAATTTCCATTGATTTTCATATTCTACTGCTGCATTGGCAATCAGATAGTAATCATTGAAAATCAATTCGCCTTTATGCTTGGGGTCATCTGTCACAGCAATGCAGTCCATGATAACGCCTACTTTGAGACTCATAGAAAAATCATTGTCGGGGTCGTCGCCGAACAGTGAGATTTCATCATCATAGCCGGACAGCTCTGGAGTATAGTCGCCTGTCTTGATATCTGAAAAGCGTTCATCCAGATCCTGTTTCATTTCGTAGACAGCTTCGGCATCTGTGAAGCCCTCGCCCATGCCCAGATACATCATCTGATGTGTTACGCCGTCATCATCCACATAGGGGCCGTAATCATTTGCCATAGCATCCAGTGCGGCATCAAAGGCAATGCCAACGCCGCCGACGGCCTTTATAAAGACATTGTCATTTTCGTTCTTGATTCCGGGATAATTGAACGTATACAGACCGGACAGCTTTTCGATGACAACCACAGCCGTATGATGTTCATAATAGCCCTTGCCGTTTTTGTCGAACAGCTTGACCGTAAAGGAATCGCCGACTGCCAGACCGTCCTTGACAGGATTGATATCCAGGCGCAGACTGCCGGAAGAATCAAATTTTACGGATTTTGTCATGCTGTCTTTGCGCTTGCCGGATTTGTCATAAATATAGAATTCTGCATGATCCGGCGCGGCACCGGCTTTTCCGGAGGCAGTCAGATACAAGTGATAGGTTGTATCCATCTGTGTGATTGTCGAAGTTGTTTTCTCGTTGGTGACGCGCTGACCGTCTTTATAGACATCTGTATATTCATCATAAGTCATTTTGCTGCTTGTAACAGTCAGATTCTCAGAAGTGTTGACGTTGACGGTAAAATTCTTGACCGCATTCTTGGAAATGGCAATGGAATCTACCGCACTAATCGTATCATAGCTGAGATATGCGCCGACATATTCGCCTTTGTTGAAATTGGCATCGACAGAATATTGTCCGTTATTATCAGTAGTTGTATCCACACCGCCGATGTTCACGCGGAATCCGACAGCCGGTACTTCTTTTACTTGATTACTGGTAGAAAACAGCAGTGCCTCTTTGGTCTTGACAGTGCCTGTTACACCTGCCATAGCCTGATCATCCTGCATTTCGACAAACTGATAATTGATTTCTGTATCTGCAAAAAACGGCTGGAATACATACGAATAGCCCCATACTGTCTTATATTGCTGATCTTTGTCCAGATAGGTCCACTTGACACGGGTGGACATGGGAATAATATTTCCGTTGCGGCTGTCGGTCAGGGTGTAACGATAGTCCTGTCCCATGACGGCATTCAGCAGATAATTTTTATTCATGGCCGTGACATCGTAGGATGTTCCTTTCAGAATGAAAGAAGACTGATACGTGCTGGTGTCGATGATGTCAGAAGGCTTGTCATAAGCCGCAAGCGTTACGGCACCGATGCCGGCATTGCCTGCTTTGACTTCGTCCGGCATGTAAGCAATTTTCAAAGTAGGATTCTGATAATATACTTTCAGATATTCCTGGTCATGACTTACCGAAACTGTGCCGGATTTGGAAGTATAATTTTTGATAGAAGTACGATTGTTTCCGTTCTTGTATTCGTGCGAAACGGAAGAAATAGAGAAATTCTGATTGCCTACTGTTCCGGCAGAAAAATTGATTTTATCAATCTGTGTGCAGCTGAGTGTACCGCTGAAACCGGAGAAATTCACAAGTGAGGAATTCTGCGATTCAAAAGTCACTTTGGCACTTTTTACGGAATACACAGGTTCAATCACGACTTTATATTTGGCACTTTCCAGTTTGGACTGGTACGAAGAGCGCAGGTTATCCAGCTCGTCATAGCTGATATAGCCGTCACTGGCGATGGAGGCAGAAATCTTAGTGCCGTTGATGTAGACATTATAACCTGTCAGTGTAATGCCGGCTCTCACGGTACCCGGCGAAATGGAAATATTGCCGCTTGTATAGCTCATTGTTTTGTTTGCTGTCCATGATGTTGATGTCAGAGCAGAAACATTGGAAGTAGTATATTTTGTAGAGCTTGTATAGGTTTTGCTTGTAAAATTGGGATTGACATTTTTCATCTCAATCGTATAGCGTGGTCTGTAGACAGTAAAAGAATTAAGTTTATATTCTCCATTGCAGTTGAGGCCATTCGGGTCAATTCCAAGCTTGATTTTTCCGTTGCGTGATTCCGCATAGGACAAGCTGACTGTCTCGGAAATATTCACAGTATTATTGGACTTGCTGTCACCAAGCTGTTTGTAGATTTTCTGATTTCCGTTGACATACAGCCAGTTTTCTTTCCCGTAATAAGTAGAGAACAATCTGCTTTTGCAGCCGGTGGAAGTGGTATCGAATTTTACATAGCTGGCATACTTCATTGCTGTTCCTGTCGATTTTTCGGAGGAAGTTTTATGATCGCCGTTGTTGGAAACGATAGAAAAACTGTAACTGGAGTAAGTATCAGTATCATAAGTCACGCCGTTCATGGAAGTGGCCTGTGAAAGAATATTCTGTGCTATTTCTTCCGGAACTGCGATGGAAGGTTTGGCCTTGACAATGGGAAAACCGAACTGATTCACCTGCGAGGCATCATAAGTATTTTCCTCTGTGATTTTTTTGCCGAGCCATACAATCACGGTACTGCGTTCGGCATCGGCATTGACGGCATCACTGTTCAGACGCACTTCAAAATAGCTGCCTGTTTCGTATTCGCCTGTTAATGGAATCCGAATCGTTTTTTCCGTTTCGCCGGGTACAAATGCCACCTGTACATCATTCTGCGGTTCATAATTTTCATAAGGAATTGCTGTACCGGCCACAGTCTGGCAGACGGCGGCGGCATAGTAATCCAGACCGCTGATCCGCTGGATGGTGACTTCGGCATATTCCGCATTTTTTTCCGTGATGACTTCGGCATCCTTCATAGCAAAGACGATATCTTCAGCTTCTTCGTTATCATCAATTGTCAGCTGATATTCCATCTGATCGCCGAGAACGCCGACCGTGGCATTTCCCAGGATGAGGCTTGCAGCCTCCTGACTTTCTGCCTTATTGTCATCGTTTATGCGGATGCAGATAATTTTCTCGAACTCACCTGCGGCAAAGGGAATAGTAAATGCCGCACCATCCACAGCGTTGATGACTTCATTTTCTGCCGCAGCCGCCGCGGCCACTCTGGCGGCATACGCTTCATATTCGCCGCGCCAGTTGGTACTGATTGTATTTTTCCCGGTTTGTTCGGCAAATGCACTGCGCAGGGACATTTTGGGAGCATCCTGCATTTCTTCTGTTTCCGATTCTGTTTCTGCAATTTCCGGTTCTTGTTCAGTTTCCTGCACAGCAGCGACTTCAAAGGCCGTTTGTCCGGCAGTCTCTTCATCCGGATATACTTTTCTCAAGCCGTCAAGATAATAAATCTCATAGTCTTCGCCATACTTGGCAGTAATATCCACACTTTTCAGGTCGACAGAAGCATCGGAAGAAGTATCGCCCATGCGGACGATTTTTATTTCGATATCCTGTGAACCTTCGGTCACGGTGCTGCCGTTTTCATAGAAAGAGAAGGCCCCTTCCGGATAGTCCTCAATACGGCTTGCCAGTTCTGCACGGAGCTGTTCCTGTTCGGCCTGTGCTTCCTCATAGAGTGCGCCGACCTGCATAACCGGGAGTGCCTGAATGGCAAGCGCAGCCGTCATGCTGAGTGCAAGCAGATTACGGGCAGTTTTTTTGATTTTTTTCTTTTTCAATATAATCACCTCTAAAAATATATTTATTTAAAAAGAGTATTCTGCTCTCTTTTTACTGAATTTGCTGTCTGGAGACCAGATCGGCAAAGAAGCCTTTTTTCTCCAGAAGTTCGTCATAACTGCCGTCCTCGATAATTTTTCCCTTGTCAAGGACGATAATCCTGTCACACTGCCGGATTGTAGACAGTCTGTGAGCAATGACAATCCGGGTGCATTTCAGATGGTCAAGCGTATCAGAGACGGTTTTTTGTGTGAGATTATCCAGTGCAGAGGTCGCCTCATCAAACATTAAGATTTTCGGCTTTCCGGCAATGGCACGGGCGATAATGATACGCTGTCTCTGACCGCCGGAAATACCGCCCCCGCCTTCGGAAACCATTGTGAACATTCCCATTGGCATATTACGGATATCTTCGGCAATACCGGCTTTTTCGGCAACTTCCCAGGCATCATCGAGTGTCAGGTCAGGAGCAGAAATGGCGATATTCGAGAAAATATCTCCCTGAAATAATTTGCCGTTCTGCATGACAACCCCGATTTTCCGGCGGAGGGATTTCAGGTCAATGCTGTTCAGGTCTTTTCCGTCAAAGTAGACTGCCCCTTTCTGAGGACGTTCAAAGCCGAGCAGCAGGCGCATCAAAGTTGATTTACCGCAGCCGCTTTTTCCGACAATGGCAATATACTGACCTGCACGGATTTTCAATGATAAATCATCCAGTACCAGCGGCATATTTTCGGCATACCGGAAAGAAACGTTATTCAGTTCAATGCCGCCGGAAATGCGTGTTAAAACGTGCTTTCGCTCCGAGACTTCCGGAACAGTTTCCAGAATAGGCTTTACCATTTCCAGCATTGGGCGGATATTGGCAGTTTGCAGGGCAATATCAGAAATATTGACAAATGCACCTGATACCATGCCGAATGCAGTATAAAAAGCATAGTAGGATGCTGTGTCGGTTTGAGTGTGAACAGCCAGAGCATACAGTATCATTGTCCCAGCCAGAGAAACCGCAGTTGTCAGTACCGGGTGCAGTGTCAGGAATAACGGCGGCCGGTACAGAAGCTCCGCCTGCTGTGCGTAAAGATTGCCCCAGCGTGCAAATGCTCTCTTTTCCGAACCGGAAAGTTTGATTTTCTGTACACCGGAAATCAGTGCAAAGCTCATGCCGTTTTCCTTTGCAGAAAGAGCCATCTGTCTTTGACTGATTTTGATTTGTACAAATGCCGCTGCCAGTGACAGCAGCAGTGTCACAAGGAGAATCAGTACAGCCGGAAGTGCCAGCGTTGGCGTATACTGCCAGATTTGTATCAGATATAGAAGCGAAAATACAGAAGTCAGTCCGATTTGCAGAATAGCTTCTGTCAGTATCGTACAAATACTGTTCATGTACTGAATGCGTGCAGAAAGTTCACCTGCACTGTAATCTTTGAAAAAATCTGCCGGAAGTGACAATACACGAATCATAGCAGCTGCCTGTACAGTGACATCAAGTTTGGTCTGAATCCGTGCAGTCAGGAGATTTCTGACTGAGGAAAACAGCAGAGAACTAAGGATTGTACAGACCAGAAATATCCCGGCCGCCTGTAAAAGTGCTATTTGTCCGGAAGGAATCACATCTGCAAAAAAGACATGATTCAGATAGGGTGTCAGCATTCCAATGCCTGTGACAACAAGTGTCACCAGTGCCAGCAGCAGATAATCCGCTGCCGACAGCACTTCGGCAATATATCGAAGCAGTTCAGAAAGTCCCAGTTTCCGCAGTGGAAAAGGCTTATAGAATGCCAATGCTTCTGTTTCAAACTGGTCTGCATTTTTTTTGGTGATGCGCACTCGCTTGCCTGTCTCAAAATCGAGAAAAGTATATCCAGCCAAGCCTGACGGAAGCAGAGCAGTCACATTGCCATCACTTTTCCGTACACCGAGCATTGCACCGAAAGCATCTTGATACCATTTGTCTTTCAGCTCGACATTCCGGCGCATGATACCGTAGGGACGCAGCAGATATTCCAGCTGTTCATCCAGTTTTTTGACAGATGCAGGAATTTCCTGTGTTGGAATATGGTAATATTTTAGAATCTCATCAATAGCATTTTTGGTCACACGGCTCTCATCGAGTACATCAAAAATTCTTCTTCCGAGAACGGCACCAGCCATTTTATCGAAGGCATCAGAAAAAACCGCCTGTTCTCCGGCTTTTCTCTGCCGTATCTGTTCATCAAACCAGCCCATTGCTCACTCACTTTCTTTATTCATTGGAAATCAGCTCAGTATAATAGCCGCCGTTTGCATACAGTTCCTCATGCGTACCACGTTCGACAACATGACCTTTGTCCATGACAATAATTTCGTCACAATCCCGAATAGTAGAAAGCCGATGCGCTACGACAATACAAGTAATGCCTCTGTTCTTGATTGCTTTTACAACATCATATTCTGTTCTGGCATCCAGTGCAGAGGTAGCTTCATCCATGATGATAATTGTCGGGTCTTGTGCAAGCACACGGGCAATCTCCATCCGCTGCCGCTGTCCGCCGGAAAAGTCCTTGCCGCCCTCACGGATACGGTACTGATAGCCGCCGTCACGCTGCATAATATCCTGATGAATCTGTGCATCACGTGCCGCCATAATCATCTCAAAATCTTCTATCGAATCATCCCACATTTTGAGATTGTTCGCAATTGTATCTTCAAATAAAATAATATCCTGGTCAACAACAGCCAGCGAACCGGTAAATACATTTCTGTCAATTTCCCGAATAGGCTTTCCATCGAATAGAATTTCTCCGCTCCAAGGTTCGTACAATCCTGAAATCAGTTTGGACAGTGTGGACTTGCCGCATCCGGAAGTGCCTACAAATGCAACACGGCTTCCGGTTTTCAGAGTCAGGCTGAAATCTTTAATTAACGGCTCTGCCAGGCGCGAATAACCAAATGTGACATTCCGCAGTTCCACGTTTCCGGTCAGTTTGTCGTACTCTTCACATTCTATATCAGCAGCATGGCTGACGGTATCTGACGGATAGTGCATGACATCGTCGATACGTTCCATTTCGGTGCGCATTTCCTGCAAATCCTGTCCTGCTTCGATTAGTGTGGAGGCTGGTTTCAAAAACGCCTCCAGAAAGCCCTGAAATGCCATCAGCATACCGATAGTGAAATTTCCCTGCATGACTGTATGAATACCCATAATCAACACTGCTGCGGTGGTCAGCTGCGTAACAGCTTCCGGCAAAAGTCCAAGATATTGATTCAGCCTTGCATAGCGTACATTCTGTGTATTGACACTTGCCTGATAGCCAGCCCATTTTTCAAAGAAACCATTCTCTGTTCCGCTGGATTTAATAGTTTCAATCATTTCAATGCCAGCTACGGTTGTTCCTGCCAGTTTTCCGGCATCACGCATCTGAATGCGGGTAATATGGATACGCTTGCGGGAAATCAGCTCTGAAAGCAGCAGATTCAGAAAAACAGACACTATTCCCACCAGTGCCATGCGGATATTATAACGCAGCATTATTATCAGATAAAACAGCAGCATCAGCATATGCCAGAGAAGCGGTGCAAACTGCCGGACAAGTATCATGGAAATCATGCCGTTCGCTTCCTGTCGGAGCTGAATATCTCCAGCCATGCGCTGTGAAAAAAAACTCATTGGCATCTGCAATACGTGCCATAAAAAAGAAGAATGTCCTGTAACTGCCAGTTTTCCGGCAATGCGCAGTGTGTAGACAGCCTGAATCCATGAAACAGCAATCTGTAAAAGGCTGATTCCTGCCAGCAGAAGCAGAAACGAATACAGCCATTCCGGATTTGTTCCTGTCAGCAGTCTGTCCAGAAACACACGGGAAAATGCCGGTGCAATCAGCTCCAACAGAGACACCAGCACACCGGTGAACATAAAAAAAGCAATTGCTGTTCCTGCACCTTGTAATCGCTTCACTGCGAAAGAAAGCATACTTTTTGGCTTTCCGCTAGGTTCAAACTGCTCTGCCGGAGATATTTGCAGGCAAACACCGGTAAAGGACTGGTCAAATTCTTCCCAACTGACCACACAGCTGCCGTGTTCGGGGTCGTTGAGATAGACCTTATTCTTCCGGAAACCCTTTAAGACCACAAAATGATTGAAATTCCAGTGAACAATGCATGGAAATTGCCCATTCTCACGCAGATATGCGGGTTCACAGCGGATTCCTTTGGCGTTCATGCCGTAATTTCTGGCTGCTTTGAGGATATTCTTCGCTTTGGAACCGTCACGGGAAACACCGCAGTCCATACGCACTTGTTCCAGCGGGAGCCATTTCTGATAATAGGCAAGAATCATAGTCAGGCTGGCAGCACCGCATTCGAGTGCCTCCATCTGCATGACAACCGGAACATTGGCAACGCCCTTAGTGATAGGCTCAATTTTCTTCATAACCAACTGCTCCCTTATTAGTTAAAAATGAATGATATGGGTGAAACGCTTTCGATTGTTACTGAGGTCTGATAGATGCCGTCTGCAAGTTCCGCAGGCATGGAGACCATGTACACCCAGTCGCCCTCATTTAGTCCGCCGATATGCATAGCATAGGCATCAGTCTTTGATGTCAGCTGAACCGGACGAGCCGAAACCTCTGCAATTGTAAGTGTTTGTCCCTCTACATGAACTTCCATGCCGGAACGGATATTTTCGCCTTCTGCTTCGGGAATAAGCATTGTTAACGTACCGTCTTCCGCAATTGCCGCTGCTGTCATTACAGTGTTCAGCCGTCCGGTAATGCCCCATATCAGTAAGCCAATCAATAACAGCAAAATCCCTGCCAATACACTCCAAAGAGCTGGATTGCTCACCCGAATATAATCATTCAACTGGTCAGGAGCTGAGACACGCTCCAAAGTTTTTTTCCGGAATAGTTCCGCCATGCTATCGCCTCTTTCGGATAAGAAATGATGCTCCTGAAAAGAGCAGTCTAATATATATATTAATTATATCATAAACATAAAAATTTTCTGTCATTTTTTCCTGAATGGTATGATTTTTTGACACGAACGGTAAAAAAAGTTCTCTCTCCGACATTGTCAGAGAGAGAAACGATTTGGCGAATTTGTCAGCTGGTCGAAAATAAAATTGTCATATTCCTGCTGTATCTGTTTGATTCTGGCACGACTAAACAAAATTTTTCTGCCATCCTGGAGGGTGCAGGAAAGCCGCCCCATTTCTGCAATGTAATTGGGATTGACCAGTATTCCTCTGGAAATCCATATAAAAGAAGAACCTACCTGCTGACGAAGCTGTTCAAACGTCAGCGGTACAGTCAGTATTTCATCCGCAAACAGCTTGATTTTTACTTTATGACTTTCGCTTTCACAGACGGCAATTTCATCAAGATACAGGAAACGCCGTACACTTCCGATTTTTATGTGAATTCCGCACCGTACAGGAGCAGAATTGACCGGAATCCGGCTGAATACTTCGGCAATGTCAGCCATACTGAAAGGCTTGACGATATAATGCACTGCACGATGTGCAAACGCTTCCACCGCATAATCCCGACTGGAAGTGATAAACGCAAAATAGGGTGATTTTCCAGGAAATTCTTTACGAATCTCCGAAACAAGCTCCATGCCGTTCATTTCCGGCATTAAAATATCAAGAAACAGACAGAAGAATTTCATTCCGTTCCGGAGTGCCTCCAGCAATTCTTTACTTCTGGTAAAGCATATAATTTCATCATTCGGACGGATTTCAGAAATCATTCTGTCTAAATTACTCAAATCCTCTACGTCATCATCACAAATCCCGATTTTCATACTTATACTTTGCCTTTCTTCACTGACAGGGAAATTCTTGTTGTCCAGAGATGTTTGTCTTTTTCAAAACGGAAACTTGCCCGTCCATGATATTTGTCTGCAATCCATTGAATGCGCTTCAGCCCTCGTCCGCCGTCTTCATTCATGCTTGCATAGGCATTGGCAGACAAAAAAGTACCCTGTTCCTGTTCAGTAACATCTGCGGTATAAACCACATTGATGCAGGGATTGATGACCTGAATTGCCAGCGTATCTTTGACAATGCCCACAACGGCACTGATTTCTGGTACTTCGCCTGTCTGCTCACGGAAACAGACGGCAGCATTAAGGGCATTTTCCAGTGCATTTGATATTAACAGAGTCAAATCCGTATCATCAACAGAAATTTCTCCGCATACTGCCGAAATCTGCATAGAAATATGCTTTTCTTTTGCATAGCCGGTATAATACTGAAACAAAGCATTGAGGCATTTGTTTTCGCAGAAGAAAATATCGGTATGCTTTGTCAGACTGACAATTTTTTCAATATAGGGTTTCAGGCCGGAAAATCCATCCCGTTCGCTGACAGCATCGAGCTGCCGCAGCAATTGCCGCAAATCATGGTACACATCACGGGAATGTTCCATTTCATGCTGTAAACTGACGGTATTTTCACGCAGAAGTGCCATGTGCATCTGTTCTTCTGCTTCCTTTGCCCGAAACAGTGCTGTCCGGAATAAGACGAAATACAGCAGAGCAAGTATCAGTAAAAGAAACAACGTTACCGGAATGATACACCATACAGAGAATCCCATCGCCGCAAACATTCCGACACAGAAAAAGGCAAACATGAAATTCATGACAGTGAAAAGCTCCAGAATGCCGATTTCAAGCCACATTGTTCTTCGTGTGACCATGCGCAGATATTCTTTTAGAATTTTTTTCTCAAACACACCCGTCAGAGGAATAAAGAACACCGCAGCCAGATACAACAGCAAAACGGTAATGCTGTCCTGAAACATAGGGTTTGTTTCTGTTATTTCTTCTCCGGAAAGGATTGCTTTTTCTGCACTGTAGGCCATTGCAAGCGTGTTCTGAGCTTTCAAAGGAAAAACAGAACTAAAAACCGTAACAGACTTTTTGGTGAACCGTTCCCGATTTAAGCAATAAAATACCAACAGTACCAACAGCAGGGCAGCATCTAAATACCAGTCCACCAAATCACCGGATGAGAAAAAAGGGAAAAATGCCGCCGCAATACTGCCTGCTGTCCCAAGAATGCTGTATAAATATTTTCGCCGGATACGAAAATCATTCTCCTGATACGGCAGAAACAGAAATATCACCATCGGAATGACCTGTATGCAGAACACTGCAATATTTTGTAAATAGGTTATAACTGTCATATCAACCAACCTCATCTTTTTTATTTTATTATCGCTGATAAATATCCGGTTGTCAACTGTTTTTGCGCCAATGGTGATGTTTTTTTACACGAGTGGTATCTGTGAGGCTTTATTATCGCATAAATGAAGGCGTGAATAAGAATATATCTTCTTCGCTCAGAAGTCACTTCTGGAATACATAAGTCATTACTGTGTCGATGCTGCCGAACTTTTTTCTCTGAATTCTTTAATAGTTGTAAGCCGTCTTGAATTTCCTTATTTTTTATCATTATAGCACATTTCAGAAAAAATTGCAAGATAATGTGATAACTTTGACTCTGCTGGATTCAAAGTTATACTTTCGTCTATTGTAATTTCCTTTAAAATGTGATATAATGAAAATGGGTAACAAAGAAAATTCGTTGTTGGTGTATTCTTCCTGAAAAATGGAGATTCTTAGCACAGCGTATTAATATAATGGTAAATACCGCTAAATTAGACGAAATGTATTATGCAAAAATATATTGATACAATACAGAAAGGAAATGTACATGCAGAATAATAGAAAAATCCGCTGGGGAATCATCGGAACGGGCAGAATCGCTCATACATTTGCGGAAGCTCTTTCCGGCTGTGAAGAGGCGGAGTTATATGCAGTCGCATCCAGAACGGCTCAGAAAGCTGCTGATTTTGCTGAAAAATTCGGCTTTCTGAAATCTTACGGCAGTTATGCCGAACTCGCTCAGGATGAAAATATCGACGTTGTGTATATTGCAACGCCGATGAGTTCGCACTGTCATGATGCGAAATTATGTCTTGCACATGATAAAAATGTTCTCTGTGAAAAGTCCGTTACGCTGAATTTGCATCAGCTGGAAGAGCTTCTCGAACTTGCAAAGATGAAAAATTTGTTCTTTATGGAAGCCATGTGGATGAAATGCCGTCCGGCTTACCGGAAAGCAATGGAATGGCTTAAAGCTGGCAGAATCGGACAAGTCCGGTATATCAAGGCAGATTTCAGCAATTTTGTTCCTTTTGATGCCAATGACAGACTGTTCCGTGCTGACTGCGGAGGCGGTGCCTTGCTTGACCTTGCAGTTTATCCGCTGACACTGATTTATGATGTATTAGCAAGTCCGGACAGTATTATCAGCAATGCAAATATTCAGAACGGCATTGACTGGAGTAATCATATTTTACTGCGCTATCCGGACGGAGTTTTTGCATCAGTTGACAGCGGCTTTGAAATTCCACTCCGGAATAATGCTGTGATTTCCGGCACTGACGGAATGATTCTGTTCGGAGACTGGTTTCTCTGTACCAGAGATGTGACTTTATACGACAGAGCCGGGACTGAAACAGAATCCTGTCATTTTGAAAACCGAATCAACGGCTATGAATACGAGATTGAAGAAGTGCATCACTGCTTAAAAAATAACTTGAAAGAAAGCACTCTGATTCCGTATCAGTCCACAGCCGGAGTCATGAAAATCATGGATGAGTGCCGGAAACAATGGGGCTTATCATTTCCGGAAGAATCCTGAC
>DFJS01000042.1 GCA_002373165.1 Ruminococcus sp. UBA3665
ATTTCCTCTGCCATTACTGTGAATTTTTTGATGCAAGATTAGCAAATCGCTGTCTCATTTACTCCTGCTTACTCCATAGACTATTTGGCTGGGTCTTAGATACAGTAGTTTACAATTGTGCTTTACTGTGATACACTAGCATACAGTAATTTGCAACCGTAAAGTAATTTAGCAATTTAAATTCATAAATTGCCGCCGCACTCCCAGCGACCGCTTGGAGATTATTTTCCTCTTTGCGGTCGCTGAAAATTTTATCAATTAATTATTTGATATAATCCCCTAAAAGTTTTGCATTAGTATAAACCAGTTCACCTGTTGCATTCTTACCAACAATACTGTCACTAACAGTTTCATTAGTAGTTGTTCTGATAAGCATCTCTGCCGAAATAGATACTTTGTAATTAGCATACATCAAACCTCGACTTTCAAACGATGGAATGGAACTTCCGCTTTCATCAACAGACGAGTCAGAACCTGTATACACATCAAAACTGATAGGAAGTTTCATATAATTACTTGTAGCAGGTGTATTTTCATCAAGAGCAATGACATTTGTACGTGGAACAATGAAAGTATAGGATATTGTATTTCCATTTTCAACTGTTTCAGTCTTTTCGACACCTTCTAAATTCATCTGCACATTGTAAAGATATTTTTTTATATTATCAACGACTTGATATTCACTATAATTAAATGTATCTTTTTGTTTCTTTTGCTGCAATGTTAACGTAAATTTTACATAATTTGCTTCTGCAACTTGTGATGCAATTGGTCTGACATCAAAATCTGCTGCTGTATTAATATGCACTTTTCCTGTGTTGTCAGGTAAATCATTTGCATTGATTCCCAATTGCCCAAATTGACTGCCATCTGATGCATAAGCATAATAATTCAGCAATGGGTCTTCCTGAGAAATAATATAGTAATGGTAATTATTTCCATTTTCAGCAAGCCCTGCTAATTCTTGATTTTTACTAAGTGCTGTTTTTCCTGATTCAAATCCAAGGTTAGAATACGCGGAAACTTCTGCATATTTATTTTGGTCATCACTTGGATTTCCTGTATGTGACGGAAATTGTGCTTTTTGTTGTGCAGGCAGTTCGTATTGAACCAAAACATCTGCCTGAATTGTTGCAGTATTACCATTATTGATGTAAGTACCAAGCGGAGCATTTGATGCAACTTCTACATAGTCCATACCAACAGAAGCATAAGAATTTGTGGCATTAGCTTGAAAAGTTTGTGGTGTAATGCTTTCATTACTGGAGCTAATTGTAATGTTTGCAGTAGCAGTCGGAGAACCTTGTATTGCTCGTGTATGTTCATTGCTGTCATTTTTAGTAAGATAAACAAGAAAACTTTGGTAGATGGAAATTGTGGTCAGCTGTGTGCCAAGCAAGCTGTTTGCGTTGTTTGTCAAACTGATATCTGCATTGAGAGAAACTTTTACACTGTTATTGACACTGTTAATTTCTTCAGGATTAATACTGGACGTTGGATTCACTTTCAATGTTTGATAAGTTACATTGTTCTGATTAAACAAATTTGCAAACAAAACTTGTTTCATCTGTGACTCAACATATTTTGTAGGAGAAAGACCATTTGTTGGTACTAAACGTCCAGAACCAACTGTGAAATAATGAATTGCTTCATCATAAAGTAAACGTGTATCAGTAGTCTCAGGTTCAGTACTTTCACCAGTTTCATTACTTGTGGAGGCTGTTCTATAATTTTCCTTGTTTGTAAAAATAGATAAGTAATATCGTTCTTCTAATTCAATAGTGGTATCATCACTTGTCGGATGAGTAGTAGCCTCTTTGTTTTCCATACTGTCTACGATGGTTAAATGATATTTTGTACCACTGTCACCATTAGCAAGTCGGAATTTTGTTTTTGTTCCATTTAAGTAGGCTTCTACTGTTGCAGGTTTCTCTGTACCGTCTGTTGCTGCATTGTATATCAGATATTCTCCGCTACCACTTTGAGTAGCTGTAATATAAATCAAGTCATTGATTTGGACAGGCTCAAAATTGGTGAATTGAGAAAGATTTAAAGTGTGATTGCTATAAGCTGTTCCCATTGTAGAATAATATGCCTTCCCTTTTCGGTTGGCATCTACCAGAATCAGTTTTGTTTCAGCTGGCAGTTCTTTAATTACAGTATTATTGGTTACTGGTGTCATTTCCAAAGACTTATTATAATTACTCAGGAAATTTTCACCATAATTCAAAGCGTCCTGCCATTCTTTTTTTGTTCTTTGATAGGTGTATTTGAAATACAATGTACCCGGAGAGCCGATATTTTCTGCCAAGATACCACTTGTAAAACGGTTATTTGTCTGATACCAGCTCGGTTCATATGGTGTCCCTGAACCAGTTGCAAGTTCAAATTTGTATTTCAGCATCTTTTTAGTAAGAACAGGAACATATACATGATAGGCTGCTGGTTTTGAAGAGTTTGAAGAAACAGTAGGGTCAAAGAACGTAATATCAATTAAACTAAATGTGGGTTTGGTAGTGTCAGCAGTGTCAACCTCCTCACCACCAGCCATATAAAATTGGTGGGAGTCTTTATCTATTCTTAGATTGACTTCTTTTCGTTGTTCGACTGTCGAACTACTTGTTACTGTTGCCTTTTTTTCAAATTTTTGCGTATCCTTATTATATTCCATTCTGTGAATTTCTACTTTGTATACACCACTTACGTCATAGCCAAAATTATAATTTGTATTTGTGATGAGCTGTAAATAACTGTTAATCAGTGCATGAGAAGTATCGCGGTTCAAGGATTCTAATAGCAGGACAGCGAAATTATTTGTAAGGTTTGCATCTGTAAATTCAGAATTGAAATCAGAAAGTGCATTGTTGAAATTTGTCTGCGAGGGAGATATTGTATAAGCATAATTGGGCTTTCCAGTTGTCTTATTCATATCAGTTAAAATTGTCTGAATCGGGAGAGAGGCTGCATTGACAGCCATACCATCACCAGTGAGTTCGTTTGCAGGAGTATCAGCGGAATCAATAGTAATTCTTGGATTGACTGTTGCATAAGGAGATTTTACATCCACCATAGAAACAGTTGCATCATTGAATTTTGGTTTGCTTCCTGCTCCAGACGTGCTTGCCGTTGGGAGATTTGTGCCTTTGTAGTCAGAAAAAATGATGTACTTTTTTGTGTTATCAACATTATTGATTTTGGCTTCAGTAGTGAACACAGCACCTGCAATCATTTTATCTGTGGGTGTACCATGACGATAAAAACCAACAAGCTTCAAATCAGCAACCGAACCAGTACCTATCAAATCACCGCCATACGATGTTGCCACAGTATAGCTGGTATTGGAATTCGTTTTTTCCATATTATTAGTAATATTTTGAATTACAACATTATATCCGGTTATGTTTTTTGTTGCATCATATCCAATAATTCCGCCAACCGGTCGATAGCATTCACCAGAAAGGGTACAATCTGAAATAAATATGTTTTTTAAAGTTAGGGCTTCTTGAGTTCCACCCACTACAAGACCAATTGAGTTAAAATCCTTTTTATAATAACTGGTATTATTATAGTAATTAGCTAATAGGTCAGTAACATTTTCTGGAAAGCCTTTGTGAATCTCATAATTAATAATTGTTGCATTTTCAATAGTTGAAGCCTTTACCGCATAACCTATAATTCCACCAACAGACTCTTTACCATTGACTTTGATTTTAGCAGTCCCTTTTCCGTTTAAAATGACATTTGAAATAATATATGTGCTGTTACCTCCTCCGGCAATGCCGCCTGTCCTTTCACAATTTCCATTGATAGACAGTTCTTCAACCTCACAATTATCAATCGTTATTGTAGCATTATCGTTTCCACAGCCAACTATACCACCCATATAGGTACTGTCATCACTCCTAGTTTCGATAACTGTACTTGTTCCATTTTTAACTCTGGTCAATCTGTTATCATAAGTAATTAATCCATCCGTTCCAGTAGCTTTTGTAACCTTGATATATTCAATAGTCATACTGCCAGCTGTTCGACCTACTAAACCTCCACCACCTGTGTATCGTTTGTTATTAACAGTAAGATTTGTTCCTCTCATTTGCTGGATGATACTATCAATTGTAACTGTAGACTTTGATTCCGAACCAGCAGTTTTACCTGTTATAGTACAGGCATCTGCATACCCAATCAAACCACCTGTATCGAAGCGACCGAATACTTTAACATTTTGAGCATTACACTTTTGCAATTTGACTTTTTTGGCAGAGCCAATAAAACCACCGCAATTCTTTCCAGAATGTAGACCATCACCCGTTCTATCAATGTTTATGGTACACTCATTAAGTGTCAATAAGTTATCATCGCTTTTCATGCCTGCAAACAATCCACAGGAAAGCCGTTTGCTATTACTAATTGTTGCACCGTATTTTTGGGGCCAAAATTCATTTGAATTAGTAGTATACGTTGCACCATAATTAGAATAAATCTCTCCGTCATCTTCACTATAATAATCAGAAAACACGCTTCCAGAAACTGTCAATCCAGTAATAGTTAGTTCTTCCGAAGCAATAAACTTATTAAACAATCCAAAACCATTTTCAGTTGTTGTATAATTATCAATAGAAGAAATATTTTGGGTACCATTATTACCTTTAGCTTCATAGTGCCGATAGCCCTTAAAGAGCATATCTAATACGATCTCTGTTGAATTAGAAGTTAAACTTTTCACATTTATATTACAAGTGTCATTACAGTTTTTGCTAATTGTACCATCTATTGTTGTTGGATTACTTTGGTTTCCTGTATCAAACCCATTAAATCCACCAATACCACGATAGCCTTTATCAAGTGTCCAAGTGCCGCCTCCCATCGTGATAGCATAGCCTGTTGTTGTATTCAGCCATGTTGTCTGATTGGTAGTATACTTATACATGAGGTACGGAGCAACTGCACCTGTTTCAGCTCCTGCCGTGAAAATAACTTTATCTGCATCACAAATGGTTGTAGATGTTTTTGTATTCAGGCACCCAACATCATCATACTGTCCGAGATGGCGTGATTTGTTGTTTGAGCCAATATAAAGACCAAGATCGGTTGTAGTTGTAGTATTGTTTTGCGTCTTCGTCGCTTGCATCGTGCCGCTGTTCACCAGAAGCGAAAGCACAAACCATGACTGTGCATCGTTTGCAGTAATCGCACTGCTTGCAATTGTCAGTTTGTTTGTATCACTCGAATCAAGTCTTGAAATATAATAATTCTTGTCACCATTGTCGAGCTTGTTACAGTCCTCGCAGACAGCATAGCCATTCAACACACGCCCAATGATTGGGTTACGATAGAGATACTTTTTATTTGCATCTGTCTTATAATCTGCAATACCTGTTTTATTCGTGACAGTATCCATATTTCGGAAAAACAGACCGCCATTGAAGACAATACCGACATAACCACCAACAGGAATTGTATGTTCATAAGTACTGGTGGCATTGGTAGGCACACTCATTGTAATTCCGACATGGTCAATGATATTATCTCCACCCATAATTTTGTTGATAATACCGCCATATGCCTTACAGCCGCCGTTATACAGAAATTCAGCCTTTTCCGTTTGAGTACCAAGCGTAAATGCTCCTTTTGCAAATTCAAGATTCTTGATAACGCAACCGTTGCTGTTTTCCACAAATGGAACACCGTTTGTCAAAGTAATTGTGGGATAGACAGGAGTTTCAGTTGTACCACTATTTTTTCCCACAATTACACCACGAAATGCATAGTTATAATTATCAGTTCCAGCACCCAAGCCGGAAAAATCACTTGGTAATGTAATATTTCCATCAATCAGATAATAAGCCCCTGCAAGATATTTGCGGACATCATTTCTATTCCAAGTCTTGCTTCCGCTTGCAAATTGCGGAGTGGAAGCATTATTCAACTGAAATGTTTTGTGTTCTGAAGTATCATCATCTGTAGCAGGGTCACACCATTGCAGATTACCTGTGATACTATCTGTGGGCAGATTGATTTTAAAAGTTGTATCAGTAAAGTTTTGGTTTCCAATAAGACTTGCAACTGCATAAAGCTGTTTTCCGTCAGATATTACATAAGGGTCATTATAAGTGCCACACCCCTGTGTCAGGTCAGCAACAGGCATATTGACACGCAACTCATGGATATTATCACCTTTGGTACTTCCGATATTATATACATAGGGATAGAAATTCGTTGCAAACTGACCGTATTTATTAGAATAATCCGCAACATTATTTGTCTTGCTGAATTTTGCATTTTTATTGGTGGGATGAGTAAAGAGATTTTCAAAGTAGCCGAAATAATAAAGCTGTTCGCTGATAGTATTGTCATCAGTGTTGTCAACAGTATTATCAATTTCTGCACCATAAGTAACAAGATGCGGATTTGATGTATTTTCGGTATTTGTCCAGTCTTCCTCCCAGCGATAATTATAGACTCCTTTGGAATCTGTGCCGCTATACATATAGTGTTCCAATAAGCTGGAATGGCTGAATATAGAACGATGAGAACCATAAACGCTGTTAAAATCCGTTGAAATGGCATCAGCTGTTTTTCTTGCATCGAGTGCAATACTTGAAAATTCAAGGTTCATGTTACTGTCTGAATAATCTGAATCACCAACTTCACCAATCAGGCTTGATGCTGCATACCAATTATTCGCTACAGAGTTACCCGTTTCAGGGTCAATCACTGTAGCCACAGTTTTATCCAAATAATTAGAAGAACGAACATTTTTTATATCCAGGGAAGTATTTTTTCTGATTTTGTTAATTATCATAGGAGCATAGTCACTTGAACCACCATTAATATATGCTCCATTAAGGGCAATACCAGAAGCAGAAAATTTAGAGCTTGTTCCGGCATCTCCGCCTAACTGTCCGCTGATAATAAAACCAGAACCGCTGTTATACATACCAACATTACCAGAAACAGTGACATTTCCAATTGAAACAGTATTTGCACCAGCATTCCGGAACATACCACAATGCATCATATAATGTTGATTATCTAAATTGACGGTGCTTCGGACAGTGCCGTCAGAATTGCCTGTGCCTGCTTCTCCGTCCTCAATTTCTTTATTGTAGAATTTTATAGAAAAATTCTTGCCACTGTACGGAAAAGAACCGTCATAATCAATTGTATAATAGGAAAGTCCATTCATATCAAGACTGAAAGTTTCTGTACCTGTGGGTGTTGTGTATGGAAAATTATCTCTAATACTTGAATGTGCATAACGGTTAACACTCCAAAGCAAGAAATTTTCTGCATCTGTTTTGCTTTCCTTTGCACAGATTGTATCAAGATTATAATAATAACGAGTATTGCTGTTTTTCTTAGTATTATAACTGGTTTTATTCTGATAGGTATTGCAAGCAGAGCCACTCATTATAACATCTGCACCAGTGCCATCCGTATTGATAGAAACAATGGCATGACCATCATTTTCAGTAATATCTTTATCAGGATGTTTGGAATACGCAACAAGTTCATCAAAAACTGTTGCACCTGAAATTGTTACACCTGAAGGGTCATATTTAGCCTGATTTGTCAATTTCAGATAAAGTGCAGAGCTTTTATCTGCGGTATGAGCTTCACTGTCAGTAGTGCTATCACTTCCAAGAGAAACTTCATTAAATGCCCTTGTTACCAGAAGACCAAGACTTCCAGCTCCCGTTAAGGTTGAATTTGTAAAGGTTACAGTATCAGTTGTTCCCGTGCCACAGACAGTCCAATGTCCAGTTGCAGCATAGACCAAACCGCCCAAATTTCCAGCTCCTCCAGTTGCGGTAACAGAAGAACCTGTAACGGAAAGTTTTGGAATATTGACTTCTGCATCATACCATGCATACCCTAATAAACCGCCTCCACCATTCGGAGATGAACCACTCAAAGAAGCTGTAACAGAAAGACCACTGACAGCAACATCGTTTATATTGATAGTAGTTGCAATGTTGTGTGTATCAGTTCCACGGACAGCACCAATCAAACCTCCATAAATCGGACGTGCTTTTGCTGTCGAATTTGCATAACCTCCTCCGACAGTACATTGTGAAATATTGCCGAAATTAATTGTGATTGAATCTGAACTGCGGTTTACATATGCAATATATCCACCAAAATAATTATTTTGTCCTGTACCGTCTGTCATGGTTGCCGTACTGGAACAATCGTTAAATGACAGCTCACCTGTTGCAGTGCTATAAACTCCACCAATAATACCGCCAATAATGCCGACTTTACTTCCAGATTTAATATTACAATTTACAGAACTGCTAACAGTTGTAAGACTAGTTGCATCACTACCTTCATATACAGCAGCCACACCGCCAAAATAATTATCATCACTGCCATTGGGCTTTTTATCACAGGAACCTGTTATAGTTACATTGCTGATAGTTGCTCCCTGAATTGCTGAAAACAGACCGCTCCAGCGATGCGAATAAATTCTTCCATTTCCTTCAATTGGTTCATTATTTCCATAATGTTCCCCAACTGCAAGATTTACTGTTCCGCCTGTAAGACTTCCAGTAAATACCTGTTCAGAATTTCCGCCATCTCTTGTCAGACCTGTAATGCCCGTGCTTGAAAGGTCAAAAGTTCCGTTAAGATAAATATCAGAACCAAGAATATTACTGCTCTTTGTGCTTGCAGCATCCATAACCAAAGCAGCACCCGAATTATCAGTATTATGCTGAATGTTTAAGGCGAGTTTTGCAAAATCTTCTAATGTTGTAATAGGTCCTTGATTACCATTATTAGTATTTTCTGTCGAAGCAGGTGCAGCAGGAATGCTGACTGTGTGTGCGGAACTGAAAGTTGTTTCATTAATAATTCCTGTCAGACGGAATACTTCACCCCATGTGCCGATGTCATCATAACCAATATTGGGGCGTTTTAATGTCCATGTGCTGTCATTTCCATTTCCGTTGGAATAAACAAGAGTTGTATCACGGCTGTTCAGAATCATATTACCGGAAGTCAAATCGGTTAAATCCATAGTACCAGCCAAACGAAGAACACCATAAGGCTGAGAGCAAACAATTCCTGCTGTACTGCCGTTATCAACCTTATTATAACCTGATATGTCTATAAAAGCTCCTTTTGTATTCGTGCTTCCAGCTGTACCGATGAAGCCACCACCTTTGTTGCCTTCCGTATGTATTTCATGACACTTTACATATGCAGCAGAATCAGTATCGTCAATCTTCCCGATTAAACCGCCGACAGTCGCATTTCCTGAACCTGAAAGAGAAGTATATACATTTATGATTTCGAGTGTATTTTTTAAATCAGAAGTTTTGTATGTGCCAATCAATCCACCATTATTATTTCCCGAAAAATTCAGGGTCAGATTTTTTGAGCCTGCTGCACTGGCATCTGTGACCCCTGCACCGCCATTAATTGTAAATACAGGGCTGTCATCCGCTGATGTTTCAGCAGTAGACGCAAATTCCAGTTCACCGATTAAACCGCCCGCATTGCCTTTTAATGAAGTAACAGGCATATCAGACAAGCTATCCAGTGTGATGGTACAATTTTTACTGATAACTGCCGGAGCTGTCTCAACATCTCCCTCCATGACTGCTGGAGTAACAATAACATCTGAAATTTTATAATATCCAAACAAATGCCCGTTGCCACTGTTGCCATTTAAGATGGTACTTGCAGTTTTCACAGATGAACCCACCGTCATTGAAATAGGGTACATTGATGCAGGAGCTGTTGTGCCAATATAGGCATTTTCAGCATAACCAACCAGACCACCGGCATATGTTCCGTTGATAGTCTGTGTCAATTCATTAAATCCGGCATTAGCACCATCAGCTGTGGGCATAATCAGCTTAGAACCAGTATTCATTTTACCAACAAGCCCACCAGCCACACCGTTTGAACTGGTGACGGAATAATTGTTATTTGTTCCCGAAAGAATATTTGCTTCCAGTGAAGAATTTCCTTTCATTTCTCCACAAAGCAAACCAACTGCTCCAGAACCAGTTACATTGACAAAACGACTATAATCTGTCTGACCAAAAGCATTATTGGTCAAAGTGAGCTTCACAGAAGCATTCTCCTCAATTGTGCCAATCATTCCGGAAATATTTCTTGTTGCAATACTATCATCACCAACATTCAGTGTATAAAGTAATGCTGCCTTTAATTCAAGTGGTAATGTAGCGGAAGAATTCGGATTTACAACTTTACTAGCCAATATATTAGTAACAGGAAGATTTAAAGTATCGCCTGTATAAGCCTCTGAGCAAAGAAATTTAATTTCACGGGAGTTGTTATTTTCATCTATAATTGTAGTGCCTTGATGAATTGTCCCAAATAACGGTACTCTTAAAGAAAACGTATCTGCTGAACCAGATGTAAATTTAATTGTTCCATAAAATGGTTTTGTATCTGTTCCGATACTTGTAAAGCCATCACGAAGATTGATATAGCTGACACCATTATATGTTACTGTATCCGTGATTCCAATACTTACATTGATTGCTGTACTTGGTGCATAAGCATTATACCACCATGCAAAATTTTTCAATTGTTCCGGGGTAGTAATCCCAATTTCTGTGCTTGGGTCAAATAAATTTTCTGTAATCCCTGCTGGAATTGTATCCTCTGCAATAACAGAAGAATTTAATAAAAATTCTTTTTTCTGAAAATGAAATCCAACTGAAAATTCTGGAAAAGGCACACCCGTTACCATTAGCGTAACAGCAACTGTTGCACTAATCAGGCGGTTTATGATTTTTGGCTTGTTGTTTTTTCTTTTCATAGCCATTCTCCTATCATTTATCACACGCACCAGACATTTTCATGTAACTGTGCTGATTCAAGTTGTTTCAGTAAAAGTGCAGATAACATATGCACTGGAATTTGTATTGGCATCACTGCCCTTCAAAGTCCCCATATCATTCCATATAATAGCGGAACTTTGCGCTCCTGTCCAATAAAACTGTGTATCATACCTGCTGATTGTATTGGAATCAACAGGAAATGTAATTGTCTTTCTTCCGCTTCCCGAAGGAGGAGTCAAACCCAATTCTGTAATAAAATTCTGATTTAATTCCACATAATCACTATTCCATGATAGTGTAATACTTCCAGAACCTACACCGGCAATCACATAATTAAATCCTTCTAATGAAGATGGACTTGATGCAGTTTCATTGAAATATCCGCTCCATGTAACCGGAATAACAGTTCCGTTCAGTTTCAAATCGATTCTTGCCTGTATTGTTTCCAAATCAAGATAAGTGTTTTCAGGAGTGGGTTTTGCTGTAATTTCAAGATATAATTTCGGTTGTGATGGTAATACTGTACTAGATGATAAAGCCGTTACCTGATTGGTACTGTATGTTAATTTCATACTGTCTGTGGATGCTGTAGCACCTGATAAAGTGGAGGTAACTGGAGTAAATGTATCACCAAGATTTGAATACTCACTTCCATTTTTTCCAAATGTATAAGTCGTTCCATTGAGAGTTGCAGTGATATATCTGTCCCCAACAACTGTCTCTGTAGCTGCTTCGTACTTATCAGTAGTAGAGTTATAATAAACAAGTTTCATTGAAAGAGCATATGTAATTTGCCTGTAATAAGGGTCTCCTGGGTTGCCATACGGATAGTTAAAAATACGAACGTAATCTCCCGGTTCGGTATCTTCTGCATTGACATACATGGGAACATTTACCATCTCTGAGCCTGCTTGAAGATAATTGGAAGAAAAATGCTTGCCAATTGTTCCCACTCTTGCAACAACACTTTTTACAGTGCTTGTTTTGTTATATGCTGCCTGTACAATAATTACTGAAACTAATGACAAGGAGGTCACAAGAAGCCATATTGCAATCCAATATTTTTTGAGAAAATTTTTGTGTACTTCTTTCATTGTGTCCTCACTCCTTCATTGATTGAAATTGCGCAGAATTTAAGCACCACCTGTTCCGCTTGCTACAGAAATATAAATAACATCTGTTTCGCCATTATCTATAAACGGAATTTTTTGTCTTTCAAATTCTGCCTTCGTTTTTGCCCAGTTCACTTCAAGAATATAATAATCTTTCAACTCTCTTGTGGTAGGGTTCATGCCGGATTTGATATTACGAATTTGCCAGTATAATGGCTCAGCACAATCCTGCACTTGTGTCACAGAAAAGTCGTTACCATAAGTATCACCATGCAAAGAATCTGTTTTATCTGCTTTAATGAGTGTCCCTTCTTGATTTAAAAATACACTTTCAATTGTACTTTGAATCTCCTGTCGTGTAATAACTGTTTTATCTGTAATCTTACAAGCAGCAGCACTCAAAGTTCCATCACCGACAACCGACGTGTCCACAGTGTAATAGAAATTTCCGTCTGTGCCAGTATCATTATGTGCGGTATAAGAAACGTAGGGCATTGTTGTATTGGCAGGAGCATTGCCCTCATGTTCCTGAGCCGGATATAAGAAATATTCAAATTGGTTATTGGTTGTATAAGCAAGCTGAAGATTATAATAAGCCGCATTTGTGCCTGTTACCGCAAATACATAATATTTTGCTGTATCTGTTGATGCTGTTACCTGAATATCTGAAAGGTCGATATATTTTGCCTCTTCCAGATGTCCTGCTGTAATATAAAGTTTTGTAGGAGAATTGACATATTGCAAGTCTGCAAGCCGTCTCTGTTTTGAAAACCATGCTAAAACAGGCATTATAACAGTGAGAGATACAGTAAGCAACATTGCAATTACAAAACCTATTTTCTCACGATGAGACAGCTTTTTGAATTTTGATAAGATTTTTTTCATAACTGTCTCCTTTCCTGATAAGTTAATCTGTGATTACAGTAATTTCAGCTAATAACACCTGCACATTTTCACCAATAATTTGGTCTGCATTGTTATAGCCATTACTTAATGGAATAATATTATCTGGTGTTGTTGAAAGCGTATTGATTGTATTGGCAAGATTACTTTCATTTAGATTTGTATTTGTGCTTTCAAAAAAATAACTGCCATGTGAAGAAATATAGTCTGTCAGTTCTTGTCTTGGTGTTTTTCCGTTTACAGCAGTTGTTGTACTACTGAACATTGCAGGGTCATTAGTACTTAAATTTTTATTTCCATTATCCAGTACTATCTGTCCGAATGTGTTTGGCCATATCCAGTAAATCGTTACAGTCAGTTCTTCTTTTCTGGAATCACTCATTGTTCCAGCGACATCATTTGCTGTGAAAGTATAAGTTCTTTCAAAACCTGTATCAGGAATAAATTTAGAATAATATTTTGTGGTGCTGTCCCAGTTTTCAAAAAACAAGATATGACCATTCAAATATCTTGCTGCCTTAGGACAGTTCACGCTATCTTCTGTGGCATTGCTCAATTCTTTTCGAGCATCATCAAGAGTCTTCTTTTCAGCATCTGTAAGAGTTCCTTTCGCTGTCAGTTCAGTAATTGTTTCATTTAACGCAGTAATATTTTCTGACTGCTGTGTAGCATAATCTGTTAAAGAATAAAAAATCGGAACATCTTCTCCGTTTACTTCTGTTGTTTTGATACTACTTGGTTTGATAGCCTGATTGTTGTCTAAGTCAAATTCTGCATGATAGCCCGTTGTAGCTACGTTGAAATTTATCTCATAAGTTCCCGTTACTTTTGGTTTAACATGAAATGTTAATGTTCCATAAGAACCTGGCTGCAAACCTCTCATAGGATTTTCAGTATCCAAAGTTACATCATTCATGAGACATTTAATTGCTTCCACACTTCCGCCGGTTTCATGTGATGTAGTATTATAGCCAAAATGGCTATTTAAAATGCTGCTGTAGTCTACCCCTTTTATATATGGAGATTCTACAGAAATTTCAAACGGCAAATCACTCGCAGTCATCTGCGTTCCAGAGCCTTCCACTTCCTTACTCATAGTAAACCATGAAAGCGAGCCAAAAGCAATCACTGATATAATCAGTAGGGCGATGGCGATAATTTTTACAGATGAAAGTTTCTTCATATTCATTTCCTGCATCAGGCTCACCTCCAAAGCATCTTTACCTGTCGTATAAAATCCATCTCGTATAACACAAGAACAGCTGTACTATAATAATGTATGATAACCTTACTCTATTATAACACAAAACACAGATTTTTTCAAGGGGTTTTCTGGCTTTTCTGCATAATTTCACATGAATTTCACAGTATTTTAATGAATACAGTCAGTAGTTTGTGAGGTTGAAAATCCCCCTCCTCTGCATTGAGGGGAGGGCAAAAGAACCCCGCCGGAACTATTGCTCCGACGGGGTATGGGTGTTTAGTTGTGTGGGTGAGTGGGGTTACGGAGTAGGAGTAGTAGCAGTGATGGTGTATTCAGCAGCCGCATCAGCCTTTGTCGTTACATTGGTCTTCAGCCAAGCAGCGATACCAGCAGCACCATTAACAGTATCAGTTCCTTCATCATCCTTCTTGATGGTATAAGTCTTGCCATCCAGAATCTCAGGCGAACCCTGAATCATATCCCACTTAGCCTGATCACCGGTCAGACCATTGAATTGGAACTTAAGCTCACTATCTTCCACTCCGTTGATAGTTTCCTTAATGGTAACAACTGTGCTTGCATCAACATCCAAAACTGTTGCTTTATCCGCATCACCCTTAGCATACTCCGCCGGATAATTTGCGATTGCTTCCTTAGTAAACTTCAGGCTGATATTGAAGTCCTGACCTGCATTCGGATTCCAGCAGTTCGGATCTTCACCTTCGAGCCATACACGAACGACTGCCTTGACGGCTGTACCATACTTAGCAGTAGTAGCCTCATCTCTGCCGGGAACTGTGAGGAATGCAGTACCACCGTATTCAACCGCATCTCCATAAGTAGGCTTATAGCCTGCAACCGATTTAACAGCGTCACCACTGTTATTGGTAGAATACATATAGTTGATAATCGAATCGGTGCTTGTAAAGCTGTCCTTCCTTATACGGAGAAGACCAGTGGAATCAGGAGCAGTAGATTCTCCAGTTTTTTTGTCATAGATGATCGCAGCTCTTGCAGCCAGATACAGCTCATCATCACTTGCAGCATTCGCATCCTGAGTTCTTCCTGCATTGGTAGTTACATATGCATCTACCGCCAGTGTAGCATCCTCTTTCGCCGAATTTCTGAACCACACAGGAATATCTACATAATAACCGTCATCGTTTGTTGTATTCCAAGCATCCGCACTATCATAGCCGTTTCCGGCTCCTTCTGGATTGGCAGGATTCCAAGTGTCTTCACTTGCATTAACTTTTGTAATAGCGTGCAGTTTGGTTCTTGCTTCATCGCCATCACCAGAAGTTGAATAAACCGAATCGTCTGAATCCCATTTGTAGATAGTAGAAAAATCAGATGCAGCCAAGTCTGCTACCTGGTAGAATTTAGCACCATCTTTCAGTGTCTTACCTTGACCACTTGCATCGGGTGTGAAGAAGATTCCCTTACCATCAATGGAGGAAGCAGGGATAATCTTACCAAGTCTGTAATACTCACTGATGTCAGCGGTGTTTGCCCAGAAGAGATTATCAACCGCAGTTCCATCATTAGCAGGAGCTGTTGCACCGCCATCATCAGCAGAACCAGCCAAAATGCCCTGATTACCCGACAGACCAACATAACCATTGGCATTAACACTAATATCAGCTGCGGACGGATTACCACTGCCGGATGTATTAATGTTGGTCAACTGTCCCAGCGAGATCTGGAGATCTTCCGGTACAGATGCAGTCATCTGAATGTTCTTAACCTCAACCTCTCTGCTCATGGTAAACCATGCGTATGTAGCAGAGGTCATAGCAACGGCCGATGCCATCAGCATAGCAAACGCAGGAACCAGCTTTTTCCGTGCGCTTTGATTGTTTGTTTTAGCTGTCATAAAAATCACCTTTTACCTTTCTCTGTTTTCTCTGATTTACGCATCGGTCTTTGCAATGCATAATAAAAAACGTTCTCTTGTTTATGTGATTATAATAACACAGATATTACATTTTGTCAATACTTTCAAGTGAAAATCGATAATTTATACAATCCGAAAACGTTTTAGGTCGGCAATTTAACGAACGCACCCTGTAGATAACAGTTAAAAATATACTTCTGGTAATTTATTCCAGCGAATCCAGCTTTTTTTTCAGTTCCGTCATATGATTTCGGCAGGCAGTAATTTCCCCTGTATACTTATTGAACCATTCCACATCGCGTTCATCCGGCGTTTCCTGCAACAGCACAGCCTGCACCAATGCCGACTGCGAACGCGAACGTTTGCGTTCAATTTCCTCGATTGTCTGCATACAGATTTTAATTTCCTTTTTCAGTTTTCGTTTTTCGCTCCAATTACTCATAATCAATGTCCTTTCTTATCGATAGTAGCGACCAGTTCTTCGGCCTCCTGAAAACCCAGATCCAGATTTTGCTGAAGATCATTCAAAATCTGCAAAAGGGCTTCCAGCCGCTGAGTTTCCTGCATTTGTTCCGGATATTTCAGCAGGATAGTATGCAGTTCATTGACCTGAATTTTCTGTTTTTCAGAAAGATTTGTCAGCAGGAAGGAAAAGCTGTCGGCACTGCTCATATCGCTTAGAATACGCCGGTATTTCAGCCCCCAGTCACCGTCGCCGTTGAGGTATGATTCGACCGAATCGGCAGTATGTGCCAGATTTGCATTAAACTGTGCGCGATATGTTTCCTGAACGCGGCGAGTTTCGTCGATATACAGGCCGATAAACAGCAGAAGACCGGCAAACGCAATTCCGAACAGCCAGAACGTGCGTTTCATTTTTTTCTTCATAATATGTTCCTGAGTCAAGGAGCATCACCATCCTTAGGGGGAGTATTTTGTTCACGCAGGCGTTGTTTTTCTTTTTCGATTGCCTCCCGTAGGATACGTTCGCGGCGATCCTGCTCGGATTCTGATTGAATTTCTTTTCCGATCTGCATGACAGTGCGCACTTCATACAGGGCCATTGCAGAGGTGACACACATCACAAGCAGGAGGAGAGCTTTTCGCAGATCGGCGAAACTGGTCAGCCAGGTAAAGAATCTGGTTTTCCGGACGAATTTTCCGCGGATCTGATCTGGCCGGACGGGCATTTCGTCAGGGATAGGATTGGCATCGCCCTGTGTACGGAATGTTCCGTCCGGCAGGATTTGAGTAATTCTGTGCAGGACGGTCATGCCGAAGATATCCTGATTTTCAGAAACATAAGCGATGATATCGCGTTCCTGTAGGGAATCGGGGGTTATCTGTTCGATGATGACACAATCCCCGACCTGAATAGCAGGGTTCATGCTTCCGGTTATGATCATCAGGATGCATTTTCCGCCGAACATGACGGGTTTTCCTTTGACGGTACAGTATGTCACGAAGACCAGAATTCCTGTAGAGACAATCAGCAGAGCAGTCAGCAGAAGATTCAGCAGTTTAGAAAATTTCGATTTCTGAAATAATTTCATGCAGCAGCACCTCATGTTTTTTTATGAGTCCGGATGAATTCTTTCAGCCAGCGGCGGCAGTGTTCAAACATGCTGACGTGGTATTCTTTATAAAGGCGTTTCATCTGTTTCTGAATCCGGAGAGTTTCTTCAGGTGTTCTGACGGGCGGCTTATAGACAGGTCTGGGCTGGCCTTTGCGGGCTTTTTCGCGTTTCTTTCTGAATTTATAATCTTCAATGCTGCGCATCATGCGATATTTGAAAGTCTGTGCATATTTGCGGTAGAAGGCTTCCATTTTTTCTTTTTCCTGTTTTTGGCGGACGGCTTCTTCTTTTTGCTGCTGAATTTCGGCGAGCATTCGTTTCCAGTCGGGATTGTCCGTCTGTTCCGGAATCAGATGGAACAGCACCACAAGCAGCCACTGGAAAAATCTGGGAATGGCATAAACAGGATTTCTGGAATATTCTTTATAAATATCCTGGAAAGGCTTATTCTGGAAATATTCCCGTTCTGCTTTGAGACGGGCAGCACGTTCGGATTCCAGACGTTCTTTTTCGCGCTTCTGCTGTTCCAGCTTCATGCGGACAGCAACTTCACGAGGATCTTCAAACTCAGCCTGTTCCTCATCCATTGTTTCTCTTGCTTCGGCGAGTTCTTCTTCTGTGATATTGATTTCTTCCGGAACTTCTTCCTGTTCTTCCGGAAGGGCATCTGTATCCACGCCTTCGGCTTCGCCGAGTTCGGAGCGGACAAGATTTTTCTCTTCGGCAAGACGCTGGCGTTCTGCATCGATGCGTTCCTGCTCTTCGAGTTTAAGCTGTTTGTCATCCTGACGTTTCTGGCGTTCTTCCTCTTCTTTCTGTTTTTCTTCCAGAAGGGCGAGCCGTTCCTGTTCGATGCGCTGGCGTTCTTTTTCTTCGGCCTCCTGTTCAGCGCGTTTCTGGGCGAGCATTTCTTCTATGCGCCGCTGTTCCTCTTCCTGCTGACGTTCCAGCCGTTCGAGTTCTTTTTTGCGGAGCCGGTCAATTCTCTGCTGTTCCAGTTTGCGGTAAGCTTCTGCTCTGGCGGCCTGTTCCTGCTGTTTGCGTTCTTCTTCCAGTTTGGCCTGATAGGACTGTTCGATAGCGATTACCTGACTGATCTGGCTGAAAATTTTAGTCACATCGGCATCTTTTGGAATGGTAGCGGCAATTTTCTGTTCGCCGTCGGTGGAAATATAGCCGGGTGCGCCGGTTGTGCTGACGGAATAATCGTCAGACAGTTCGCCGCTGAAATACCGGATAAATTTCGGCTTGACAGTACGGTGCTTGTTTTTTTTCAGCATTTTGACTTTGGCAATACTGTCTTCGCCCTGCATACTGGCACGGAACAGAATCATATTCATCAGCACCAGTTTATAGAAATCTTCTACAAATGCGCTGTCCGGTTTGATGACATTATCTTCGATTGTGATTTCATAGCCGGCCTTGTCATAGCTTTCGATATACTGCCAGAGCGTGAGGCAGGCTTTGAGATCGACATTTTTCATAATAGCGTTGGTTCTCATAACGGGCGGCCGGATATAGGCACTGCCCAGCTTGGTACAGAGTTCCGAACCTTTATAGCCTTCTATGATTCGCTTTAATTTTTCGACACGCTGCCATACTGTATAGCCGTGTTCGTTATGGGAATCCAGACTGTAGATTGTCTCCAGCTTGACTTCCATTTTGAATTTTCCGCCGGAACCGTCATCAATAGCCGTGTTATATCCGAGCGAATATGCCTGTTCATCTTTGGCAACCATAGCAAGTTTCTGATAACGAATATTAATAAATAAATACAAACGGTCAATCAATGTATTTACAAATTTATTTTCATAAGTCATCAGGCTTTCTTCTTTGTGGACGTTCAGAATTTTAGAAGGCGTAATTTTTCCGGATTTCTTGTCATAGCTCTGAATCAGATCAGTATGCTGTGCCAGATGCTTGATTGATTCTACCGTAATTTTCCGGGAAAGCGCAATCGGGACAATTTCTTCCACATCTTCGATTGTACGCCGGGGATTGCGCAAAAAATTATCTACATGCACAAGGCCGTTCTCGATTGCTTCCACCCAGGAAACATCGATCGTTTTCTGCATGAGTTTTTTATTAACGGCAAAGATATTCTGACTTTCATGCAGCATCTTGTTGAGAGAAGAAAACAATACATCCTGATCGAACTGTCTGACAGCATCCTGAAAATCGCCGTACCATTCTTCATAGTCTTCGTTGGCATCTTCTTCGTCAAAATCATCCATTTCGTCGAGTCCGTACAGCCCTTCCGGGTCGTAGACTCTTTCCGTTTCCGGAGGAGCATCAGGCGTATCCTCTTCTTCATCCTCATCATTGACAGGATCATCCGGATCGTAATCCACATAAGGTTCATCATCAGCATCCTCGTCGTCATCTTCTTCATCCAGATGGTTGGAATCTTTCAGAATATTTTCTGAATAAGGCATATCGAAATTGTCCAATTCATCCAGAGCATCCATCAGATCAAGAGAATCAGATTTTTTTTCAGAAAGATTGCCGGGATTCTGGGGCGTATCGTTATAAGGTTCATCATCAGCATCCTCGTCGTCATCTTCTTCATCCGGATAGTTGGAATCTTTCAGAATATTTTCTGAATAAGGCATATCGAAATCGTCCAGTTCATCCAGAGCATCCATCAGATCAAGAGGATCAGATTTTTTTTCAGAAAGATTGCCGGGATTCTGGGGCGTATCGTTATTATAGGCATCACGCAAGCTGATTTCACCTGCCTTTCAAGAAGATTCAAGATCAGAATAATTTCTGAAGCCGTTCCAGATAAGCAATTGATTCGTGCATTGTATTTTTCCCGAACAATTTCAGCAGATAGGCGCAAAGCTCTTTGAGTTCTTCGCGGAGCATGGCCAGGTTAAGGGATTCAAATTTACGGAAAATCTTAGTAGAAAGCACATAGTCGATACCGTCCAGTTCCTCGCCGCCGCAGGCAACATACACCGGAACGAACAAATTCATTTGTTTCAGAATACGGTTACCAAACGCCACACGCAGCTTTTCGATTACCCACAGGTCAAGCTGCTGAATTTTTTTCAGATTTTCCTGCGAAATCGGATACATCTTGAAGGCTTCTTCAAACAGGCCGTTCAGATGATCATAGCCAAGATTCATCGGCGGCGTATCGGGAGCTTCAAATGCTACGCCTTTTGTATCCAGATTAATCGGCTGGGCACGGTCATAGACTTTATCAGAAATAGCATAAGTCGAGTCGTCGTTGTTTGCCGTGCCGATGTACCAGATATTCTGAGGAATGACGATTTTTCCGTGATCGAGCTTGACAGGGTCAGTGCTCCAGACGTTCGGCACAATATCCAGTTCCCATTCAGCGGCATTAGGCATTTCCAGAATGGAGAGCATTTCGGCAAAATAATATTCCACACGGGCGATGTTCATTTCGTCGAGCAGGATAAAATTGATATCATTATTATAATTAGAAGAATAGATTCGTTTCAGAACTTCTGTTTCGTTAAAGCTTTTAGTAAATTCGTTGAAATAGCCGAATAATTCCGTACGGTCACGCCAGGAAGGCTGTACAGAAGCGATGGTAGTATCCATCTGTAAGAATTTACCCAGCGAATACGGCAGTGAAGTTTTACCGGTACCGGAAATACCTTGCAGAATAATCAGCTTGGTAGAAGCCATACCGGCCAGAAACAGCCGGATAGTTTTATGATCATAATACAGGTGCATTCTGGAACAGGCAAAATTACGGTAACGCTCTACAAACTCTTTCAGCGTGATTGTATTATCATATTCCGGCGGTTCATAATTTTTATAGAAGCTGTCCACTTCGATTAATTTAGAGAAACGCTGGTCTGTTGTCTGAATGACACCATCCTGACCGGGCACCATGGCAGGAGCTGCCTCACCGCCTTCGGCTGCTTGTTCTTCGCCCCCGGAATTTTCTGAAAATTTAGCATTTGCCATTGACAGCACACCGGATTCCGGCAGTCCCATCTGTGCGACTTTCAGTGCCATAATATCATCTTTTTCTTTTGTCAGCTTCATCACGCGCAGCTGCAAGAGAGAAATTTCCTCCAGCAAATCCTCATTGCTGACGATAGAATGCCGGAACCGCAGATATTTTCGCACAGCAAGAATCAGCATTGCCGCCAGCAGCACATAAATGCCGATGACGATAATCAATGCCAGCACAGAGCAGATCCATTCTGCAATTGTAAAACTGCCGCAGTAGCTCCGGAACATGGAAATATAGCCGGGAACATCAAAAATCTGCCTGATGCCCCTGCCGATGCCCAGAAAAATTTCTCCGAATCCCTGAAGCATTGCTGTAATAAAAGCAAAAAACCATTTCAGAAAATTATTCATAATAACCTCCTGTTACGTTTGTTTTGTCTCAGAACTTTCTGTAGATTCCGCCGGCTGTTCCGAAGCACTTTGTTTTTGTTCGGCCAGATATTCTTCAATTGCGCGGCGTTTGATTTCTTCTTCGTCGAGTTCCGGAACGGGCGGACGTTTGACTTCAATCAATACAACGATAAATTTATATAATTCAAACAGGAAGAAAATTGCCATAGGAATTAAAATACAGATAAAAAATCCGGTTTTGGTGCGCAGAAAATTCATCACAGTTCCCAGATGGGAAAACCTGACATTTGTCCACTGGCCGATCAGATCGCCGGCATAGGCCGGAATTTCGTCGTTAATAGGGTTATTGTCGCCTCGTGTCACAAAACTGCGCGTATTTTCAAATTCGTTCACAGCAATGATTCTATGCGTATTCTTGACTTTTTTTCCGTCGATGATTGTCCAGAAAGTAATGACATCATTTTCTTTGAGGGCCATCAGGTCATCAATTTCCTTGCAGATAATCAAATCGCCCTGGGCAAAAGTAGGCTGCATAGAGTCGGATTCTACTGTAAGCGGAATATAGCCGAACAAATTAGCAACTCCGTTATTTCTGCCGGAAGAAAATACCAGAATTGTCACAAGCAGTGCCAGCAGCAGGATCATCCATGCAAGAACATTGGCAGCAATTTTCAGAACTTTTTTCATCTTCTCTACTCCTCACAAAATAATAAAAATAAAATTTGTTTATGTGGATTCCACAATACGGAAGTCCATGCCTAATTTTAATGTACCGCCGATGATTTCGTTTGTACAGTCGGGGTCATTGCCTTCCAGCCAGATTACGATAGTAAATTTATCCTTTGCTTTAGGTTCAAATTTTTCATGCCGGGTTGTCATCACAATTGTAGAAGAAGTAAATACGCTGTCGCAGTCACTTTCCTTGCCGCCGCCGTCGGATTTGGTTTTGCCGTACACTGTGCGTTCTCCGTTTTTGTAGACGGCTATGCGGATAGCCTCGTCCACGCCTTTGGTGACATTCTCGATAGTCATTTCTCCTGTATAAGTCAATGTATCGTCCCCGGAATTAATCAGATAAAAAGTATAAGCAATATAGCTCTCGCCGTTATGTGCGCCGTTGATCATATCGATATTTGGCGGAAGGTCTTCGCCGCTGATATTAGTCATATCGTTGACAACATCTGCATCCAGACGGGAATTTGCAATTTCATAATCCGGCGTTTCCGACAGGGCAAGCCCCTGCCTTACCATATCATATTTATCAATACGCACGGTAAAGCTGCCGAATTTATCATAAAAATAAGAAATTGCATAGGCAACTGCCACAATAACTGTCAGGATGATGACAAGCAGTCCCATAATCCGCATGACGACTACATATTTTTTAGTTTCTTTTGCAGTGCGCCGCAGTTCCAGAACATCCCGAATATTTTCGCTCACATAATCCCTCCGTTCCTGGTTAATATCAGGGGTCAGTGTCCCTCTTCATTTCGCTTTCTGCCAGGTAATCTCCGGCCAGAGAGCCGGTACAGTACGGGCAGCTGAACTCATAGAACATTTCGGCCTGATGACTTTCTGTCACGCCGTCGGCAATGGGCACGGCACCGATTTCGTTAACAAAGCCGACAACCGAGCCGACAGCATTATGTGACCGCTGGTCACGGCTTAAATAATGCGTCATTTCCGGACTCAGCATCACATAATCGACAGGGAAATCTGTCAGGCGCATGACAGGGCAGTTCTGTGTTCCGAACCCTGTCAGCATAAAGTGAAAGCCGTACCCGTGCAGAATACGGATTGTCCTTGCAGCGATGCCGTCTGTTTCCAGCAGAAGTGCGCCGGAAAGCGCAAAGCAGAGCCGGTTATACATAATGCCGTATTTGCGGCAGTGTTCCATCAGAATACGGTCACAGGCAATCTGCTGCAAATAATGCACGGGCATATAGACTGAAATCCAGTCGAAGGGCACATCCCATTTAGTAAAATTCTCGTGTGCCTGGATAGCCTGTGTCACTTCCAGAAGGAACAAATCTGTTGCCTGTGTGGACATATCTGCAATTTCCCGGAAGTTTTCCGGCATCAGGGTGCCAAGGCCGGGCGTATTCAGCTGGGTACGGGATTGCAGAAACGCCTGCCTGCCGCTTGCGATTTCGCGGATTGCCCTGTATTTCAGTTCAATTGCACGCAGTCCGCCCACGGTAGTGGGCATAGAAATATCTGCCATAACGCTGCCTCCTGCTGTATGTATTATTTACATTATAGCACAAATTGTTCCTGATGTCAACAAATAATATCAGGAAGTTAGTGAAACAACCGTCTTATTTTCTGACTGAAATCACAAATATTAAAAATCATAAGCTTATAGTTTTAAACATTCTTTTTGTGCAATGTGACTATTTTTTATCTGATACTTGATTTTTCTTTTGGCGTATGATATAATAGAAATATATCATTTTTTAATACTGATCAAAGGGGGAATGCAATTTATGACTTCTAAGGAAAAACGAATACAGGGCTTGATGAAACTGCGCAAGATGCGTGTGTGGATGATCATTGCCTATGCCTTGATTGTCATTATTGCGCTGTTCTGCGTCTCGGTCTTCACGGCCAAACAAAACGAAGCTGTTATGAAAGCCAAAGTCAGCTCCATGACATCTTCTCTGAATGTTCAGCTGAAGCTGAATCTGGAAAGCTATCTTTCCCGGATGGAAAGTGTCGCCACGCTTGCTTTTTCTATCGACGATGCCTATACTTATGATGCTACTAATTCTTCGCTGGAAGAATATGACCAGCTGAATCTGGAAAAGAATATTTCTGACGAATTATTCAAGCTCTGCCTGATGGAAAATTTTGTAGATTACGGCATTGTCTACCGCGATAACAGCAAACTGGGCAAAATCTCAAACGGTACACTGGAGCTGTTCGGCAATGATATGTTCATCGATCTGAAAGCCATGATTTCCCGCGGCCGCACACATGACGGCTGGTTTGCAGGCTATAAGAGCAATTACGAACGTGTCTATTATGTCAAGCAGATTCATGACAATGCCATTCTTGTCATGTCGTTCTATACAACCGAACTGGAAGAAGTTTTTGATAATCCGGAAACTCTGCGCGATATGACAATCCGCCTGACAGACAAGAATTATAAAATTATTTATTCTTCCGTCAGCGACGAACTGGGTCATCCTCTGCCCGATGGTATCAATGATGCCGCCCAGGCCAGCTCTGCCGGTGCCGTGCTGGATGATGATAATCTTACTACAATCAATGCCTGCAACGTCGGCTGGAATATTATCTGCTCGATTCCGACAGATGTCATTATGAAAGAAGAACTCCAGACAAGGCGCTCCATTCAGGTCGTCACAATGATTGCCGCACTGATTGCCGCCATTGCCGGAAGCACGTTCTCCTTCATGCTTTCTGACCCGATCAGCATGATTGCCGTCAATATGGACGATGATGATGAGAAAGGAAGGAAAAAAATATTATGAAAACAGGATATTTTCACAGATTTGCCGCCCTGCTGTGCTGTGCCGCTCTGCTGACTGCTTCCGGATGCAGCAGCGAGCCTGTTGTCACAGAACAAATCCAGCAGACTGAAATTTCTCTCTCATGGTGGGGCAACGATGCCAGAAATAAATATACTATCGAAGCTGTTGAACAGTTTGAAGAACTGCACCCCGAAATCAAAGTAAAGTGCAGCTATTCCGAGTGGTCAGGCTATGAAACCCGCAACCGCATCCAGATGATTTCCGATACCGAAGCCGATGTCATGCAGATCAACTACGGCTGGCTGGAACAGTATTCCCCCGACGGCGAGGGCTATTATGATATTTATAATCTTAATGCTATGGATATTTCCCAGTTCAGCGAAGACATGCTCCGGTACGGCCTGAAAAACGATCATCTGAATGCTATCCCCATCGCCATGAATGCACAGACGGTCTATATCAACAAGACCATCTATGACAGCTACGGCCTGGATGTGCCGAAAACATGGGATGATCTGTTCCATGCTGCCGAAGTTATGAAAGCCGATGACATTTATCCGCTGAGTGCGGCTTCCAAGGCTATGTGGCTGTATCTGATTACCTATACCGAACAGGCCGCCAACAAGACGATTATCAATAATTCCGGAAAACTGAATTTCAACGCGAATGATTTCAAAACAATGATAGAATTCTATCAGCGGCTGATTGATGAACATGTAATGCCCCAGATTGATTTTTATCAGCGTCTGGAACTGGATAACGAAAAATATGCCGGTTCTGTGGCATGGATCAGTGATGCCGTCAACTATTTCGGCGATGCTGTTGCCAAAGGCCGCGAAATTGTCGCCGCTGATTATACTACTATCGACGGAACCAATCCCGGAAAAGGCTGGTATGCCAAGCCTGCAACAATGTACGCCGTCAGCAAAAATACGGAACATCCGCAGGAAGCCGCTATTCTGCTTAATTATCTCATGAACAGTTCCGAAATGGCCGAACTTCAGGGCATTGAAAAAGGCATTCCGCTGAGTGCCGCCGCACAGGAAACACTGAAAGAACAAAATCTTCTGACAGGCATTCAATATGAAGCTTCCCAGAAAATGGAAGGCTGTACGCTCGGCGAACTGGATCCTGTTCTGGAAAAAGGCGGCATGATTGATGATTTCTTTGCGGCCTGCAATGATGTCATCTATGAAGTAAAAGATATTGATACGGCCTCCAGTGAAGTCTATGCACAGATCAAAAGCTATTTCAGTTAATATTAAAAATCCCGGTCAGGCCGACCGGGATTTTTTTGCAGTTATTTCGTTCTGACTGGGACAATAATCTGACCGACCATTCTGTCAAGCAGGTTCTGTAAATTTTCATTCTGAGGATTGCCCTCGGCAATTGTCAGGCCGAACTGTGCAGAAGCATCCCAGAACGGATCGGCTACATGCTGAATATATGCATAAGGAGCCTGTTCCGCAGTAGCGGCAACCGCAGGTGATGCCTTGACTTCGTCAGAATTGGCAGCACTGACATTTGCCGGACATTGGCCGATTGATTCAAAACGTTTCAGCTGTGTTTCTTCATTTGTAAGATATTCGGCAAGCCGCGTAGCCCAGACGGCATTTTCCGTATAGGCATTGATTGCAACAATCCGATAGCCTGTAAAGCTTGCCATCTGGATTTGTTCTCCGTCGAGGGTATAAGTCGGCAGTTTGGCGGCGGCATAATGATCTCCCCAGGCATTGGAAAGTTCTTCTGCATGCCACTGACCGCTGACTCCGGCAATGACTTCATCGGCGGCGGCATGTTCCACAAATTCGCCGTTGGGCAGATAAAGAAATCCGGGATTTCCGGAAATATCCAGAAGTGCCTGCGTGACAGCAACGCCCGTATGATCTGTGTTGACTGCATTCCAGTTGCAAAGATTGGCGGCTTTTTCTTCGTTATATTCCAAGTTCAGGCCTGCGCCCTTGAAGAACGAAAACAGATACCATCCGCTGCTGAAATCCATTGTAAATTTCTTATCATTTTTGGCGGCAATCTCCATAATTTTGTCCAGACTTGTCACATCCTTTTCGGACAGATAGGCTTTGTTATAATACAGGAAATAGCCGTTGCCGGATGACAAAGGATAGCCGTACAGCTTTCCGTCGCGCATGACTGTCTGTGCCGCTGTTGTCGACTCACCTCCGACAGAGGCAATCACGGAATCTTTATTTTCTGTAATTTCCAGAAGCGTACCGCTCTGGTACAGTTCATCTACCTGATCATTGGCAATATTAAAAATATCGGAAGCCTGCCGGGGAGCTTTGACGATATCATCACTGCTCTGATCTTTGATTGTATAGCTTAAATTGACCTTGCTGGAATTGATCTGCTGGAATTTGGCAATCTGCTCTGTCAGGATATCTTCCGGCGCGATATCGCTGGCGATAGTCAGATGTACGTTCTGAAATTCCTCTTCCGGCTCTTCATTCTGTGAACATCCGGCTGTCATGGATGCAAACAGCGCGACTGCCAGAACAGTACTCAAATATTTCTTCATAATAATTCCTCCCTGATTTGATTTCTGTGAATTTTCTGTGAATTGTGAAAAAGCAAATTTTCTCTGTTTTATGTGTATTCCAGTGATACTTCTTTATTATAGCATGAAATTATGAACTTTTCAACTAAACGGCACTGCCGGTTGACAAATTAACTGTTTTATGCTATAATCAATCATAATTACACAGAACAGGAGGAAAATTTCTATGATCTACATGACAGGCGACACCCATGCCGATATTGACAGAATTATTGATTTCTGCCGGAAAGTGCCCACATCCAAAGAGGATATTATGATTATCCTGGGCGATGCCGGATTTAATTATTTCTGCAATACGGCCGATCAGGAGCTGAAACAAAAAGCACAGGAACTGCCGCTGACATTTTTCTGTATTCACGGCAATCATGAAGAACGGCCGCAGAACATAAAAACATATCAGGAAACAGAATTCCACGGCGGAACTGCTTTCCGGGAAGAAGCTTTTCCGGATTTATATTTCGCCAAAGACGGAGAGTTTTATCAGCTTGGCGGAAAAACCTGTCTTGTCATCGGCGGAGCGTATTCTGTCGATAAATTTTACCGGCTGGCCTTCGGCTATCACTGGTACGAATCCGAACAGCCTGACGATGCCGAAAAACAGCGCATTGAACAGAAAATTACGGAACACGGCTGGAAAACAGACTATGTTCTTTCCCATACCTGTCCGTATGCTACGCGGCCGACACATCTGTTTCTTTCCGGCATTGACCAGTCCAAAGTGGATAATTCCATGGAACACTGGCTTCAGAAAATCAGTGACCAGCTGGAATTTGAACGCTGGTATTTCGGCCATTATCATGACGACTGGAAAAACGGCAGATATGAAATGCTGTTCCGGAGTATCATAGAATTAACGTAATCTGCATAGAATCTGCTGTACCCGGGTACGGCAGATTCTGTTAATTTTGTACAAAAAATTAAAATATAATTTAAAAATATTATTTTAAAAATGTCTTTTTGGAGTAGAAGTGTCCATTCGGGTATGCTATAATAACTAAAATACCAACAAGGAGGTCTTTTTATGAAACTGAAAAATTTACCCTGGTCTGAAATCGGCCTGTTCGCAGGCGGCCTGCTGTTCGGCACAGCCGGACTGAAAATCCTCGGCAGCAAAGATGCCAAAAAAATCTATACCCATGCCACTGCCGCTGTGCTCCGCGCCAAAGACAGTGTAATGTCCACTGCCGATACAATCCGCGAAAACTGCAATGATATCCTCACAGATGCCAAGGAAATCAACGAACAAAGAGCAGAAGAAGAAGAAAATGCTTTTCTGAAAGATGATTTTCTGGATGAAGCTCTTTCTCAGCCCGGCGAAACAGAATAAGCCGTTTCTCTTACAGAAAGGGGGAACGCCTTATGAAGTGTAAAATTCTGCACGAATCTGCACACAGTATGCGCCTGCATCTGATGCAGAAGCATATGTCACTTTCACAGGCCGATATTCTGGAATTTTATCTTCGTTCTCAGGACGGCGTGACAGATGTCAGAGTATTCGACCGAACCTGTGATGTCATTATTCAGTATACCTGCGGCAGAACAGCAATTATCCGCATGATGGCAAAATTTGCCTATACGGAACAAAATGCAGCTCTGGTGCCGGAAAAAACCGGCAGAGCACTCAGCCGGACTTATGAAGAAAAGCTTTCCTGGCTGATTCTCCGGAAACTCTTCAAGCGTACTGTCATTCCCGAACCTGTCAGAATGCTGCTGACAATAGGAACTTCTGTAAAATATATTCTGGAAGGTCTGAAAGCTCTCCTGCACGGCAAGCTGGAAGTCTGTGTGCTTGATGCCGCCGCCATCACGGCCGCACTTGTACAGGGCGATTACGATACGGCCGGCTCTGTGATGTTCCTGCTGAATATCGGCGATATTCTGGACGAATGGACTCACAGAAAATCCGTTGATGATCTGGCGCGCACCATGTCGCTGGGAATTGAACAGGTCTGGCTGAAAACGGATGAAAATGAAATTCTTGTTCCTGTCAGTCAGATTCAGCAGGGCGATCAGGTCATTGTCCGCATGGGCAGTGTCATTCCGTTTGACGGAAAAGTAATTTCCGGAGAAGCTTCTGTTAATCAGGCCTCTATGACGGGCGAATCTGCCGCTGTTCACAAGCATGAAGGCAGTGCTGTCTATGCCGGAACTGTCATCGAAGAAGGCGAATGCCTGATTCAGGTGGAACAGATATCCGGTTCCGGAAGATATGACAGAATTGTCCATATGATAGAATCTTCTGAAAAATTAAAATCCCAGGCAGAAGACAAAGCCACTCACCTGGCAGACCAGCTTGTTCCGTGGAGTTTTGCCGGAACGGTTCTTGTCTATCTGCTGACGGGCAATCTGACAAAAGCACTCTCTGTGCTGATGGTCGATTTTTCCTGTGCGCTGAAACTGGCAATGCCTGTGGCAGTGCTTTCGGCAATGCGCGAATGCAGTCAAAGAGGCATTACCGTCAAGGGCGGCCGTTTTCTGGAAGCTGTTTCCGAAGCCGATACGATTGTATTCGACAAAACGGGAACACTCACTTATGCTTCTCCCAGAGTTTCCCGGATTGTGACATTCGGAAATCATGAAGAAAACGAAATGCTCCGGCTGGCGGCCTGTCTGGAAGAACATTTTCCGCATTCTGTTGCGAATGCCGTTGTCAAAGCTGCTGCCGAGCGCGGTCTGCTTCATGAAGAATGCCATTCCAAGCCGGAATATATCATCGCCCACGGCATTGCAAGCTATGTCGGCGAACAGCGGGTTCTGATCGGAAGCTATCATTTTATTTTTGAAGACGAGGGCTGTTATGTACCGTTCGGGGAAGAAGAAAAAATCTGCTCGATTCCCAGGGACAATTCCCGGCTTTATCTGGCAGTTGCCGACGAACTGGCGGCAGTTATCTGCATTGAAGATCCTCTCCGGGAAGAAGCCGCCGATGTCATTGACAGACTACATCAGCAGGGATTTTCCAATATCATCATGATGACAGGCGACAGCAAGCATACTGCCCGGAGCGTTGCCGAAACAGTGGGCGTAGATGAATTTTATTCCGAAGTTCTGCCGGAAGACAAGGCCGGATATATCCGCCGGGTACATGAACAGGGCAGAAAAGTCATCATGATCGGCGACGGCATTAACGATTCCCCTGCCCTTTCAGAAGCCGATGCCGGCATTGCCATCAGCACGGGTGCCGCCATTGCACGGGAGATTGCCGATATTACCATTTCTGCCGAAAATCTGTATGCGCTGGCGGAATTAAAACGCCTGAGTGATGCTTTAATGCGGCGCATTCATGCGAACTACAGGTTTATCATCAGCTTTAATTCACTGCTGCTGATACTGGGGATAGTGGGCATTCTGCCGCCTGCGGGGTCGGCCTTCCTGCACAACGTCTCGACACTGGCAATCGGCATGAACAGCATGACTAATTTAAAAACCAAACATCAGAATTAACCAAATTAGAAAATACCGTCCGGAACATTTCCGGGCGGTACTTTTTTATCGCAGTGCAATAGCGTTAATCTTCCGGCTGGAGTACAGCATAGCCTTCATCGGCGCGCTGGTATACAACATTGACATTTCCGTCAGCTGCATTCTTGAACATAAAGAAATTATGGCCGAGCATATTCATCTGAAGAATAGCTTCTTCTGTTGTCATCGGGCGCATATCGAATTTTTTATAGCGGATGACATTGATATCAGCTTCTTCCACAGTATCTTCAAATTCCTGCTTGAAGGCAGTATCTTTCAGACGTTTTTCCAGTCTTGTTTTATTTTTGCGGATCTGGCGGATAATTTTATCCACAGCCGCATCCAGAGCATCTGTTTTGTCAGCAGCGGTCTGTTCGGCGCGGTAGAACATATCATCATAGCGGACAGTCAGTTCCAGAATAATCTGGCCTCTCTGTTCGGTCAGCATAATTTTGGCATCTGCCTCGCTGCCGAAGAACTTATCCAGCTTAGAATCAAGCCGTTTCTGTGCATAATCTGTGAATGCCTGTGATACCTGCATTTTTTTTGCATTGATTGTAATATTCATAAAAATAATTCCTCCTTTACAGGCTTTTGACAATCTTATTATAGCATATTTTATAAAAAAAGTCAAGCGATTTTTAAAATTTTATAAAAATTATAAAAGCGGGCGGAATGCAGTTGCAGTTTCCGCCAAAAAGTATTATAATAAAGACAAGTATTATTTTTTGAAAGAAGTGAATGAATTATGCCAGAAATCTTATCAGAATTATGGGCGATGCTCTCTTCCCTGCAAGTACCCGATCTGGTGCTGAGTGCCGCAGCAGTTGTCATTCTGGATTTATTTGCAATTGCAATTATCTTTGCTGTCGGCCGCGAAAGCCGTCTGTGCCGGAAACGCTGGCAAAAAGTCAGCGCAGGGCTGGAACTCCGCCGCCGGGCAGAACAGAAAGAACTGCATTATCCGCTGGAAGCAGATGAAATTCTGCTGGGAAGGCACACTTCGGCAGATATTCAGATCAAAGATGCCTCTGTTTCGCGCTATCATGCCGTCATGACAGTTACCGGTGGCGTATGGACAATTACAGACCTGAATGCCAAGAGCGGCACATTTGTCAACGATCAGCGCATCCGGCAGAAGAAGCTTGCACCCGGCGACTGTATCCGGCTGGGAAATGCGAAACTATGGATTGTCCGGCGGCCGTTTTCTGAAGAAGAAGAATAACCGGAAAGGAGCCTGTTATGTATAAAAACCGCTTATCATATTCCGGAGCAGTTATTTTGCTGTTTCTGACTCATCTTTCTATGCTGGGGCTGGTATTTATCCGGGGCAGCATTGCTGCGCCGATGGATTTCCTCAAACTGACCGGAGCTGTTATCGGGCTGGATATCGGCTATCTGCTGATTACGCTGTGGTATAAGCAAATGACTTATACATTGGATTTTATGCTGTTATGCATTTTAAATATCAGTTTGATTTTTCAGTCCTGTTTCGGGGGGATTCATTTATCTGTCAAGCATCTGATTTCCTGCGTGATGTGTCTGGCGGCCTGTGAAGCAGGATTTCTGCTGACAAGAAATCACGAATGGATCCGGAAAAATAAAAAATATATTTATATCCTGATTTTTATTTTATTTATTTCTATTATCTTTTTTACAGATAACCAGAAAAAATGGATTACTATCGGCAGTTTTTCAATTCAGCCTTCGGAATTCATCAAGCCCTGTTTTATTCTGGTCTGTGCGGCATCGATTGTAGAACTGCATGAAAAACTGAAAATAGCATTTTTCTACATCTCGAAAGATTCACTGACACTCTGCATTGTTGCTTTGTTTATTTTCGCCTTGCAGTGGTGGTGCCACGATCTGGGAAGCCTGCCGACTTTTGGCATGATTTTTCTGTGTGCGCTGTTCTGCCGGTTCTGCTATCCGAAAGCGAAAATTTCCAAGCGTGTTGTCGCAATTGTCTGTGCCGCCGGAGTGCTGGTTCTGATTGCCGCCTGGAATCTTGCGCCGGATTATGTACAAAAGCGTCTGCATGTTGATATCTGGGCTGACCGCTACGGCGACGGCTATCAGCAGTGTGAAGCCCTGATCGGCATTGCCAAAGGCGGCTGGCTCGGACTGGGTGCCGGAAACGGTTCGCTTTATAAAATATTCGCACATGATTCTGATATTGTCTTTGCGACAATCTGCGAAGAATGGGGGCTGTTATATGCAGCTCTGACAATTATGCTGATTCTGATTATGCTGATGACGGTACTCATGAATCCGCCGAAAAATTATTATCATGCCATGATGACGGCCGGCGTGACAGCTGCATTTCTGATGCAGATGTCGCTGAATATTTTCGGCTCCTGCAATCTGATTCCTTTTACGGGAGTGACTCTGCCGTTTATTTCAGCCGGAGGAAGTTCCATGATGTCGTGCGGCTTTCTGGTAGGAATGCTGAAAGCCGGACAGTCGCCGCTGTTCCAGCATGAAGTTATGAAGCGCAAACGTCAGAAACAGCGTCAGAAAGCCAGAAAGGCCGCTCAAAAACAGCAAAGGAGGAGTGCCGCATGAAAAGTATCCGGCGTGTGCAGGGACTGATTACTGCTATGCTTCTGATTTTTCTGGCAGCATTTGCGTTTCTGGTCTATAAGCTCCAGACAGAAGCAGGATTTTATATCTCGAATGCTTCTAAAATCTCTATGGGCTTTATTTATGACCGGAACGGCGATGTGCTGTTCGATGCCGATGCCGATGCCCAGATTTACGGCAGTGATTATTTTATCGATATCGGCAATCTGATCGGCGATAATTCCCGACAGATGAGCAATACCCTTGCGGGAAAAAATATCGGAATGCTGGCAAATTTCAGTTTTATGCTGGGCGAACAGGAAAACGGTCAGGCATCTATTCACTGTACACTGGATCATAAAGTCAACAGAGATGTCTATGATGCATTCGGCAAAAAAAACGGCTGTGCCGTGGCATATAATTATCTGACAGGAGAAATTTACCTTTGCCTCAGCAAGCCGAGTGTGAATATTTTAAATCATTATGAAGATCTGGATTCGCTCGAAACAGGAAGCCTGCTGTGTAAAGTATTTTATCCGACTGTGCCGGGTTCGACACAGAAAATTTCCACAACACTGGCGGCTCTGGAATCGATGGGCTATGACAATCTGATTTCCAAAAGCTATGACTGTTCCGGCGTTTATACCAATCTGGACGGAAAGGATATCCGCTGTCATCTGGAAAGCGGCCACGGTACGCAGAATATCACAGAAGCTTTTGCCAACAGCTGCAATCCGTTTTTTGCACAGCTGGTGGAAGACCCTGCTCTGCCGCTGTATGATATCGAAAAAACTTATGAGAAGATGGGCTATCTTGTCAACGGCAAAGGAAATCAGAATTATCTGGATATCAACGGTATTTCGGCCTTTACTGCTTCGACTTCTCTCAAAAGCAAGACGGATTTCAATACCCAGTGGGGCTGTATGGGACAGGGCGAAACACTGGTCAGTCCTCTTCAGCTGATGGTCTGGCAGAGTGCCATTGCCAACGGGACAGGCATTGCCACCAATCCGTACCTGATCAGCTATGCAACAAAAGTCAGCGGAAAAGTCACGGCACAGGCCGAAACTTCTTACAGCAGCCAGATGTTTTCAGAAATTTCCGCCGGCTATATGAAAGAAATCATGCTGGATAACGGCCGCAAAAATTATGCATCTCTCCTGCCGGGCACGGATGTGGGAGTCAAATCCGGTACGGCGCAGGTCGAAAACGGCAATAAAGAAAATTCTCTTCTGACAGGCTTTGTGGATGACCCCGGCTTTCCGATTGCATTCTGCATTCAGATTGATGACAGAGTAAAAGGCGAAGTCAGCACTTCGGATATTGCCAAAGTCATGTTACAGAATCTGTATGAAAGTTTTTATCCGTCTGAGAATGAAGCATCTTAAATTTTTTCCGTTTCTGAAAAAAATCAGAAACGGAAAATTTTTTTAAAAAATCCCATAAATCTGATTTCTCTGAAACGTATATAAAATAACAGAAATTCCTGTAACATTTCCGGAATTTTTAGCACTAACTGACAGGAGAAATTTTTATGGAAGAAAAGAAAAAACTTAGTCCGAAATTATATTGTCTGGTTTTTCTGGGATTGGGAACGCTCCTGACCGGCTGGGGAATCTGGTGTCTGCATCAGCTGCCGGAAATGCAGTCCGGCTCTGCACTGGATACACGGTTTGCAGATTTCGGAATACTGAGTCTTCTGGAGCTGTTTCGCTGGGGAATGTCCGGGCTGATTTATTATTTCTGGATGCTGATGGGCATAGTATGCACATGGAACGGCATCCTGCTGGTCTTCAACAGCATTCTGACCATGATTGTATTCAGAATCCGGACAGTGAAGGCCTTCGGCATTGCCGAAAAGATAAATTATATCTGGTTCGTACCGGTTTTCATTCGCATGATTCTGTTTGCCGTCCGGGAGTACCGCGGCACAGTGCCCGGAATGATAAAAACTATTATTCTGTTCTGGATTGGCAGCTGTTTTCTGAATCTGGCAGCCCTGGCATTCATGAAACTGTTCCGTCAGGAACGGAAAAATTTACAGTCACAGAAAGGAGCATCTGCATGAGTATACTTTTCATTCTTGGAATTGTCATGGCAGTTATTTTTTCAGGTGCGTTTATCAATCTGCATCAATCGGAACAGGATGAGGAGAAAAAAGAAAAAAATCAGCATATTATTTCAGCAGTTGTCATGCTTGCGGCACTGGCACTGCTGGCTTCTGTGATTGCAGTTCCGATTTTATCCGAATATTTTTTCTGAAAGGGGAATTTTTATCATGTTTCTGGAACATCTGGAATCTTTGCCGGCTGCTGTTATTGTTGTGATTGGTCTGGCAGCAATTCGTTTTGTCATGAAACTGACATCGAAATTACTGAAACTCTTTTTTACTGTCGGCGTGCTTTTGTTTTTGTTTGTTGGTCTGTATCTTCTGGTACAGTAATCTAATTCTGAAGGAGTGTGAAGTTTTATGAATCAGATTTTCAATCCGTTTCTGCCGTTATTTGAATATATTCCGGACGGAGAACCGCATGTATTCGGCGACAGGCTGTATTTATTCGGCTCGCATGACAAAGAGGGCGGCGACACGTTCTGTATGCTGGATTATGCAGTGTATTCGGCACATGTCAGCGATCTGAAAAACTGGCGTTACGAAGGAATTATCTATCGCGCCTCGCAGGATCCGCTTTACAGTCCGGCACGGCCTTATATGTATGCCCCGGATGTCGTGCAGGGCAATGACGGCAGATTTTATTTATATTACTGTCTTTCCGGCAAATTCGGGAACGGCGGCTATCACGGCCCTATCAGCGTGGCCGTCTGCAATACACCTGCCGGACAGTACCGCTATCTTGGATTTGTAAAAAATCCGGACGGTTCGCCCATGCAGACTTATGTCTGCTTTGATCCGGCTGTTCTGAATGACAACGGCACTATCCGGCTGTATTACGGCACACAGTATCCGTTCGAGGAAGAACAGGATTTCAGAGCTAATCCGGAACGCATTCGGCAGGAATGTGAAATGTTCGGCAAAACACAGGAAGAAATTCTCAATACGCCGGAGAGCGTCATGGGAGCTTCGATGTGTGTACTCGCGGACGATATGCTGACTGTCACAGAACCGCCCCGGCATATCATTCCCTATGCTGTCAGGAACACCAGCTTTGAAGCGCATCCTTTTTTTGAAGCCTCTTCTATGCGAAAAATCGGAGAAAAATATTATTTTATTTATTCCTCCTGGCAGAATCATGAATTATGCTATGCTGTCAGCGATTTTCCGGATAAAAATTTCACATTCGGCGGAACTATCATATCCAACGGCGATATTGGCTATCAGGGAAGAAAACCGGAAGACAGGCTCAATATGACAGGAACGACTCACGGCAGCATCGTGTGTGTACGGAATCAATGGTATGTATTTTATCACAGACTGACACACAAATCCGATTACAGCCGTCAGGCATGTGCGGAACGCATTCAGATTCTGCCGGACGGACATATTCCGCAGGTAGAGCTTACTTCCTGCGGCCTGAACAATGCGCCGCTGACGGCTTCCGGAACTTATCCGGCAGTCATTGCCTGCAATATCACCAACGGCCATATGCCGCACGGCTCAAACTCACAGCATCATGAAAAATTTCCTCATGTCACGCATGAGAATCAGGACAGATTTATCACCGAAATTTCTGACGGCACGCTGCTGGGCTATAAATATTTCCAGTTTGATAAAAATCAAAAAAATCTGAGACTGAAAATCAGATATCAGGCAGACGGAAACGGCGTATTCCGGATTTATACCGATCCGCACATAACAGAAACTGCCGGAGAAATTCATGTTTCTCCCTGCGGAGCCTGGACAGATGCCGAAGCCGGTCTTACCGTCAAAAACGGCATCTGGCCGCTGTATCTTGTTTACTCCGGAGAGGGAGAGGCCAGACTGCTCGAACTGGAATTTATTTCCGACTCGTTCAACCCTGATGCGGAAACCGGACAAAAATCCGGATTCTTCATGGCGTTGTGCCTGGTTGCCGGAGCCGGCATTTTTCTTGCCGGAGCTTCCCTGCTTGGCAGAATTATGAATCCTGACGAACCGGAACCGAAACTTCTGGAAGAACCAACTGAAACGGTTCAAACTGTCTATTTTCCGCCGTCTGCGACAGAAACGGAATCTTATCGCGCATCTGGAAGAACTACCGTCACTGCTACAACGGGCTATCAGTCCGGCAGAAGACCTTATGAACCCGGAAACTATGAAGTCGGAAAAGATCTCCCGGCCGGATTGTACGTCGCGGCAGCGGATACAAATGACAGCTACGGCGATTTTTATTTCGGCGTTTATGAATCGCCTTATTCCGAAGGTGAAGATACTCCTGAAATCGGCGGCGGCTGGCAGCAGAATTATTATTATATCGAACTGGAAGACGGACAGTTCATTCATTTTTCCTGGGCGAAATTATATCCGTTTTCAGAATCTTCCCAGCAGCTGGACCCCTATGCCACAAGCGGCATGTTCAAAGTATATCATGATCTTCCGGGCGGTACTTACACACTGATTGCGGATGACAGTTACGAAGGCATGTTCTCAGTTCTGGAAGGCGCAGGCGTTCCGGAACACTATGTGACAGATACTGCCTGTCCGGATTATCCGATTGATGCAGGAGAATATTATATCATTCCGGAAGGCGAAACAGCCGAAATTACTCTCCGTGAAGAACAATATCTACAGACAAAATTCTGTCATATTATTGAAGAAAGCTATCCTGCCGGGAATTATACTGTCGGCAGTGATCTTCCGGCCGGACTGTATGCCGCTGTTTATGAACCGAAAACTACTTTCGGCGATCAGTTTCTGCTGGAAGTCCGCGGCCGGAACGGAGAAGTCCTGGTTGGCGGCTATACGAACCGATGCCGCTATCTGGAACTCACAGAGGGCCAAACAGTATCTTTTCAGAATTCCGTACTCTACAGGGCGGAATATACCCGTCATATGCCGGACCCGTTCGGGAATGCTGGCATGTACTGGGTCGGCCATGATGTTCCGGCCGGAACTTATACTGTCCGGAATGTTTCCGATTCCGGAATGTGCGCTGTCTTTGACGGAGCCGGCACAGATGCCCAGGTTCTGACAGCCAGGACAATCCGTTCTGATTATGAAATTACGCTCCATGACGGCGAATTTATCGAACTGCGAAATTGTTATCTTGTCAGCTGAATTCTGCGCGTTTTATTGATTTTTCTCTGAAAATTTAGGAAAAACTCTGTGAATTCTGATTCTTGACAAAACCGGCAGATTATGTTATTATAATATCATCATAAATTTGTATTGGCAACGACACATGCGGCACTCCGGTGCATAAGTCTGATTACGGGACAGCCTCCCGGCATCAGCCTGTCCGGGCGCATGTGTCTTTTGTTGTCTGAAAGGAGAAATTTCTATGCCAAGAAATCAGTTTGAACGCATGATGTTTGCGCTGTTCACAGTGATTGTGACAGTCCATGCCTATGTATTCTACAGTCTGTATGTAATCAACGGGAATACATTCACGCAGATGACGGGAGAAACACATGTACTCCCGGCAATCCGCGCGATGGGCGGCATATCAGTTCTGGGTCATGCCGTGCCGGTCTGGGCGGTTGTCCTGATTGAATTTATACTCGCCTACACGCTGGAAGTCACAATGGGAAGCCCCTGTTCGTTCAGGCTGGCCTGTAAAGTATTCGATCCGGCAAAGACAAATCCTGTTCTGTTCGAGACGGCCATTATCTGCGCAACGGTCGGCCTGATGTGCCCGGCGATGAGTTTTCTTGCCGCAATTCTGTATTATCCTTATCAGTATATGGATTTTAATTTCTTCACGCTTCTGGCGAACTGGCTGAAATTAATCTGTTATAATTTTCCGTTTGCATGTTTCAGTCAGCTGTTTTTCATTCAGCCGCTGATCCGGACGGTATTCAAGGCCGTATTCCGCCGTACAGAATCTGACGAGAGCGCACAGACTGCATAATCAAAAAGCGTCCGGAATGGTATTCCGGACGTTTTTTTCAGGCAACCAGCCATGTATATTTTTCAACACTGTATAACGGGATAAACGGAATCATGATAGGCGTTTTCTTCACATAGGCCTGATATTCAGGGTCATTGCCATAAGTACGGTTCTGGCGCATTTCCAGCCGCCGTGCGCCGCCGAACATGACATAAATAATTCCCAGATATCCCAGCAGAACAATCACCCACTGCAATACTCCGGAATAGGCTGTAATACCGCCGAGGAACATTCCTGTCCAGAACAGCATTTCTCCGAAATAGTTCGGGCATCTGACGAGTCTGTATAATCCTGTATCCACAAAGCGGTGGGGATTGCTTTTTTTCGCCTGATTTTTCTGAAAATCTGCAAGGGATTCAATCACAAGGCCGCACAGACTGATGAAAATGCCCAGAATCAGCATAATTTTACTGCCTTTCTGATTGGCAAACCGGAATGTGACCGGAGCTGTTTCGCAGGCATAGAGAATGGCGGCACTCACCCAGATTGCAATTTTCGAGCCGATACTCATTCCTTCGCCGGATTTGATTTCTGTTTTCATTTTGTCATGATATGAGCTGCTCTTGATTTCGCGCAGTGCAAGATAACCGCCCAGCCGGCAGCCGTAGAGAATCAGCAGCAGCGATGCCGGAACAGATGCGCCCAGAATCAGCAGCAATATGCCGATTGCTGCTACTGCAAAACCGTAGCCGATGGAAATAAACCACACATATTTCTTAAAACCGATACTGCTGAACAGCAGGGCAATCAAGAGCGTGTAAAAAAATATTTTCATAACGATCTGCCTCCTTATTGATATTTATTATAACACCTGACAGAAAAAATGTCAAGCTGTAAAAATTCATCAGGAATTTTCAGATCAATCCGGTATAATTACAGTAGTATAAGTTGTCTGGGAAAGTTCCGGAATGATTTTATCCGTGCTGATGGTAATTCTGTCAGTTTCGCCGAACAGAGCTTTCCATTCTTCCGGAGTGAGGAAATCGTCCGGTTCTTCGGTACTTTCTGTTGATGATGCAGGTTCGGAAAAATATTCTGTAGGAGCTTCGGTAGGGGCTTCGGTGGGAGCTTCAGTAGAGTTTTCGGGAAAGATTTCAATTTCTGTAGGTTCTGTCTGTATAGGCTCTTCAGTAGGGTCTAGAATTTCTTCTGTTGTACCGGATTCTTCCGGTTCGGAAATTTGTTCTGTGGGTTCTGTAAAGATTTCCGGGGGAGCTTCTGTGAGTTCTTCCGCAGGAACTGTTTCTGTCTGTACGGGAGGGATTTCAGTTATCGTCTGAGTTTCTGTGGCAGCAGCCGTAACAACTGTTGTCACAGATGTTTCTTTTACAGTTGTTCTGACTGTGGAAACAGATGTGCTTTTTTCCTGTTCAGTCGCAGGAACAGCCGTTTCTTCTGTCATGCCGGTTTCGGAATGCAGTATTTCCGCGGCCGGAACGGCTTTGATGGTAGTCACGGAAGTCGTGCTGATTTTTTCGTCATGATTTGCTGTGCTGGTAAATTCGGGAAAATTTTCAGTTTCCGGGGCAGGTTCTGTATGAATTTCTTCGTTCTGACGGGAAATTGTAGCAGTTGGTTCGGCAGCATCGCTGGAAGCCGGAGAGAATACCGATGTATGAAGCATTTCTGTCATTTTGCTGGCCGTTACGGTGGCAGCAGTGGCCTCGGTCTGCGAGGGGCGCGACATAGGCCGTTCCAGTTTCAGGAACATGCCCACTCCCAGCACACAGCCGGCACACAGTGCCGAAACAGAAACTGCATTCTGAATTTTTTTCATTTTGCGCTTATGTGCATTGGCCGCTTGGATTACATTCTGATATACTTCGTCATATGTTTTCAATGGAATACCCCTCCTTTTCCAGAATTTTCCGGAGTGCCTGTCTTGCCTGGTAGCCGACTGCCGTGGCCTGACGTTCGGTACATTTCATAATTCTGGCACATTCCGGAATTGTCAGCTGTTCAAAATAGCGCAGATACAGAATCTCACGATATTCCAGCTTTAATTTGCGCATAGCATGGTGCAGAGCCTGGGCAGAATCTTTCAGTTCCATTCTGGCTTCTATTTTCTGCATATCGTCTTCTATGTTCTCCGTCAGTTCCTGAGACATATCGATATGCCGTTTCTGTTTTTTCAGATGATTGATTGACAGATTCCGGCATATTTTAAACAGATAGGCTTTCAGCTGATTTTCGTGAACCAGTCTGGGACGCTTGATGGAAAGACGGATTAAAGCCTCCTGTGCGATATCTTCTGCATCAGAGAGATTCTGCACATAGCCGTTTGTGAACAACAGCATATCGTCCCAGTATAATTCCACGACTGTTTTTAATGCCGACTGGTCGCCTTCAAGAAAACGGAGATAACTATCTAGTCCGTTCTCCATTTTGTCCTCCTTGCAAGTGGTTTCTGTTACTATAACAGCGCGGCAGGAAAAATATTGGATTATTTTGAAAATTTTGTGATATTTTACAAATTCAAGATAAAATTCTGCTTTGCTTTTGTAATTTTTACGGACGGAATGCCTTGGGATGGACTTCGCAGTATTCCGGCAGTACCGGCTGTTCCAGGTGCGGACATCCGGCAAAGGCAAACTTGCCGATAGATTCTACAGAATCCGGAATGATAATTTTTTCCAGGGCGGGACAGTCACAGAATGCATATTTGTCAATGCGTTTCAGTCCTTCCGGCAGATGCACTTCTTTCAGGCTGCCGCAGTCGTTGAAGGCCATGAATTTTATTATTTTCACAGAATCCGGAATAATAATTTTTTCCAGAGCCGAACAGCCGCTTGCAAAGCATTCCGGAATTTCTTCCAGATTTGCCGGAAGCTTCAGATTCACAAGCTTTTTGCAGCTCATGACCGTTCCCAGGCCGAGTTCTGTCAGTGAATCCGGAAACGCCAGTTCTTTCAGCGATTTGCACCAGGCAAAGGCATGTTCATCAATCCGGATAAGACTTTCCGGCAGAACAAAACACTCGGCCGCTTCCTGCACGTTGAACACTGCCCATTCCAGTTCCCGGACGGTATCGGGAATTTTTACTGTTCCGGAAAGCGGAAGATTATGCAGTCCGGCAAGATATACCACGGGAAGCTGTTCGATATATGCCGGAATTTCTTCCGGCGTGCCTTTTTTGAAGCCCTTGATATAGACTTCATTATTTTCGATAAAATATTTAAAGCCGTCCGGGGTCAGCTGATAATTAGTATAATTATCAATCTGTTCCCGGAGTTTTTTCGGCATAGGAATCGAAATTTTCTTCATATTGATGTTTCTCCTGTTTCAGTCAAATGCATCCGGATGAACCTGGCATCCATCCGGAATATCAGATTTTCTAAGATTTTCACATTCTGAAAAAGCACAGTCTCCGATTAATTTCAGATTTGCCGGAAAATTCACAATTTTCAGATTCCGGCAGGAATAAAAGGCAAACGGCTGTATTTCTTTCACAGTTTCCGGAATATGAATTTCTTCAAGCGTTTTGCAGTATTCGGCAAAGCCGAAGGGAATTACAGTCAGGTGCTCCGGAACATGAATTTTTTTCAGCTGTGTGCATTCCTGCACAGTATATTCTCCCAGAGATTCCAGAGAATCCGGAAATATAATTTCTTCCATAGCATTGCAGCCGCAAAAAGCACAGTCTCCGATTTTTTCCACAGTTTCCGGAATAAAGATTTTCGTAATATATTTCTGATAACGCAATACGCCGTCATCCAGTTCCCGGACAGTATCGGGAATGCGGATTTCTCCGGCAAGCCGGGATTTTCCCAGTCCGGACAGAAATACAACCGGGCACTCTTCAATATAAGCCGGAAGTTCCGCCGAAGTGCTTCTCTGACAGCCCAGAAGACAGGCCTTTCCGTCCTCGGTCAGATACCGGAAACCGTCAGGGGTGATTTTACAGAAATCCAGTCTTTCCCGTAATCTGTTCCTGAAATTTTTGAATTTCATCGCATCTGCAAAGGCCGCTGAAAATGTACCGGCAAACCGTTTTTCATGAGAATATTCACTTCGCCCTGAATCAGCGGCAGAAAATACGAGACTGCCGCATCCGTAACCTGATTCTGTTCCGGCGAAATCCATTCTTTCGGGAACATCTTTTCCAGATTGGCCGTGTTGGAAGCCTCTGTCATTTCGATTGTCACGGCATACGGAATATCGCTGACTCTTCTGAAATACATCATCTGGCCTGTATTGCCGTCCAGAGCCGCACTCAGTGCATGACGGCCGATGCGTTCGGCCTCGTCGATATCCGTTTTGGAGCAGATATGCGAAGAGCATCTCTGCATGACATTCAGTTCAATCGAACGTACTTTGCAGCCGATTCTGTCAGCAACCAGCCGTTCCAGATATTTTCCCACCCCGGACAGATATTTATGCCCGAAATTATCTACTTTTCCGGACTGGAATTCTTCCGAACTGCCGTCAGAAACAGAAATGCCTTCTGAAACAGCGACAATTACGGCTTTATGCTTGGCCATTTCTTTTCTGACATCTTCCAGGAACTGTTCAGAAGAAAATTCCGCTTCCGGCAGATAGATTAAATGCGGAGCTTCCTCGCCGTTGGCGCGGAGCACGCAGGTCGAGGCCGTCAGCCAGCCGGCATGTCTGCCCATGATTTCAATCACAGTCACGGACGGAATACTGTAAACACTGCTGTCCCGGATGATTTCCTGCACAGTTGCGGCGACATACTTCGCGGCGGAACCAAATCCCGGCGTATGATCAGTCACGGGAAGATCATTATCAATTGTCTTCGGTACGCCGATGACTTTAATATCCGAACTGATATTTTTCAGATATGCCGATAATTTAACTACCGTATCCATCGAATCATTACCGCCGATGTAGACAAAAATCTCGATTCTGTGAACTGTCAGAGTATGCAGAATTTTTTCATACACAGCCGGATCGGATTCAAAATCCGGGAGTTTATACCGGCACGAACCCAGCATAGTTGAGGGAGTCTGCCGGAGCAGTTCCATATCTTCATTTGTTTTGATCATGCTTTTCAGATTTAATAATTCATCATTGATGATGCCTTCAATTCCGTTGATAGAGCCGAAAATAGCATCAATTTCTTCTGTCAGAAGTCCCTGCTTGAATACGCCCACCAGGCTGGCGTTGATGGCACAGGTAGGGCCGCCGGATTGTGCAATTGCAATGTTCATAATAAAAATTCTCCTCTTTGATTAAAAATATTCTCAATCTGATTTTGTATTCTGCATGGATTCAGGAAGCCCAGATTAACGTTTCATCAACGAGCTGTATAGTTTCTGCATCCTGTTCAATACGATAACGATAACAGCGGGCATACCGTTTTCCGAACTGAATCATCATAAAAGCAACTCCGTTTTCCTGACAGCAGAGTTCAGCATAGGCTTCTTTGTAATACATTCCGTTGGCTGTATTATCCGGAACTGTATCCGGTGCGGCCGTTTGCAGACCATGTGAAGAATATCGGAATACAGCTTCTTTTTCAGAGAGGGGCTTCCATTCATCATTTTTCTGAGAAAAGCCAAAACAAATTATGATACTTTCCGGAGGCGTTCCAAAAATACTGCGATTTTCCTGTAACATTCCGGTTTCGCAGACTTTCCGGTAATGCTCTGTACATATTTTCACGAATGCATTACACAAATCAGTGTTCAAAAGCCGCACCTCCTGCTTTATTCCGCTTGCAGCACACAAGCAAATTGAGATAACATATCATTGCAGACAGATTTTTTCCATACATGTTTTTATTATACCAGATTTTACAGAATATTGCAAGCTGTTTCTGCCGATTCCTGAAAAAATGCTTTACTTTTCCGGAAATCTATGCTATAATAAATTATATTATAAATACGGAGGAATGTATGTTGAATTCTGAAAATATCCGAAATTTCTGCATTATTGCACATATCGACCACGGCAAATCCACCCTTGCCGACAGAATATTAGAAAAAACCCAGACTGTCGCCCAGCGTGACATGGAACAGCAGATTCTTGATAATATGGATCTGGAACGCGAACGCGGCATTACGATCAAAGCCCGCGCTGTCCGGCTGAATTATCAGGCCAATGACGGACAGACTTACGTGTTCAATCTGATTGATACCCCCGGCCATGTGGATTTTAATTATGAAGTTTCCCGTTCTCTGGCCGCCTGCGAAGGCGCAATTCTGATTGTGGATGCTTCTCAGGGCATCGAAGCCCAAACCCTCGCCAATACCTATCTTGCTATTGAACATGACCTGGAAGTCGTGCCCGTTGTGAACAAGATTGATCTGCCGTCCGCACAGCCGGAAAAAGTCTGCCAGGAAGTCGAAGATGTCATCGGCATTCCGGCGATGGATGCGCCTCGGATTTCGGCCAAGCTCGGCACAAATGTCGAAGAAGTGCTCGAAAAAATTGTCACAGATATCCCGGCTCCGGACGGCGACCCGTCTGCTCCGCTGAAAGCTTTGATTTTCGACAGCTATTATGATTCTTATAAAGGCGTTATTATCTATGTGAGAGTCAAAGAAGGCACGGTAAAAGTCGGCGATGTCATTCATCTGATGGCGACAGGTTCGGAATTTACCGTCACAGAAACAGGCTATATGACGACAGATCAGCTTGTCAATACAGGAACGCTTCAGGCCGGAGAAGTCGGCTATATTGCGGCATCCATCAAGAGTATCGGCGATACACAGGTCGGCGATACGGTCACACTGGCGGCCAATCCCTGCGCGGAAGCTCTGCCCGGTTACAGAAAAGTCAATCCGATGGTATTTTCCGGCATTTACCCGGCAGACGGCGCAAAATACGGCGATCTGCGGGATGCTCTCGAAAAATTACAGCTGAATGATGCCGCTCTTTCCTTCGAGCCGGAAACTTCTGTGGCCTTAGGCTTCGGATTCCGGTGCGGATTTCTGGGACTGCTGCATATGGAAATCATTCAGGAAAGACTAGAGCGTGAATATAATCTGGATTTAATCACCACTGCGCCGTCTGTTATCTACAAAGTAACTCTGACGGACGGAACGGTTCAGTATATCGACAACCCGACAAATTATCCGGACCCTTCCGTGCTTTCCATAGCAGAAGAGCCTATGGTCAGGGCTGATATTCTTGTGCCTTCGGAATTTGTCGGCAATGTCATGGATTTGTGTCAGGACAGACGCGGCACGTTCAAAGATATGCAGTATCTTGATGATACCAGAGTCACACTCAAATATGAACTGCCTCTGAATGAAATTGTCTATGATTTCTTTGATGCACTCAAATCCAGAACGCGCGGCTATGCTTCTTTTGATTATGAATTAATGGGCTATGCGCCTTCTAAATTAGTCAAGCTGGATATTCTCCTCAACGGCGAAATTGTGGATGCACTGAGCTTTATCGTCCATGCAGACAAGGCCTATGCCAGAGCCAGAAAAATCGCCGAAAAACTGAAAGACAACATTCCGCGGCAGCTGTTTGAAGTGCCGATTCAGGCGGCAGTCGGCGGAAAGATCATCGCCCGTGAGACGGTCAAGGCCATGAGAAAAGATGTTCTTGCAAAATGCTACGGCGGTGACATCACCAGAAAGAAAAAGCTTCTCGAAAAACAGAAAGAGGGCAAAAAACGTATGCGTCAGTTAGGAACAGTCGAAGTGCCGCAGGAAGCGTTCATGAGTGTTCTGAAACTTGATGAATAATACAGGAGGGCAGTTCTGATGAAATATATCTGTCCGCACTGCGGAGAAAAAACATTTACGCCTTTGCAGAAGGCTCTGGCAGGTTCTTACAGGAGTTTCGGCAAGCCCTGCCCCAAATGCGGAAAACGCTGCTGCAACGGCATGGGATCTATCTATTTTGACAGCATTATTTCGATTATAGCATTTGTTTTCATCATGATTATTTATTTCAAATCCGATGCTTCCCAGAAAACGCAGAGCAGTATTCTGATTGCTGCGATTATCGGCATCAGTTTTGCAGTCAGCTTTTTATTCCGGATGTTTTTCGGGAAACTGGTAGAGCCTATCCGGAGAATGCAATGACCGGAATTTATATTCATGTGCCATTCTGTGCGCGGAAATGCCCGTACTGTGATTTTTATTCCGTGCCTTACCGGAAAGTTACGGCAGAACTCTATGTGCAGGCAGTTATCCGGAATCTGAACCATTACCGGAATTTCGATTCTGTAGACAGCATTTATTTCGGCGGAGGAACGCCCTCGCTGTTATCTGCAAAACAGATTTCTGATATTCTCGAAACATGCAGTAAGAATTTTAAATTAGACAGTACTCCCGAAATCACACTCGAATACAATCCGTCAAGAGCGGATTTTCAGTATCTTTATGATTTGCGCACTGCCGGAATCAAACGGCTTTCGATAGGCACACAGAGCTTTTCTGATTCTCAGCTGAAACTGTTAGGCAGAACGCACACTGCTGAACAGAATCTGCAAACTGTCCGAAATGCCGAAAAAGCAGGATTCCATAATATTTCCTGTGATTTGATGCTTGCACTCCCGTATCAGACGGAAGAAGTTCTTTCTGAAACGCTGGAGATTCTGACCTCTCTGCCGATTCAGCATGTTTCGGCGTATCTTCTCCAGATAGAAGAAAACACGCCGTTTTATACGAATCCGGAAATTCTGGACAATCTTCCAGATGATGACAGTTCTGTTGACAGGTATCTGCAAACAGTTAGCACGCTGGAAAATGCCGGATTCTATCAGTATGAAGTTTCCAGTTTCGCGAAACCGGGCTTTGAAAGTCAGCATAACTTAAGATACTGGTACTGTCAGGATTATCTCGGCATTGGCGCAGGGGCACATTCCTGCATCCAAAACAGAAGATTTTCCGTCCCGGAAGATGTGCAATTATTCTGTAAAAATCAGATTCAGCAGGAAATTACTATTTCAGAAACTGCCTGTGACCCGGAAGAAAAATTAATGCTGGCTTTTCGTACAAGCAGGGGAGTTCCGGAATCTTCCCTCAGTCAGAATGCAAGAAAAAAACTTCCGATGCTGATAAAAAATGATTATATAAAATTAAAAGAAAATAATTGCATTGCACTGACTCCAAAAGGCTTCGCCGTCTCGAATGCTGTGATTGCCGCGCTTCTGGATATATAAAAAAATCGCCCTTTGCAGGACGATTTTTTATTTCAGGATTTCAGATTTTCTTTCCGTTCCTGTTCCCATTTCTGATAGGCCTGTTCATATTCTTCCATGCTGAACGACGTTTCGCCGACTTTGCAGTATTTGAGTCTTTGCATGACAATGCCGATAGAAGCATGTTCAGATTCAAACGGATTCAGTTTCGAGATCACATGGCCTTCGGGTTCGATTGAAAACGGAGAAGCAATTGCATGATCAATCAGCATACGTTCGGCTTCGGAAAAGAGTGTGTAGCGTTTCTGGGCATCATCATAGACAGCAGCAGCTTCTTTCACTTTGGCCTGCCATGCCTGGAAGAGCTTCTGTGTTTTGGGATCTTCGCTCTGATCCCAGAAGATATAGTCATTCCCGGCTTTGAACGATTCTGTATAAGTCAGCGGATCGGCATAATCCGCGCCCCAGTTGCATTTCATGAAGGCATATTTTCCGCTGCGGCGGACAGAGGCCAGAAATCCTGTTTCGGGACCCGGTTCGACAATGATTTCAATAAAATCCTTACCGAGTGTTTCTTCCAGTTCTTCCCGGACAAGATTACATTCCGCCTCCCAGTTGAGAACGGACGGATTATAAGGCATAAGGACTTTAATCGGCAAAGAAGCTCCGGCCTGTTCCAGTTCCGGAACAGCGGCATCACGGTAAGCTTTTGCCTGTTCGGGGCTGTAATTGCTGACTACGTCTTTCAGTGCAGGATACTGTGTATAATCCAGCCCGGCGGCAAATGTGAAATCCTTCGGAGTAATCGTATCATTCAGAAGCGATTGATAATGATAAGGGTTATACAGATACAGCAGGGCTTCTTTATTCACGGCACTGACAAGCGCATGACGGAAATTTTCGTTATTCACGGCGATTTTCCAGTTTTCCGGTTCATAGACTTCGTCGAACTGCGGATCAAAATTGAATGTATAAAAAAAACTATAAGAATTATCCGGCTTATTGGGATGCACCAGCATTCTTGTTTCCGGATTATTCATCCAGTCATCCAGCTGATCGAAACTGATCTGAGCATAATCGATTTTATTATCCAGGAACATATCACCCTGTACAGCATAGGCATCGAAATTATATTCGCGCTGCACACGGTCGATATAGACATGTTCGGCATCCCAGTAAGAGGGATTTTTAGTCAGAATCTGCATTTCCTGCGGCTGCCATTCGGAAAGAATAAATGCTCCGTTATAAAGAATATTTTTATGATCGCGGCCGAACATATCGCCGGTTTCTTCCAGGAATCTGCGGCTGACCGGCATATAGGACGGATAACTCAGCACACTCAGGAAAAACGGGCAGGGCTGATCGAGCGTATAGACAAGCGTATAGTCATCCAGAGCTTTTACGCCGATTTCTTCCGGAAGGACTTCCGCCATAGTTTCCCGTTCCGGCGCATTGCTGTCCGGCTTTTCGCCTTTGGGATTTTTGCTGGAACTGCGCCATGCAGTATAGTCATAATATGCCTGCGCATTGTGAACAACAGAACCGGATACATACATGTACTGAATATCTGATTCATGTTTGGCATTGTTGACATATTCGGCTGCGGCCACCCAGTCATCCGCAACGACTTCGTCATAGAGATTGCCCTGATAATCCACCCAGCTGACACCCTGCCGGATATGGAACGTCCACTCGGTCTGATCGGCATTATGTGACCAGCTTTCGGCAAGACCGGGCATCACATTTCCGTAGCAGTCATAATCTACCAGGCAATCGATTGTATTGGCAGAAATATAAGTTTCGTTATAAGTATTTGTTGTCAGATAATTCAGCGTTACAACTTCTGTAGGATAATACATGCGGAAGACAGTTTCTTCTTCAGGCGATTCGGGAGTGCCCTCCATGATGATTTCTTCCGGCTGACTGCACGATGTCAGAAAAAACAGGACAGATGCACACAGCAAAGCCATTAATTTTTTCATGCAGTATCTTCCTCCTTGATGTGATTTCTGACCGGACGGCCGATTTTTTCATAATATTTTTGTTTTTCCTCATACATACGGATTTCAGAAGTTTTAATTAAATCTTTCAGGGAAATTTCCCCGTTTCCGATACAGTATCCGGCAGAAATATGATATTGATTCCGTTCGATTTCTGTCCGGACAAAATGCAGTATTTCATGCATCTGACTGTCTGTTTTATTTTTCTCGAATACAATAAATTCATCGCCGCCGATTCGGTAGACAGTTTCCTCGCCGAACTGGACTTTCAGCGTATCGGCAATATACCGCAGCATCTGATCTCCGGCAAGATGCCCTTTGGTATTATTCAATTCATGCAGACCGTTGGCATCGATATAAACGCAGACAAGATTCTGTGTATTTTTAATCTGACTACAGTATTCTTCATAGCAGTTGCGGTTCTGCAATCCTGTCAGCACGTCGATATTGGCCTGTTTTTTGGCTCCGGCGATGGAACGGCGGTTTATATGCAGCATCCATGCCAGATAGACCACAAGCAGAATGACAATGCCGATTAAAAACAAATGCAGAGCCGACTCTGTTTCTCTGGCAGAAGCAAAGACTTTCTCGGCCGGGAGAGAAAGCATAATCTCCCAGTTTTCCAGCTGCATTGGCATATAAGACAGAAAAACTTCCTCTCCGTCAGCAGTTTTCATTTCCCGGAATGCCGATTTTCCTTCCTGAATGCTGTTCTGCAACGATTCAGAATCCAGATCAGAAAGATATTTAATGCTTTTATTCCAGTTATTGACAACAAATTCTCCTGTTTCCCTGTCGATGATACAGAACGTACAGGAATTATTATAAATTGCCGGCGACCAGGCTCTTGCCACATTGGAAGGCGACATTTCGGCATACAGCAGACCGATTGTTTTTCCGCTTTTGCGGATAGGCATAAAACTGCGGATTACCATAGAATCAGAATTTGTCAAAGCAGGCTGAAGATTGCTGATATGTTCGCCGAGCAGAAGTTCTGTTTCGTAATTCATCACACCTTCAGCAGAAACTTCTTTTCCGCGCAGCTGGATACAGGTATTTTCCGGGGTCAGGATGCCAATGCTGGAAATCAGGCTGTTGACATCATAAACATCCAGATACTTGCTGATATCCAAAGACGAAAGGCTGTCCTCTTCGGCGATGACAGTGGCGAGCATCCGCAGGCTGAGGCGGTCATTCCGGAAATTCGCTTCCAGATCCTGCATAGCTTCTTTGGTAGAAACAGAAAGTTCCTGGTAACACTGTTTTTTTGTCAGTACATGAATCTGCCATGTAAACAGCAGGAGCGAAATACCGATAGAAAAAATCAAAATAATTGTTGCAAGCAGACTTCGGCTCTGATAAGAAGCATTTCTCATACAATTCACCTTTTATGATATAGGGTAATTCAGTAAAACATCCGAAAGCATTTTCACTATTTTTTATTATAACATAATTGGATATAAAATGCAAGCAAATGATAAAAAAATTATCATTTTTATATAAAAAGCCGTGCAGACTTCCGCACGGCTTTTGCAATAGAATTATTTTATTTCAGCATCAGAAATTATATTCATACGGGTCATAACGCTTAAAGGAAGCTTCATTTCTGGAAACGGCCAGAGCTGAACCCCATTCGTCCATTTTAGCTTCAAACTCATCATAATATTTGCCATATTCGGCATTGCTGACAGCGTTTTCTGTCCAGAGATCGTCTTCTGTCATGCGCTGTGCGATATCATAACGGACAACAAGATAATAGATTTCGTCTTCTTCTACAAGATAAACTTTTCCGTAATCGGCTTCTGTAATTTCCAGAAGTTTATTATAGACAGTTTCATCGGGAGTGTAATAAATATCCTCTTCGTTATCGTAATCTTCTTTATTGATGACGGAAATAATATTTTCGTTCTGGTAAGGAACAGACTCGTCTTCTGTTTCGGCATCTTCATCGACAGAGGAATCCACGGATTCTTCATCAGCAGGAGCATCGTCAGAAACTTCTTCTGTGGTTTCATCTTCTGCGGAAATTCCGGCATCTTCGTCAGAAGCTTCTTCTGTGATTTCGTCTTCTGCGGAAGTTTCGGCATTTTCATCAGGAACTTCTTCTGTGGTTTCTTCTTCGGGAGAAGTTTCCGGTTCGGAAGTATCCTGTACTGTTTCGGCTTCGGAAGAACTGATTTCTTCGGCGGTCAGAATATACGGAGCATCGAATGCAGCAGCAGATTCTTCTATGACAGCTTCGGTATCTGTTTCTGCTGCGGCCTCTTCTGCGGCAACGGATTCCTGATAGGCCGCATAATCTTCTTTGATTTTGTCCATTTCGGTCATGACGGCATCGGCACCGCCGGAAGCATACGCATCTTCGGCGCGTTTCTGATATTCTTCGGCCAGTGCCTTTATTTCGGCCTTGCCGTCGGATTTCAGCAGATTGCCCTCACTGTCATGCAGATCAAAAGAAATATACTGTGCACGGATATTATTGGCAATATAATATTCTTTCAGTTCGTCTTCCGTAACGCCTTCTTCTCCGCCGACGGCATAATAATAATCAAAAATTTCCTGACTCTTATAGCTGGATGTCATTACTTTTCTGAACGATTCCTGACTGATGCCGTGTTCCGTCATAGTTGTTTCATAGCTGGCCCAGTAATAATCCATCATGCTGTCAATGCCGGATTTGGTATCGGCATCCAGAGAAAGGCCTAATTCATCGAATTTCTTTTCTGTTGTCACAAAATCCGTACAGAATTCGACAGCCTTATCTTCGCACCAGGTACGGATATCTTTTCCTTCCAGCGAAGCGGCCTTTACGGCACTGAGATCAGCCGTATCCAGATTTTCATCATCTTCTTTCAGCTGAGAGAGCGCATTCTGATAAGCAGAATTCAAATAATACAGATAAACACCTGCCGGAACGACATAATCCCCGATTGTCATTGCCGTGGTTGTATTTTTGCAGCCTGTGCAGACGGCGATCAGGCTTAATGCTGTCAAACCGGCTGTAATTCGTTTCAAAACTGACATTTTACTAATACCTCCATAAATTTTCAGTCTTTTTTTATTATACTACATAATCGGGAATAAGTCCATAGCTTTTTCAAATTTTTTTCTAAATTTCACATAATTTTCAGAATAGGCTTGCAATTGTTTGGAAATTATGATATAATAAGATAACCTATTATATTTTTGAAGGGCGGTTTGTTTTATGAAAAGAGCTTTGATTACAGGCGCAACTTCCGGCATTGGAATGCAAATGGCACTGATTCTGCACAGACAGGGATGGGAACTTGTGCTCTCCGGACGGAATGAGAAAATTCTTCAGAAAATGGCAGAAAAATTCGGCGGAGAGACAAAATATCTCGCGCTGGATTTGTCAGAACGAGACGCGGCACAGAGATTATATGATTTCTGTCAGGGCATGAAAATCGATTTTCTGATTAATAATGCCGGATTCGGCATATTCGGCGAATTTACTGAAACTGATCTTTCTGCCGAACTGGAACTGATTGATGTCAATATCCGGGCAGTGCATATTCTGACGAAATTATTCCTGAAAGATTTTGTCAAGCGTGACAGCGGCATGATTCTGAACGTGGCATCCAGTGCCGGATTTTTATCAGGCCCCCTGCTGTCGAGTTATTATGCATCGAAAAATTATGTTGTCCGGCTGACGACGGCCATCCGGGAAGAGCTTCGCCGGAAGGGTTCTCATGTGCAGATTGGCGCACTTTGTCCGGGGCCTGTCGATACGAATTTCAATAACCGCGCCGGAGTGACTTTCTCGGCCAAGCCCATTACTCCCAAATTCGCCGCTGAATACGGCATTGCCGGCACATTCGCCGGAAAAGGCCTGATGATTCCCACACTGGGCATGAAACTCGGCGTGATAGCATCTAAATTCGTTCCCGAAGAACTGGCCGTCCGGTTTGTTTACGAACTCCAGAAACGAAAAGAAATTGTATGAAACTGAATAAAGAACAGCTTCTGGATTATTTTCTGGAAAAATTTCCGGAACTCCGTCCGCAGGCAGAAGAAGAACTCGCCTTTTATGAAGAACTTCTGGGGCATGTTCTTTTCCCGGAGCTGATTTTTCATGCAGAAGCTTTGCCGGATCTGCGCATTCTGCTAAAAGAAAACCAGAATCCGGAACTGATTCAGAGATACTGCGATTTTCTGGAAAAAATCTTCACTTCCGGAGATGATGACTGTCTGAATATTCTGGTTGTCTCAATTCTGGAAATGCTTTCTGATGAGAAGAAAATCTGGTTCACATTCGGGAAATATATTTCCAATGATTTTATCAGATTTATTAATACAGATGCCATTCCCGGAGATTATCTGATGCTGAACGTTCCGCATCTGCCGTATCATAAGAGAAAAAACAAGCCTGAAAAGCGTTGAACTTTTCAGGCTGATTTTTATTCTGTGAAGAGAATATCCACACTGCCGACAGTATCAATTTTCATCTGGTACTGTGCGGAGACAGAACCCATGCTTTTCAGGGAATTGTTCTGAATATTCACATCTCCGATGCATTCGGAACAGTCAATCTGATAATCCTGAATATTTCCGGAAAGTGTCAGTGAAACATCGCCTGTACCGCTGTTGATATCTGCATTACCGGTCAGTGCGCTGTTCTGCATTTTGATTTCTCCCGTGCCGTCGTCGATGGTGATTCCGGAGAAAGTACAGCTTTCGGCGGTGAAATCGCCTGTACCGATATCAATATCAGAAACGGAGCTGATTTCTGTCTGGTTCAGGTCAATATCACCCGTACCGCTGTCGAGGTCGATTTCACTGAAAATACAGCTTTCGGAAGTGATATCGCCTGTTCCGGTCGAAGCAGTCAGCATTCCGGCATTCACGCCGGAAAGACTCATATCTCCTGTACCGCAGGAAAGCACAAATTCGTCATACTGCTTTTCCGGCAGGGAAAGCACAATCTGATTTTTCTGCGGAACTGCCCCGAAACTGATAAAATGAATTCCGGAAAGAAAAATGCCCTTCTTGTTCTGAACGGTTAAAACGCCGTCTTTAAAACTGTACTCCAGACGTTTTTCATCAGAAAATTCCAGTACGACAGTATTATCTGCCGAAGGCTGTAAAATCACATCCGCGGTATCAATATTTATCATGACAGATTGCAGTTCTTCCGCTGTACAGAGGTCGGAAACTGTAATCTTCTGGGCAGATTCTTTATTCATCTGTGCTGCTCCGGCGGTCATGACGGAAATTCCGGCAATGGTAATCACTGCGCTGATAATCCAGTATAATTCAGGCAATTTTTTCATAATTAAGAATCCTTTCTGAATAAAGTTTGCAGACTGTTCCGGCAGAAGCCGAAAAACGCTTTTGTAGACTGTTGACATAATAAGAACATCGGTTTCCAGAGAAGCAGGGCAAGCCCGGCACACAGCAGACCTGAACCGATTGCCCATAATCCTTCGCCGGAAAGTTGATTCATCAGGTAGGAAATCCCCTGAACCGGCGCGAATATCGCCGAAAATACCAGCGACAGCAGAATGACAGCCAGACAGAACAGCAAAGTCAGCCATAAAACCGCCATCGTTCCCCAGAACGGACTGGTGACAAGCAGAATGAGAATGCCAAGTGCCGTATTTCCGGCAGAAGATTTCGGGGAAGACAGTTTCTGTTCAGAAAGCGGTTCTTCCTGTGCTTCACGCATTTCGGAGAGAATTTTTTCAGCAACGGACTGCGGCGAACCTAAATGTTCGGCGGCCTGATCGGCATTTTCTCCGGCTTCGGCGAGGTATTCACGATAATAGGCCATTGCATTTTCTTTTTCTTCCTGTGTCAGACAGCGGAGGCAATGCTCCAGCTGTGTGAGAAATAAATCTGCCGTCATAATTCAGCATCCTCCTTTAAAATTCTATCAATCTGCAATTTATGGTCTGTCCAGTCTTTCCGGTACTGGACGAGCATCGCCCTGCCCAGATCAGTAATCTGATAATAGCGTCTGTTTCTGCCGTCAAAGGCGCGGTCGAACGTTTCCAGTGCGCCGGATTTTTGCAGCCGCCGCAGCACGGGATAGAGGGTAGATTCTGAAACATGCACGGCGTTCTGAATATCCTGTGTAATTTTATAGCCGTAAGTAGGGGCCTGTTCGACCAGTGCCAGCACCATGGCATCCAGAAGAGCCGCACTGATGGGAAACATAACAGCAACATCAATCCTTTCTGTGATAAAATATAATATTATACGGCATATAATATATCTGACAGATACAGTATAGCACAGAATACAGTATTTGTCAAGTGTTTTTTCAAAAAAATTTTCCGGAAAATAAAAAGACCGGAAATCCGGTCTTTTTTCAGATCTGATAATTATAAATCCGTCTCTTTCACAGTGACGGGCACGACCTGCGCGAATACGGCAAAAAATTTAACGGGAATATATTTATCGATATGGCACTTGCCGAAGAACCATTTCCGATAACTGCAAGCTCTTACCATATCTTCAAAAAAAGTATGAATTTCCAGCCGCTGGGCGGCATCCACGCCGAGGCAGTCTTTCAGGACACCCGGCGGCTCGTGAGTCAGCACATAATCGACTTTATTATGATATTTCTGAAGATTTGCCACAGCAGCAGTTACTTCTTTATGAGTAGGACGTTCCTGTTTCCACCATGTTTCTGTAGTGCGGTATTCATAATCCTGACTGTGGCCGCCGCCGAATACAAAGAATGTACGGTTTTCAATTTCAAAAATCTGGCCGCGCCGCAGATGGACAATATTAGGGGCGATTCTGTGAATTTTTCCGCCGTTCCATACTTCTTCGGGATACTGTTCCAGCAGGTCGAAATTTTCGTGACAGCCGTCCAGAAAAGCAATTGTAAACGGCAGTTCTGACATTTTTTTCAGAATTTGTTTTTCACGGCGGCTGTCGTCCCAGATAAAGCCGAAATCGCCGCAGATCATCAGCGTATCATTTTTTTTCAGCCGGCGGATGGATTTTTCTTTAAAGCGTTCCCATTCTCCGTGCATATCGCCTGTTACATAGACCATAATATTTCATCTCCCAGGGGATTTATCTTTTGTTCTGTCATTATTATAGCACGAAAATCCTGCCTGTGTCAAGGAAAATACATGGAAAATTCCAGTTGACAAATATACATAATTATGTTAAAATAAGAAAGAATAAAACAGAATTCCAAGACAGGAGGATTTTTTCATGAAGAAATTAAAAAAACTGCTTTCTGTTTTTCTGGCAGTGCTGATTGTCGGCTGTTTCTGCACTTCGCTGGCAGGACAGGCAGTTTCCTTTACTCCCAATTTTGAAATCAACAGTGCCGCGTGCGTACTGATCAATACAGATACAGGAAATATCCTGTATGAAAAAAATGCAGATGAACAGTATATGCCCGGCTCTCTGGTACAGATTATGGAAACTGCCCTGATTCTGGAAAAATGCAATGATCTGAAAATGCAGCTTACCTGCGATTCCGAACTTGTCAAACGCTATCAGGCAACGGATTATCCGGATGACCTGCGCTATGCCGATATCTATGACGGCGATGTGCTGACGGTAGAAGACCTGCTGTATGCCCTGATGCTGACTTCTTCCTGTGAAGCGGCTGTCATTCTGGCGAATCAGTTCGGCAACGGAAGCGTTGCCGGCTTTGTTGACCTGATGAACGCCAAGGCAAAAGAAATCGGCTGTACGCAGACAAATTTTACAAACGTAACAGGAATTTATGATACTTCCCAGCAGACAACTGCAAGAGATATGACTAAAATCACACAGTATGCGCTTTCTGTCAGCAAGTTTTTAAATTTTGCCTCGGCTATTTCTTACGCGCCGGAAACACCCAATCCCGAACGGCATAAAATGGACGAATGGATCTGGACACATTCCAATGCCATGATGCAGGAAAACTCTGCCTATTATCTGGAAGGCACCAAAGGCATCAAAACAGCAAACCTGAACCAGCAGGGAAGAAACATCATCTGTCAGGGCACCAAGGACGGCAATACATTTCTTGTTGTACTGCTGGCCGCACCGTTCACTGACTCCGAAGGCGTACTGAAATATTATCATATGACAGATGCCCGTGATCTTCTGAAATGGGCATTTACGCACTTCAATTATCAGACTATTCTGAGTGACAGCACAGAACTCGGACAGATTACAGTCAAAAACGGCGACGGCGTAGATTATGTGCTTGTCCGTCCGGCAAAGTCCTTCATGTCGCTGTGGTATGACGGCGCGGATATCAATTCTATTGTACAGGAAATCAAACTGGATGACAATGTTTCGGCTCCTGTACAGCAGGGCGAAAAATTAGGAACTGTTACTTTAAAATTTTCCGGTCAGGAACTTACTACTATTGATTTGATTTCTACAACATCTGTCGAATTATCACAGAAAAAATACTATCTGGCACTGGCAAAGCATTTTCCGCATACAGAATGGATGACAAGAGCTGTTTTTCTGAGTGCGATTCTGTGTGCCGTGTATCTGGTGCTGTGCATCTATGCACATGTGCTGTACACCCAGAAGCCGAAAACTGTAGAGCCGGTACACCTTAAGCCGAAGGCTTCGGCAGTCAAAAAAGAAGCCGAAAAAACAAAGAAAAAAGCAAAATAATAACAAAAATCTGCTGCCGGTTCGGACAGCAGATTTTTGTTTTTCAGAATTTGCGTTCTTTCTGCAATTTGACAGGATCCAGATAATTGTAAGTCACAGCCGCAAGTGCCGCACCTGCAAAAGGCCCTGCAATGAAAACCCACAGCTGTGCAATCGGAGTGGTATTCCCGGAAATTGCCGCAGCAATTGCAGGCCCCAGACTTCTGGCAGGATTGACAGATGTGCCTGTCAGCCCGATTCCCAGCAGATGCACCAGCACCAGCGTAAAACCAATGACAACGCCTCCGAAAGAACCATGGTCTGCATTTTTCGAGGTAACACCCAGAATTGTCAGCACAAAAATAAACGTCAGCAGAATTTCTACCAGCAGTCCGGCAATGGCATTATCATTCACGCCGCCCAGACCGTTCGAGCCAAAGCCGCCGGTTGCATCAGTCACGCCGCCAAGTCCGAAAATAATCATCAGCAAAATCGAACCCAGCAGAGACCCAATACACTGTGATACAGCATATCCGGCAAATTCTGCTCCTGTCATGCCGCCGCGCATCAGAACGCCCAGCGATACGGCCGGATTGATGTGACAGCCTGAGATATTTCCCACACAATACGCCATGCCGACAATAGTCAGGCCAAAGGCAAATGCGGTAGTCAGATAGCCGCCCCAGTGATCACAGCCGGTCAGCATGGCAGTTCCGCAGCCAATCAGCACAAGTGTCATAGTACCAATGACTTCTGCAACATATTTTTTGATATCTTTCATTGTTATAATCCGCCTTTCTGCGAAAGGCACCAATG
>DFJS01000060.1 GCA_002373165.1 Ruminococcus sp. UBA3665
GGATTTTCAATCATATGGGAAGTGATAATGCCCATATATTCGACAACATCCTGTTCAGAATGGGCGATAATCATATTCTGACCGCCGAGTACATAGGACGGCCGGAGCAGAACAGGATAACCCAGCTGATCGGCAGCTTTGACGGCTTCTTTTGTCGTCATGACAGTAAAGCCTTCCGGACGAGGAATGCCGCATTGTTCGAGCAATTCGTCAAAGCGTTCGCGGTCTTCGGCAGCATCGATATCATCCGCAGAAGTGCCAAGAATATTGACTCCCTGATCGGCAAGATGACGGGTTAATTTAATCGCAGTCTGACCGCCGAACTGTACCACAACGCCGTAAGGCTTTTCTGTTTCGATAATATGATCTACATCTTCCGGGGTGAGGGGATCGAAATACAGTCTGTCACCTGTATCGAAATCAGTCGAGACAGTTTCCGGATTATTATTGCAGATAACGGCTTCATAGCCCAATTCTTTCAGAGTCCAGACACAATGCACAGAGCAATAATCAAATTCAATGCCCTGACCAATCCGGATCGGCCCGGAACCAAATACAATGACTTTCTTCTTTCCGGAATCGGTGCGTTCGATGAACTGTTCCGCTTCGTTTTCGTCATCATAAGTCGAATAGAAATAGGGCGTTTCGGCTTTGAATTCTCCGGCGCAGGTATCTACCATCTTGAAGACAGCATTCTGATGCAGGGGGCATTTCTGACCGGACATTCTCTCGATAGTTTTATCAAGATAGCCATACTGTTTAGCCAGAAGATATTTTTCTTCTGTCAGTTCGCCTTCGGCAAGCCAGTTTTCGAGTTCGACCAGATTCAGAAGCTTATCCAGGAACCATTCATCAATCAAAGTAATTTCATGAATTTCTTGAATAGAAATACCCTTTTTCAGAGCCGCGAATACCTGGAACGAACGTTCGTCTTCTACTCCGGATTTTAATAAATGCAGGAGTTCTTCCGGGGGCATTTCTTCATATTTTTTCATATTCATAGAATCCACGCCGAGTTCGGTAGAACGGACGGCTTTCATCATAGCCTGTTCAAAGCTGGTGCCGATGGCCATGACTTCGCCTGTGGCCTTCATCTGCGTACCGAGGGTGCGCTTGGCATAGACGAATTTATCAAACGCCCATTTCGGGAATTTGATGACAACATAATCCAGAGCCGGTTCAAAGCAGGCATAAGTCTTGCCTGTGACCTGATTGATAATTTCATCCAGCGTATAGCCAACAGCGATTTTTGTTGCTACTTTGGCGATGGGATATCCCGTCGCTTTGGATGCCAGTGCAGAAGAACGCGAAACTCTGGGATTGACTTCAATCACAGCATACTGCATACTCTCCGGATGCAGTGCAAACTGACAGTTGCAGCCGCCTTCTACCTGAAGTTCGGAAATAATATTCAGAGAAGCAGTTCGCAGCATCTGGTATTCTCTGTCCGAGAGCGTCACTGCCGGAGCAATGACAATGCTGTCGCCAGTGTGTACGCCGACGGGGTCAAAATTCTCCATCGAGCAGACTGTAATCACATTGCCTTTGGAATCCCGGATGACTTCAAATTCGATTTCTTTCCAGCCGCTGATGCATTTTTCAATCAGAACCTGTGTAATCGGCGAGAGGCGTAATCCATTCGTAGCAATATCACGGAGCTGTTCTTCATTATCGGCAATACCGCCGCCTGTTCCGCCGAGCGTGAATGCCGGACGGACAATGACAGGATAATGAATTTCCTTTGCAAAATCGACAGCATCTTCTACAGTTTCCACCACTTTGGACGGAATGCACGGTTCGCCGATTTTTTCCATTGTATCTTTAAAAGCCTGACGGTCTTCTGCTTTATGAATCGTCTCCGGATTTGCCCCCAGCAGTTTTACATGATGGGATTTCAGAAAGCCTTCTTCGGCCAGCTGCATCGAGAGTGTCAGGCCTGTCTGACCGCCCAGAGTGGAAAGCACACTGTCCGGCTTTTCGAGTTCGATGACTCTTTTGACAACATCCAGAGTCAGGGGTTCAATATAAATTTTATCTGCCATAGCCTTATCAGTCATGATAGTAGCCGGATTGGAATTAATCAGAACGACTTCCAGACCTTCCTGTTTCAAAGCACGGCAGGCCTGTGCGCCGGCATAGTCAAATTCGGCGGCCTGACCGATGATAATAGGCCCTGAACCAATCACTAATACTTTTTTGATATCTTTTCTTAATGGCATGATTTATTCTGCTCCTTTCTGCATGTTGGAAATAAATTCATCGAACAGATAAGCCGTATCCAGAGGCCCTCCGTGTGCTTCCGGATGGAACTGCACAGTAAAGGCATTGCAGGTTTTGTATTTAATGCCTTCGCAGGTTCTGTCATTGGCATTGATATGAGAAACTTCGCCGGTTTCGGGATTCAGACTCTCCCCAACGACAGCATAGCCGTGATTCTGGCTTGTGACATAAGTTTTTCCGGACTGCAAGTCAATGACAGGCTGATTGGCACCTCTGTGGCCGTACTTGAGTTTTTCAGTCCGGGCACCCTGTGACAGTGCCATCAGCTGATGGCCAAGACAAATTCCGAAAATCGGGATATTTAATTCTGCAATTTCTTTCAGATTTTTAATAATCTGAATATTTTCAGCCGGATCTCCGGGGCCGTTGGACAGCATAATTCCGTCAGGATGCAGAGCTTTGATCTGTTCCGCCGTGGTATTGGCAGGGACAACAATCACTTCGCAGTTTCTCTTGACGAGTTCCTGACGGATATTTCTTTTATAGCCGAAATCAAATAATGCAACCCGGTACTTTGCCGGCTCTTCCGGAGTATAGGTTTTCGATTCCGGATTTGTCACGGCTTTTACAGCGTTTACAACAGAATATGCTTTGATTTTCTCCAGCAGAGAAGATAAATTCTGTTCCGGATTTTCTGTTGTAATTGCGCCGTTCATAACGCCTGCTTCCCGGAGCGTTCTGGTAAGACGGCGCGTATCAATATGATATAAGCCGATAATATGCTGAGATTTCAGAAAATGATCCACTGTATCCTCACAGCGGAAATTCGACGGCGCATTGCACCATTCCCGGACGATATAGCCGCTGACATAGGATTTGTCTGATTCATAATCCTGTGAATTGACTCCGTAATTGCCAATCAGCGGAAACGTCTGTGTGACAATCTGTCCGTAATAGCTGGGGTCGGTAAGCGTTTCCTGATAGCCCGTCATACTGGTAGTGAACACAACCTCGCCGATGACGGTGCCTGTTTCGCCGAAGCTGTTCCCCTTGAAAATCTGGCCGTCCGCAAGGACAAGCCAGGCCGGTTTTGCATGTTTGATCAATGCCATATACTACACCCTTTCTGATTTATGCATACGCAGGGTTTGCAGGGTATGCAGCCCTGCATCCCCTGCATGGAATTACTTGATTTTTACAAAACTTGTAATATCATCTCTCATACGGATAGCTTCACGCCGGGCAGCCTTTGCGAATTCCTGCGGATTGCAGCCTTCTTTCTGATATGCACACATAATGGCTCTGGAAGAATTGACAATGCCGCCCAGACCGTTTTCATCAAATGCGCCGGAAACGCCTTCTGCGCCGCCGCCCTGTGCGCCGTAGCCCGGTACTAAAAAGAAAGTATGAGGCAGTCTCTTTCGTAATTCTTTGAGCTGTTCCGGATAGGTTGCGCCGACAACTGCGCCAACTGCCGAATAACCAAATTCGCCGACGGTATCCGCGCCCCACTGTTCACACAGATCGCCCATTCTTGCATAGAGCGGTTCGCCGTCGATGAGTCTGTCCTGTAATTCGCCGCTGGACGGATTGGAAGTCTTTACCAGTACGAAAATTCCCTTATCGCTGGATTTGCAGGTTTCCAGAAGCGGCTTGATTCCGTCAGAACCAAGATAGCCGTTGACAGTCAGGGCATCCGAGCCGAACGGTGCAATCTCTGTTTCTCCGACTTTGACCGTGCCCAGATGTGCGGCAGTATAGGCCTGCATGGTTGCGCCGATGTCGTTCCGTTTGCCGTCCGTGATGACAAACATGCCTTTCAGCTGTGCATAGCGAATCGTATCTTCCAGAGCTTTCATGCCCTGATAGCCGTACATTTCGTAATAAGCGGCCTGCGGCTTGATGGCCGGAACGATGTCATAAATTTCATCGATAATAGCCTTGTTGAATGCATAAATAGCTCTTGCGGCGGTTTTGAGCGTTGCGCCGTCATCTTCCTGAAATTTCTTGATCAGATATTCCGGAACATAATCCAGCTTCGGGTCAAGCCCCACAACAGAAGGATTGCCTGTTTCTTTGATTTTTTTGATTAATCTGTCAAATCCCATAATTAATATTCTCCTTTGGATTAGATTTATTTCATGCGGCCGGGAATGGCATATCCTGCCGCCTGAAGTCTTTGCACATACTCCGGATTCCGGAGACGGTTTTCTGATTCTGCCCGAAGATGCTTGAATTTTGTGCCGTTCTTTTTCTGTATCATATCCCGGACAGCTGTAATCAGCATCAGAATTTCCAGAAGCAGAAATGCTGTCAGTTTCGGAAGATTCTGAATAAAGGCCAGCACAGTGGCCAGCATAATCGGAATGATAAAAAACAGAATCAGAACATTCTGGCGAATTTCAAGACTTTCCGGTTCGATTCCGGTCAGTGCGATTTCATGATAACGAATATCAAGATAATCTTTTCCGCACTGACAAGACCGAATCGGACTGCCGTATAAGATTTCTTTGGCTTCGCGTTCGCTGTAGACCTGACGGCGGCAGTACGGGCATTTCCTGTCGATTACCAGCCGCAGTGCTTCCGTCATGCCTGATATTCGTACCGGATCAGCCCGTCTGTAATTGTCATCATGACTTTTCCGGTAAGTTCCATGCCGCGGAATGCCGTATTGCAGGACTTGCTGTGAAATTTTTCCGGTTCGACTGTCCATTTGCGGTTCAGATCTGCAAGAATCAGATCAGCAGTTTCGCCTTCCTGAATTTTTACAGGTTCAAGGCCTAATAAAAATCTCGGCCGGACGGACATCAGGCTGATAATCTGTTCCAGACTGCATTTTCCGGTATGATATAATGCCGTCAGAGTTGCGGCAAGGGAAGTCTCCAGACCGACAATGCCGTTCGGAGCTGTTTCAAAATCGGCTTTTTCTTCCTGCGTATGCGGTGCATGATCGGTAACAATGCAGTCAATCGTCCCGTCCAGCACAGCCTGTTCAATGGCGATTCTGTCCTCTTCCTCACGAAGCGGCGGATTCATTCTGTCATTGGCGTTTCTGGAACGGAGTTTTTCATGAGTCAGCATGAAGTAATGCGGCGCAGTCTCACAGGTTACCTGAACGCCCAGACGTTTGGCTTCCCGGATGATGTCTACACTGCCTTTTGTGCTGACATGGCAGATATGAATCCGGCCTTTGACTGCGCTTGCCAGAATAATTTCTCTTGCTGTGATATAATCTTCCGAAGCTCTGTCCATGCCTTTTACGCCGAGTTCTTCTGAGATGCTGCCTCTGTGCATGATGCCGCCGCTGATGATATCCAGGTCTTCGCAGTGAGAAGCAATCAGCATTTGTTCATCACGGGCTTTTTCGAGAGCCTGCCGCATGAGTTCGGCATTTTTGACGGGTCTGCCGTCATCGGAAAGGCAAGCCGCGCCGCTGGCTTTGAGTGCGGCGAAATCTGTCAGTTCTTCGCCGTTCATGCCTTTGGTGATGCAGGCAACCGGCCGGACATCCACGCCGGTTGTTTTGGCTTTATCAAGAATATATTGCAGAATCTCCGGCGAATCGACAGGGGGCTTGGTGTTCGGCATACAGAGGACTCCTGTCACACCTCCGGCGAGTGCTGCCCGGCAGCCGGTCAGGATATCTTCTTTATGGGTCTGGCCGGGGTCGCGGAAATGCACATGCATATCGAACAAACCGGGCATTGCCGTTAGGCCGGAACCGTCGATGACTCTGTCAGCATGGAGTGTAATATCCGGTGCAATTCTGGAAATTCCGCCGTTCTGAATATAAATATCTGTTTTTGTATTCAGGCACAGATCAACCGCATGAACGTTTTTAATTAATAAACTCATGATGAATAAGCTCCTTCCGGAATAAATTTACAAAAAAACGCCTGTCCGTCGGCGACAGACAGGCTGTGTTTGGTTAAGAATAGAAATTCGCAATCTGTGCCGTCAGATTGATTTTTTATCATTATATCATATTCAGAAAGATTTGTCCAGTGTTTTTTTCAGATTTTTTGAAAAATTAACCCTGCAAGCTTCCGTTCTCGAAAGAACCATCGGGATTGAGATAAATCAGGATAGAATGACAGGCAAAATAATCCGGCAAACAGTCACACCATAATTCTGTGAGAAAGTCTTCTTCCTCATCGGAACAGTTGAAAGTAATATTTGTCAGGTGCAGACTTTTGGAAAAATCCTGTTCTGTGACAGGCAGGAAAACTTTCTGACCGTCTTCCATGATGTAGCATTCCGGTTCTTTGTCGTCATCTTCATCATCATCATCATCTTCATTTTCGCCGTAATAAGGTTCAGCGGAAGATGCCCAGTCTTCGGCGAGTTCCAGTATTCCGTCATCAAAAAGGCATTGCAAGGCATCCTGACGGCGATGATCAATCCATGCAAGATATTTTTCCAGAAAAGAAAGCGTTTCTTCCGGCAGAGCTTTTTTCTCGTCATCGGATTCAATTGTGACTGTGACTTCTTCGCCCCAGATTGTACAGGTGCCTTCATCAGAAGCCAGATTTTTAATTTTGATATGTTCCGGAAAATTCCGGATTTCTTCAAAATGATTCATGAATTATTCCTCCTGTTCAAAGCCGAGAATTTCAGAAATGATGCTGTCAATTTCTTCAAAATGTTCTTCTGAATCGGAAGAGTACAGCAAGTCAGAATATGTTTCGTCATTATATAGAATCATAATGACCGTATCCGGATACGGCTGGAAGAACTGTACACCCAGATACAAATCAGAACCGGCATCGGCACGGGGGAATTTTCCGGCAAGAAGCTGAATCTGTTCCGGAGTAATTGGATAAAATTCTTCAGTAGTATATTCTTTTGAGAAGACTGCCTGCATATAGGCTTCCGAAGTCAGGAACTGCGAAACAGAATCGGCAGTTTTCTTCCAGGTTTCGCCGCTGTCATAAGTTTCATAAACGGGCGGATTTTCTTCATTCCGGTCGGATTTTTTAAAAGCCCATTCTGATGCGCATTGATTTTCCACATAGAAAACGCAGTAATCAGGATAATTCCAGTTCTGCATGAAGTTTTTAGTCTTTTTTCTCATGCCGTGATATTTTCCGTCCGGTGTCAGAAGAGAATCCTGTGTGGAATTCATTTCTGCGCATCCTCCGCAGAGACGATAGTAATCTTCCAGAGCTTTGGGAATTGCTCCGAAATGCTCCCGGATTTGTTCAATCTGATGTTCCGGCAGGGGAGAGGGTTCGGTCAGGTGAAATAATTCACGGATATTCTGATATGCATAGTTCATGACAAATGCTCCTCACTGAATTTTCATCTGAAAGCCGTTGACAGTCACTTCCGGGTCATCAAGGGAAATCATCAGGAATTTTCTGCCGTCAATCAGGCGTGTGGTAATTTTGTCAGCCGCATCGCCGCTGATGCTGACCGTTACGCCGGAAGAACTCAGTGTAGTCTTGTTTTCGGTCAGATTGGATGCCGTCAAATAATTATCCTCGACAGTTTCTTTATATAACTGCTGGGCGGCTTCGGCCTTTTCCTGACTGATGCCGGAATCCAATAAAATATCTCTTACCATGATATCGCTGATAACCGGGGGTTCGGGTTCGTTGGCGAATGTTTTGGCGTAATCCTGAATTTTCTCGTTGACAGATGCAATGACATTCAGATTCAGTTCCTCGCCGACGGCCTGATCAAGCACGGCACGGAATGTTTCTTTTTCTTCATCAGCAGACAGGATAAATTTGCATCCCAGAACGTCTTCAATGATAGATGTATTTAATTCTTTGGCCTTTTTGGCATAGTAAAGCACATGATTGACATCGGGGCCTCTGCCGGTAAATGTAGGGAACAGGAAACCGTCAGTCGGGGCATCTGCAACCACTTTGTCGAACGTCATTTTCCGGACAATATTATTTTCCTCTTCGTCATAAATCAGACCGTCCACACGGGCTTCCACGGGGCAGACTGCGGCAAGCAGAAAATGATATTCGTGACTGTCGTATTTATTTTTCTCGCCCATCTTGTCTTTTTCAAAGACGGTATAGCTGCACTGCGCGATGAACAGCGCATACGGCATAGGATAAATCATTTTTTCCGTGATATGGGAAATCAGTTTTTCCAGCTGTTCTTCATCGTCCAGGCCTTTGTCCAGCAGGTTCCAGAGCAGATTCTGACTCTGGTCTTCTTCATAGACTTCATTCGGAAAAGCATATTCCACAAGGCCTTTTCCAAGCGAACCTTTCAGGACTTTTGCAAAAGTCTGGAACAGAACAGACATTTCCTCGTCAGGAATTTCGGCAAAACTGCGGACACTGTGGCATTTCCTTGTTTTTTCGGCATCGATGAAGCAGGAAAAGACTTTCTGAATAATCATCAGATCGTCGGCGGCAGAGAAATGCTTTTTCAGTTCGGCTAAATC
>DFJS01000018.1 GCA_002373165.1 Ruminococcus sp. UBA3665
TGATGCAGATCATGAACACAAGAAACAACACTTTGACGAGGGGCGAGCTCCGCTTTCTGCGGGCAGCCGGCTGCTCCGCAGAATAACCCGTATCCGGCGCGGCCATATTGCCCTGCGGCTGTGAAAAGCTCTGGGCTGTCTGCGGCTGCGCGATCGCGTTGCTCTCCGCAAGAATTCCGCCGCAGTTCGGACAGGTCAGCAGGTTCCGACCGTCAGGTGAAGGCTGCGCCGTCACTTTTCCGCGGCAGTAGGGGCATTCGTATATTACCGGTGCGGGCGGCGTATACACAGCCTGCTGATTGATGACATCCGTCCCGCGATTCTGCACATCACTCCGCTGCGAGAACAGGCTCCTGAGCAGCGAACCGAGTATCAGTCCGCCGCCTGACGATCTGCCGTACCCGGAACGGTGTGAGCGATGATAGGAGGAACGGTGTGACGAATGCGAGGAACGGTGCGAGCTGCTCGCACGACGGGCTGACGGACGCGAAGAATGCGAGCTGGATGGTTTGCTTCCGGGCGGCATGGTTCAGGCTCCTTTCGGATAGGTCAGATAAAATGTCAGGATTGGCTGATCGTCAGCGCTCGAAGAAGCGCTTCTTGCGGACATAGAACGGATCAATGCCCTTGACCGCCTTTTTCGCGGCAGGCTCCTCCAGACTGATGAACACCAGCGAATCGCCGGATTTCGTATAATTCTGCATATACTTGGAAAGCGGGAAGAACAGCTTGCGCGTGTTGCCGCTCATATCGAAGACGAAAAGCGTCTGCGGCCGCTCGCAGCCGCGGATCATCTCGACCAGATAGCAGGCATCGACATTCGCCTGTCGTGCGAGATAGCGCGTCAGCGGACGGAGCAGATGATCCAGATTCTTCTGGCTCACTCTGTATTCGATCGTCTCCTCCTCCTTCATGGAAATTGCCGGAATATTGAGATTCCGGGCGACCATGAGGATGCTCTTGATCTCCTGCGAGGAAAACTCCTTACCGTAGGAATTCGGATTCAGAACGGCATTCGCCGACTGGATCAGGTCAAACAGGCGCAGGCAGTTGAGCTTGTAGCAGTTGACATACCGCTTCGCAAACTGCTGCAAAGAACGGTAGCTCGTGAAGAACGGGATAAAGATATCGCCGTCCGGATTCTGCGTTGTGACCAGCTCCATTGAAATGCCGCCGTTGACCTCGTCCTGCTTCACCGGACGCTTGCAGATGACATAGACATCGCTCTTGATGAGCATTTGCAGAAAGAGCGAGCGCTTCTCCGGTTTGGTAATCGCTTCCTTCAGTAATTCGTCAAGATTCATCTTCATTTCCTCCTCTTTTCAAGCATGATCTGTATATTCTATATGTATAATTTGCTTTTCTCTCTGTTATAATCCCACATCGTTCAGGCCGACAGCGCCTTTGCTGCGGCGAAGATCTCCTCAAGGCCCGTGAACGGCTCCTCCCGCTCGACATATTTGCCGGACGAATAGCCCGCATACCACATCTTCCCGCCGAGTGTCCGCGAGATCGCAGTGCAGGTGCAGACGCCGTTTTCAATATGCACCGCGATTCCGTCAACCGCCGCGATCCCGTTCATATATGTCGAGACCTGATATTTCAGCGCCGCAATCAGTGTATCGCGGTCGGAATTCTGATCGAAGGATACCTTCTGAAGCCCCTCGAAATCGGTGCCGCTGAAAATATGATCGCCGGTGAGCAGCTCCGTGTGGGCATCTCTGACATCGAGATCCGTCAGCGCGGAATTGAACGCATTCGAGACAGTTCTCGCAGCGGCGTTGACCGTTTTCTGCCGGTTTGTATCCATCCGGAAGACAAGATCCGTCACGCCGATATCCACAGTCCACTTTCCGCCGCGGCAAAGCGCGTAATATGTGCCCTTTCTCTCTGCCGCTCCGTTTTCCGCTGTCAGAGCCGCCGGGAATGCATACAGCACATCGACCGGCTCAAAGAGCGTGACCACCAGATCCAGCAGCGCAAGATCGTTCGGATCATCCCGTTCCGCACGCGCTTCTGCGGCGCTCTCACGCATCTCCTTGTTTTTTGCATTGAGCTTTTCGAGCAGCGCATCATCGCGGATGCCCTCGCCGATCTCATACGAAGCGATCGGCTCATAGTTTTTCTCAAAATCCGCGATCAGCTCCTCATCGCTCTGTACCTTCTCGGCAAAGAGCAGATGGGATGCCGCACGGTAATTTGAGCATTCCAGTATCTCCGCCGCATTCTTGTTCCGATAGGCTTCTAAAAAGTGCTGAACCGCCGCCCGTGCCTGCTCCGCCTCGGTCATCGGGTGCAGGATCGAATCCCAGTCCGTCACTTTGCCGGAGACATAGTTATTGACATAATAGGTCAGGATGAACTGCGCATCCGCAGCCTCGATCTTTCCGTTTTCGTCCACATCCGCAGCCGTCCGCTGTGCATCGGTCATCGGATCGGGGTTGCCCGCCGTAAGCTCCGTATACGCCTGCAAAGTGATCTGCGCATCATTCGCGCCGATCTCACCGCTGCCGTCCGCATCGCCGCGGAGCGGTTCTGCCGCATGAACGCTCTGTACCGGGATCATGCCGCAGAGCATGGCCGCTGCCGCGATCCCGCTGATAAATCTGTGCTTCATTCCGAATCCTCCGGTTATGCTGTATCTCAGTTTATCTTCTTTGCTGCTTCAAATGCTTCGTCAAGCGAAGCAAATCCCTCTTCGCTGTCGCTATCCGCCGGATATCCTGCATAGACGATATCGTCCTCGCCCTCAAATCCGACGGCTGTCGCCGTGCAGCAGCCGTCCTTGACCTCGAACTTCATCTCCGGCAGCTCTGTGACATCCGAGAAATAAACAGTGATCTTATATTTCAGGGCCTCGACCGCTTCTTCCTTCGTTTTCGGCTCATCGACCTGCTTCACATCCTCGAAATCATCGCCGCTGAACTGATACTCGCCCTCCAGCAGCTTGAGGACATTGTTCTCTGTCGCGTTTTCGGCATCAATATCGACAAGGCTCGTATTAATGGCATGATAGAGGCTCTTGGCACTCGAGGCAGCGATGAGCGCATCGGACTCCTCCACATAGCCGGCCATTGTGTCCATGAAATTGACATCCATGATCCATTCTCCGCCGATCTTCGCGATGCTGATCTCATCCTCGTCTGCCTCATCCCCTGCGGTCGTCCTGACCGTAAAGACCAGCATATCCTCATACGGCACGAACACCGTCTTGATCCACTCGATAAACGCCTTGGATTCCTCATAGTCCGGATCGGAAGTATCCATTTCCGCAAGCTCATCATCCAGCTCCGTAATATTCCGCTGAATGTACTCGTTGTATTCCTTTCTCTCGTCCTCATCGCGCGTGCAGGAAAGGATCTCGAAGCCATCATACTGCCCGAATGTCTCAAGGATCGCATCCACGAGATCTTCCATGTCGTCGGCATCATCTTCCTCAAGGAACCTTTTCATGCCCTCAGTATACGCATCAAAATTTGTAACGGAGAGCATTTTCTCGCGGTCGCCCTTCATCGCGGAATCCAGAAATGTTTCCAGAACCGCCTGCGCTGCTTTTCTGTCCGCATCGGAAACCTCTTCAGCGGGTTCCGATTCCGATGCATCTTTGCTGCTGTCGGTACTGCTTTCGGTATCGCTGTCAGCACTGCTTTCATCTTCGCTTTCATCCGCAGCAGCCGTAGTTGACGCTTCGGACGATTCTGCATTCAGTATTTCTGTAACGGATGCTTCACCGGTGCTGCTGTTTTCATTCGCGCATCCGGCAAGGCTGCCAAGCAACATCGCGGCGATCATGCCGCAAAGAATCTTTTTCATCTGCATTGTATCAGTTCCTCCTGTACCTGTTCTTATGTATGCTTCAATGCGGCTGTCCGCCGCAAATGTCAGTCTGATTATCCGAGCATCCGCTTGCCGAGCTTTGAAAGTGCCAACCGGATCAGCTCCGACGAGGGCAGCGCGGGATCGAGTGACGCAAGCGCTTCCGCCGCCTCGCCCTGCGAATAGCCCAGAACGAGCAGTGCGCTCATCGCCTCATCCAGATTGCCGCCGCTGATCTGCACCGGTGCAGCCGGAAGCCCCTCACGCTCCACGGATTTCGCGACCTTGTCTTTCAGCTCCAGCACGATGCGCTGTGCGGTTTTCGTGCCGATGCCCTTGGTCTTGGTGAATTGCTTATAGTCTCCGGCCGCAACGCTCAGCGCAAAGCGGTCGGGCGTAAAATCGGAAAGGATCGCCAGCGCCGCCTTCGGCCCGACGCCCGAAACGGAGATCAGCTGATCGAAGCAGCTGCGCTCGCTGCGCGCCGCAAAGCCGTAAAGCGCGACCTCGTCCTCGCGGACGGTCATGCGCGTAAACAGCGTCGTCTCGGTATCGACCGCGCCGACGGCAGCGGCCGTCTGCACACTGGTGCGGCAGGCATAGCCCACGCCCCCGCAGTCGATCACGACAAGTCCCGGCTCCTTGTAGGAGACCGTGCCGCGTAAATGATCTATCAACAGTCTGTCCTCCTGTTCAGTAATCCGGCTTGGCGCAGTGTCCGTGACAGATCGCCAGTGCCAGCGCATCGGCGGCATCGTCAGGTTTTGGAATCTGTTCAAGTTTCAGAATATTTTTAGTCATATTCATGACCTGTTTCTTCTCAGCCTTGCCGTATCCGACAACGGCCATTTTGACCTGCAAAGGCGTATATTCAAAAACCGGAATGTTTTTCTTAGCCGCTGCAAGAATTAGAATTCCTCTTGCCTGTGCCACATCGATGGCGGTTTTCTGATTAGATGTAAAATATAATTTTTCGACTGCCATACAGTCGGGTTCATACCGCCGGAACACTTCGTGAATATCCGTATCGATACTGCAAAGTCTTTCTGTGAACGGGGTATGTGCCTCGGTCAGAATGGCTCCGTAATCGATCGGCGCGAAATTCGCCCCGGCATAATCGACAATTCCGAACCCGACAATTGCATAGCCGGGATCAATCCCCAGAATTCTCAAATTTATCCCTCCCTGTCTCACATACTTCTTATTATAACACAAAAGCAGGTTACTTTTCAATACCTGAATACAAATTTTGTATTGATTTTTCCAAAAAAATTTTGTATAATAATATTAGCACAGTCTGTACTGTGAAAAAAATCACATCAGGAGGATGATTTATGAATCTGGAAGAATTAAGAAAAGGCATTAACGAGATTGACAGGAGAATTGTTTCTGATTTTTCTCAGCGAATGGAACTCTGCCGGCAGGTAGCTCTGTATAAACAGGAGCACGGTATGCAGATTTTTCAGACCGACAGGGAAAAAGAAGTGATTCAGCGCATCCGGGACAGTGCGCCGGAAGGTCTGGAAAGCTATTCGGCTGTACTGTTCCAGAATATCATGGATATCAGCAAATATCTGCAATACCGCGAACTGCATAAGAATGTGCAGGCTTATGAATATAAAGCTCTGCATCTGGAAGATTCTGCAAGCGTGGCGTGTCAGGGAACTGCCGGGGCAAATGCCGAAACTGCTGCCAAACAAGTATTCGGCAAAAACTGCAAGCCGAAATTTCTGCCGGGCTTTGCCGATGTCTTCGAGGCCGTCCAGAACGGCGAGGTGCAGTTCGGAATTATTCCTGTAGAAAATTCCACTGCCGGCAGTGTCGTACAGGCTTATGACCTGATGGCAAAATATAATTTCTACATCTGCAAAACCACAACAGTCGAGATTACAAACTGTTTTGCCGTCCGCAAAGGCACAAAGCTGTGGGATGTGAAAGAAGTCTATTCTCATCCGCAGGCTCTGACACAGTGCGCACGGTTCATCACAGTGCATGACATGCATCCCATGCCTTACAGCAATACCGCAACGGCCGCCCAGATGGTTGCAGAATCTGATCAGCCTTACGGTGCCATCTGTTCCGAAAACTGTGCCAAGCTCCACGGACTGGAAATTCTGCAAAAATACATCTCCGACTATGTGCCGAATTATACAAGATTTATCTGCATTTCAAAAGAACTTCTGCTTCCGGACGATGCAAACAGAATTTCCGTTATGCTGAAACTGCCTCATGAAGAAGGTTCGCTGTACCGTCTTCTGAGCAAATTCCTGATCGGCGATATGAATCTGCTGAAACTGGAAAGCCGTCCGATCCGCAACGGCAGTTTTGAAGTGATGTTCTATCTGGATTTCAGCGGCAATATTCATGATACTTCTGTGTGCGCCCTGTTGCAGGAACTGTCTGAAAATCTGGAATATTTCAAATTTCTGGGGAATTTCAGCGAAATATAGCAAAATATCTGAAATCTGTCACCAGCCTGTAAAAAATTGATACAGTTTTGCTATTGTATTTCCGGCCGGAATATAGTATAATAAAATCAATCTGGATACATGAAGGATGTGAAACTGTATGTATTACTGCTGTGCAATGACCGATAAGGGCATCCGGCCGCATAACGAGGATGCTTTCATGATTCACAGAAAAGTCCTGACCGAGGGTGTGACAGAATGTGAACTCTCCAAGCCGTTCCTGCTGGCAGTAGCGGACGGCGTTTCCGGAGAACTTTCCGGAGAACTGGCTTCTTCTGCCTGTCTGCATATGCTGAAAGATGTTTCTTTCTCCAGCCGGGTCGATATGGAACAGAAACTGTCCATGATTCATGCCTCGCTGGCCGAGCTGGGTGCCCGTCAGGAAAATACACGCAACATGCAGACCACGCTCTGTGCGCTGGGCGTGGATGAACATGACATGCTCCACAGCATGAATGTCGGCGATTCCCGGCTTTACCGCTACCGGAAACAGCAGCTTTTGCAGCTTTCGCGCGATCAGTCCTTTGTGCAGGTACTCTACGAAGAAGGCATTATCACGGCCGAAGAACGGCAGACTCACGTCAACAGGAATATTATTTTCCCGGTACTGGGCAATCTGCGTGAACAGCCGGAATTTGATATCCGGGAACATCATGAAAAAATCGAATACGGCGATATTTTATTATTATGTTCCGACGGCTTGTCTGATTATGTATCGCAGGCCGAAATGGAGGAGATTCTCGCCCGGCCGGAACCGCTTGTCCGCCGTCTGCAATTACTGCTGGAAGCGGCTCTGCATCACGAATGCGCGGATAATATCACGATTCTTGCGCTGGAACGTCTGCCGGAAAAATCCCACAGCAAAAAATAACACAGAGTCAGCCTCTTTCCTGTTCAGGAAAGAGGCTTTTCTGCTTCAAAAAATATCAGATCATGTGCATCTCCGGGCGGTTCCGGAAGCGGAATCCAGCCGCGGTCATCTATCAGGCTCTGCCAGTCTTCGAGGGCATTTTCGATATCGGGATAATATTCATCATAGGAACTGCGGACAGCCTCCGGAGAAAGATACAAATACACAAAAGCTCCCTGATTCCGGATTTCATCCACAACGATTTTATAAATTACTTCCTGCTGATTGGCCGCCTGGGGCGATTTCAGATATCCCAACAGTCTTTTATGCTGCATAGCTTAAAATCCTTTCTGTTTCAGATCTTTCAGAAGATCTGCATAGAATTCCCGGACATCAAATTCCGGGAGATTCTCCCGGTTCAGGTCGATTATATCGCCATGCGAAATTCCTCTTTTGCCGGAAGGCGTAATCAGCCGGAAGTCTTTTCCGTCCAGCCTGGCGGAATCGATTGTGACAAGACCATCATTTCCGGCCGTACCGTCGAAATTTTTCATATATAAGTAACTCACCCACAGCGGAAACGGCGCGGAAGAGGCACTGTTCATCTGCGACATACAGCACTGACAGAAAATCTCCTCCGGAACAGGGCATTCCTGATTGAAGCGAATGCTGTGCTGTTCAGTCAGATCGCGAACGCCTTCCAGAAAAGCCGGATTTGTATCGCCCAGAACCTGAAAAATTTTCTGATATTTCTGATCCAGCCAGTTCTGCACAGGAACAGGAATTTTTTGCAGAAGATCGTCCACCCATGCACAGCCGTGATGCGGCGTATTGATTGTCGTCAGGCTTGCGATATAAGGCGCATCGCCAAGCCTGGCAGCGGCATATCTGGCATCCAGTCCGCCTTTTGAATGGGCAATGATATTGATTTTCTCCGCGCCGGTCTGTTCCAGAACGGCATGAATCTGCTGATGCAGTTCTTTTGCACTTTTTTCGATACTCTGTGCAGACTGCTGTCTGCCGTAAAAGATTCTTGCGCCGTTGCGCCGGAGTTCAGCCGGAATTCTGCCCCAGTAGTTAAAAATCTGCCAGTCCCGGAAGAAAATGCCGTGTACCATCAGAACAGGATATTTTGTCCGGCAGATCTGATTTTCCTCACGGCTGAGATCAAGTTCGGCCTTGGCGCGTTCAAAATAGAATTCCTGTCTTGCAATTCTGCCGATATGATGAAATACTATCAGATTGATGACCGGCATCCACCAGAACAGAATCAGCAGCAAGTACCAGATTGGCTTGACCTGCTTCGAGCTGATGACCGTCCGGAGTACGCCGCCGAGAAACAATCCGGCCAGCATCACCAGAAAAATCAGCAGATTTTCAAGAATCAGGCTGCCATTCAGCCAGTCCGGCGCAGGTGTTATCATCATATGACCTGACAGAATTTTGCTGACCTGTCCGCCGGAGATGAAAATCTGCAAAACAGAACAGATACATCCCTGCCGGATCAGCCGGATTCCGTGGGAAAGTACCGCGAGTTTCCGGCTTTGTGCCTGTTTCCGTTCCGGCAGGAACAGCACTGCCAGATAATAGATTATCAAGAATAATAAAATAATAATTTTATATTTTATTTCATACTGCCACAGAATCAGCGCGTTGCCGAGCAGCAGCAGCGGCACGGCAGAAAGCAAATCTGCAAGAAACAGAATTATTTTCTTCATGCCTTCTTTTCAACCTTCCATAACAGGAACGTTTCCTGAAATCTGTGTGTCGGGCAGGTGCGCGGCACTAAGAACGAAACTGCCTGCTTATGATTAATAATATGAAATTCCGAAGCATTCGGCAGATATTCGCCGTCGATTGTCCATGGAACATCTTTTTTTTCCAGCAGTTCCACTTTGATTTCAGAAGCTCTCAGACAGTAGACCGTTTCATTTTCCGGGAATTCGTGAATATCTTTCAGAAATCTCATCACTCTGCCCAGATCGCCCGGCTTGGCGAGCTTTTTAATCAGTGTAACTTCAAAATCGCCGTCATCAAAGCAGAAATCGTTGATATCCAGAACGCTTCCCACAGAGGCGGAATTGGTAATCATGCCGTAAATAAATTCATCTTCAATCACATGGCCGTCACAGGTAATCCGCATGGGATACGGCCGAATGCTGGCAAGACTGGTCATTGCATTCAGCATATAGGCGGCAGGCCCCAGAACATTCTTGATATTTTGCGGCGTACCGTAAGCGATATCAGTAAACGCGCCGAACGCCGCAATATAGCTGAATCCCCGGCCGTTGACCGTGCCGATATCAATTCTGCGCGGCAGACCGTCAAGCACATTGTCGCAAGCCTGGAGCATATCTTTGGGAATATCCATGCTTTTGGCAAAATCATTCACAGAACCGCATGGAATATACCCTACAGGAATTGTATTTTTCGCTTTCAGCATACCGTCCATGACTTCATGCAGAGTGCCGTCGCCGCCGGAACAGAAAATATAATCATATTCGCCGGAATTGACAGCGATTTCTGCGGTCTGTGTCGCATCCTGGGCGGCCTGTGTGGGATGCACGGTCACTTCATAGCCGGCCTTGGTCATCTTATCCAGAATTTCGCCCAGATACTGACTCAGCTCGGCTTTTCCTGCCTGCAAATTGCAGATATAATAAATTTTTTTCATTTTGATTCATGCTTCTCCTTCAGAATATGTTTTTTCACCTGAAATCCGGCGAACACTGCCACGGCAGAAAGACAGGCAATGACAATGCACAGGCCGTATCTGCCTTCCGAAAGGCTGTCACCCATCAGAACCGAAGCGGTCAGTGCCGGAAATCTTGCCAATGTGGATAATAATAAAAACTGTCTGCCCTGAATTTTCGTCAATGGTACAATATATGTCAGCAGATCTTTGGGAATGCCGGGAATCAGAAATAAAATAAATACCCAGAATTCCAGCTTGTCTTCATCTTCCAGAACAGCATAGCTTTTGATTTTTTCCTCTGTGACGAACAGATTCACCAGCGGCCGCCCGAACTTCTTCACGAGCGTATAAACCAGCAGTGTACCCAGAAATGCGCCTGTTACAGTCAGAAATGTGCCGAACCATCCGCCGAACAGAACGCCGGCTGTAATTTCCAGAGGGCCTCCCGGAATTACGGCGATGACAATCTGCAAGGCCATCAGCAGAACGAATACCAGCGGGGCAAATATTCCGGCCTGTTCGATAAACTGTGCCAGTTCTTCCCTGCCCTGTTCCGTGCCGAGCATCCGGCACATGGGCAGAAAATACCGGATTCCCAGAAACAGAATCACAGCTGCCAGAAGAAAAATCAGGATAAATTTCAGATATTTTTTTTGCTGCATAAGCACCCCTTCTTTTCTGGTATTATATCACAGAATCAGAAAAAAATCAACAGAATCCCGGCCTGGGAATCTGAAAATTAGATGAAAAAATTTTTTTAAATTTTTTTGAAAAAACACTTGACAAATCTTTGAAAGTGTGCTATAATAATACATGTTGTGAGGGACACAACAAAACAAAAATGAGACACTAGCTCAGCCGGTAGAGCACCGCCCTTTTAAGGCGGGTGTCGAGGGTTCGAATCCCTCGTGTCTCACTGAAAAACTCTGCTGAACTTCGGCAGAGTTTTTTATTTTTATCAAGAAATGAGGAAACTTTATGGAAATCAAGCCCATTGCCTACATCTGTACGGATTTTAAAGAAAAATTCGGCATTCCCAGACAAGCCGGACGTGTGCCGGAACTGACTGGCAGGATTGTCTTTGAACAGGAATTCCGGAATTCGGAAGCTCTGCGGGGAATAGAAAAATTTTCACATATATGGCTGATTTTTGATTTTTCTGAATCACACAGAGAAAACTGGTCGCCGACAGTCAGGCCGCCGCGCCTGGGCGGCAATCAGCGTGTCGGCGTTTTTGCCAGCCGCTCGCCGTTCCGGCCGAATCCGATCGGGCTTTCCTGTGTCCGGCTGGAAGGCATCCAGAACGGAGAATTGATTGTCTCCGGAGTGGATTTGCTGGATCATACGCCAATTCTGGATATTAAGCCCTATCTTCCCTATACGGACTCCCATCCGGAAGCCTGCGGCAGTTACGGCGAAGCCATGCGGAATCATCATCTTGAAGTGAATTTTCCGGAGCATCTGCTTGCTGTTGTGCCGGAAGAAAAACAAAAGGCCGTCATTGCCTGTCTGGCTGACGACCCAAGGCCCTCTTATCAGGATGACCCTGACAGAATCTACAGTATGCGCTTTTTGGAATTTGATATTCATTTCCGTGTCGGGCAAAATCAGCTGACAGTTACTGGCATGGATTACTGATCTGACTCCTCCTGCTGAACTTGTACAGTTTCCCATTCTTCCGGTATCACACTCAGATGATAATAATAAAGCGAAATATAATCAAACCTTCTTTCTGATGTTTCCGGCGGCAGGTCATAGCATTTCATGAATAAATCCGCATAAGAAACTTTTTCTCCTCGCAGCATAAGATTTTTTTCTGTATACTCAACCAGACTAATCAGATCCATAGTCAGCTGAGGATACGGCAAATTTACAAGAAATGTAATTGGTTTATTTGTCTTCAGCTGTTCCTTCAGGTATCTTATCCGGATAATATCGCAGTATTTATTAGAAATATGCATAAAAGCAAATACAATGCAAGAAAAAAACACTCCGGCGGTTACGAGTATTTTTTTCATTTGTTCTTTGGAAAATTCGCTTTCCGGAACGGCGGATGCAACAGTTCCAGTCATCAGCACCCAGAACAGATATTCTGCAAAAAAGCACCGCCCTGTAACGGGATTCACCAGAAGAAACGGCGCAATTGTAATCAGATGACTGACCAGGAAAAACATAGATTTTGCAAATGTTTCCTTCGGGAGCAATTGATAGAACAAGTACACGAGGCAGATTAAATAAATAAAAGTAAAGGCCGTCTCTATTGCGCGAATCAGATAATTCAGTGTTGTAACATTAAAATCTGTTACATTCTGCGTAAACAAGGAATAATTTGCGAAAATCAGCACAACTCCCATGCACGGCGCAGCATATTTCGGAGTAGGGGCATTGAGATATTTTTTAAGATATAGTTTCAGCAGACAGAAAGCCAGCAGCAGATGCCATAAATAAAATGGTTTTACATAGTCAAGAATAATTTGATTATAAATTTTCATTATAATATCAATCATAGAAATTTCTACAAACCGATACCCCTTATTGTCATTGGCCTCTACTATGACAGAATGATAATTTTTATCCGAAAACATCAGGATAGTTCCGGCCACTGCTCCAATCAGATAGGCGACAGCTCCTATATGTACTTTTTTCAGGCGGATGATTGAAAACGCAATGACAAATACTGCCAGTACAAGAACATAAATTGTGATATTTTCTACACAGAGTGTACTCAAAAAGCCAAGTACCAGCAGACCAATGCTGCTCCCTTTCCACGCCGGCAGCTCTTTCCCTGAAAAAAGCGGCTGACAAAAACAAAGATACAGCAGCACCAGGCAGGCAGAAAGAATATAATTAGGAAAACCGCTAATCCAGTTAATCGTATTTGTCATAATCTGAAACGGTAAAAACAGCATTGCAATGCTGGAAACAGCATAGGCCTTCCAGTCACAAAGCGTATTTTTTCTGAGAATCCATGCTGCCAGGTAAAATAACAGAAGAACTCCGGAAAAGTAGATGCACCATCTCAGAACCGGAAATTTCATCATAAAATAAGTAATCATATTTGTGAAATATCTTCCGTTTGGACTGGATTCTGTCCATACTTCCCAGACGCTGCTTAATTGCAGCCACCAGTAATCATCCCCGATATATTGCAGACACGAAGTCTGTACTGCCACGAACAGCACATAAATTCCAATAATATACCATTTTATATTTTTATCGCTTAATTTTTGCTGAAGCAATTTATTACCCTCCTTTTATTTTTTTGATTATATTAAAAAAACTTCACTATTACCAAGTGAAGTTTTTTTCAATATTCATGCCGGCACTTATCTAATTTCCCGGGCCGTCACCAGCCAAGTATGATCGACGTGAGAGAGCTTAACTGCCGTGTTCGGAATGGGAACGGGTGGAACCTCTCTGCCATCAGCACCGGCTATGAAAATCAGAATAAAGAATATCTTGCAACTGAGAACTTACAATTCACAAAGAGGAAAAGTGATCGACCGATTAGTATCAGCAAGCTGAACGTGTCACCACGCTTACACTTCTGACCTATCAACCTCGTAGTCTACAAGGGGTCTTACTCAAAAGAGGGGAAATCTTATCTTGAGGACGGCTTCACGCTTAGATGCTTTCAGCGTTTATCCGATCCGTACATAGCTGCCCAGCTGTGCTCCTGGCGGAACAACTGGTGCACCA
>DFJS01000002.1 GCA_002373165.1 Ruminococcus sp. UBA3665
CTACTACAGAGTCCGAAACGACTCCGGAAACTACCACTACAGAATCCGAAACTACTACTACTACCAAAGCTACTACTACAACGACTACAACGACAACTACTACCACTACCACAACTACTACGACAACAACAACCTCTGCCACCACTACTACTACTGAACCGATCATTACTACTACCGTAACAGAAACGGTTCTCCCCAGTGAAGCAGAAATTATAGATGTTTCTGAAATTTATCTGGAAAATATTTTCGGCGATACTTATACCGCTCCGGAAGTTATAGAGACAACCGTTCCCGAAACGACTGCTGTCATCGAAACTACCACGACAGAAACAACCGTATCTGTTTCCCAAATTCCCTCTATCACAGAACGCGAATATATTCTCCTCTGCAACTGCGTGGCACATGAAGCCGGTTCCGATGTCATCACAATCGAAAATAAGGCCAGAGTGGTGGAAGTTATTATGAACCGTGTGGCTTCTTCCAGCTTCCCGAATACAATCTACGGCGTAATTACACAAAGATATCAGTTCAGCGGTTCTTCTTCCTATGCGGATAATACAACCTATACCAGCAAGGTAACTAAAAACGTCAAAGCCGCTGTCGATTTATATTTCTCCGATCCGTCTGCTTTTGATGAAGGCTATCTGTATTTCTACGGCGACGGTTCTCAGAATCATTTCAGAAAATCCTGATCTTTTCTGAATTCTATGATAACAAAATTTTCTGACAGAGCACTGCATCCGGCAGTGCTCTTGTTTTTATAGATTTCGACAAATTTTATGATATTTCGATATTTTTTCATAATTCTTAAAAATAATAACTGGATTCTACTTGACGAATATCCTAAAAATCAGTATAATATAAATATAAGCTTTTTTATTTTCCAGAAATTTCATAAAACACAGGAGGTTCCTATGCAGAAAATTCATGTTCCTGTCAGCGATGCCTATGATGTACTTGTCGAACGAGGCATTCTGCGCAAAACAGGCCAAATTATAAAAGACCTTGTTTCCGCCGAAACTTGTGTCATCATTACAGACGACAATGTAGATGCGCTTTATTCCGGCATTGTCGAGCAGTCTTTGCAGGAAAACGGGTTCCGGACGGCTAAATTTGTCTTTCCGCATGGTGAGACTTCTAAAAATGCCGCAACTCTGCTGAATATTTATTCTTTTCTTTGTCAGGATGAAATTACGCGCTCTGACTGCCTGATTGCGCTGGGCGGCGGCGTAGTCGGCGATATTACTGGTTTTGCGGCGGCTACTTTCCTGAGAGGTCTGCCTTATATCCAGATTCCGACTTCCCTGCTGGCGCAGGTAGATTCTTCTGTCGGCGGCAAGACGGCCATCGACCTGCCGGAAGGGAAAAATCTTGTCGGCGCATTCAAACAGCCAAAAGCTGTCCTCTGCGATCCCGATACGCTTTCTACACTGCCGGAAACGTTCCTGATTGACGGCATGGGCGAGGTCATCAAATACGGCATGATTGCCGATTCTGCTTTGTTTGAGGCTTTATGCACCTATGACCTGCATACAGTCCGGGAACATTTTGATGAAATTATTCCGGTATGCATCGGCATCAAGCGCGATGTAGTTGCGGAAGATGAACTGGATACAGGCCGCCGTATGATTCTGAATTTCGGCCATACACTGGGTCATGCCATAGAAGCCTATTATCATTATGAAACTTATACGCATGGCTGTGCCGTAGCGGCAGGCATGTGCCTGATGACAAAGCAGTTCAATTCTGCACAGGACTATCAGGCATTGAAAGCCTGTGCCGAACGCTATCATCTGCCTACGGAAGTCCCTGCGCCGCTTCAGGAGCTTGTTTCTCTGTGCGGCAATGACAAGAAGCGCACAGGCGCAAAACTGCGCTACATCACATGCGAGCCTATCGGCAGTGCCAATATTCTGTGCGATACACTGCCGGAATTCCGCAAAAAATTTGCAATGCCCTGACAGGAAAGGAACATCACATGAATATACAAATTCAGCCTCATAAATTAATGGGAACTGTCCGGATTCCGTCCTCCAAAAGCATGGCGCACAGAATGCTGATCTGTGCCGCTTTAAGCAAGGGCACTTCTGAAATTTCCGGCATCAGCTTTTCCAAAGATATCGAAGCAACAATCCATGTCATGGAGGCACTTGGTGCCGGATTTGAAATCCAGGACGACACAGTCACAGTCACGGGCATTACAGAATGCCCGGAAACGGCTCTGGCGGACTGCTGTGAGAGCGGTTCGACACTGCGTTTCCTGATACCGGTTGCAGCCGCACTGGGCACAGAGACCACCTTCACGGGACAGGGACGGCTTCCGCAGCGGCCGATTACGCCTTATATCCGCGAACTCGGCAAAAAAAATATTTCTTTCCATGATTATCAGAATACAATGCCCTTTACCATCAGCGGACAGCTGCAAAGCGGCCGTTTTGAACTGGAAGGCGATATTTCCTCCCAGTTTGTCACGGGACTGCTGTTAGCCCTGCCGCTGCTGCGTGAAGATTCTGAAATTATTCTGACATCTGCTCTGGAGTCCCGCCCTTATGCCGATATGACAGTTGACTGCATGGAAAAATTCGGCATTTGTGTCAAAGAAATTCTGCACGGCTGGCATATTTTCGGCAACCAGCATTATCATGCCAAAAATCTTTCTGTAGAAGGCGACTTTTCACAGGCGGCATTTTTCTATGTCGCCAACGCCATCGGCAATCAGATTATGCTGGAAAACATTCCCGAAAAATCCGTGCAGGGAGACAGAAAAATCGTAGAACTGATTGAAAAAACCTGCTATCAGAAAAATCAGAATCAGGAAAAGCTTCTGATTGATGCAAGGGATATTCCGGATCTGGTGCCGATTCTGGCAGTATTGGCGACGTTTATCGACCGCCCGACTATTATCTGCAATGCACAGCGGCTTTGTCTGAAAGAGAGCAACCGCCTTGAAACAACTGCCGCCATGCTGAACACACTGGGCGGCAAAGTCCAAATCCGGCCGGACGGACTGGAAATTTTCCCGGCCGAACTGCACGGCGGCACAGTGGACAGCGCAGGCGATCACAGAATTGCTATGTGTGCGGCCATTGCTGCCTCACGGGCATCCGAACCGGTTACTATCCTAGGGGCAGAATGTGTAGAAAAATCCTATCCGGCATTTTTCCAGGATTACCAGAAGTTAGGAGGAATTATCAATGGCATCCATCTGGAATAACAAAATTTCCGTTTCTGTATTCGGCGAAACACAAGGGCCTGCAATCGGCATTACAATCGATAATCTGCCGCCCGGCGAATATATCGATACAAATCAGATCTGTCAGTTCATGGAACGGCACAGCACGGACGAAAACGGCCGTCCTGTGCTGAATCAGGTCATGTCCGGCATACTCAACAAGCGGACAACAGGTTCGCCGCTGTGCGCCTTTATCCAGAATACCAGCACACAGGCTCCGGATTTTTCACAGATCAACCGTCTGCCGCGTCCGGGACATGCCGACTATACCGGCACTCTGCGCTACAAAGGCTTCAACGATATCCGGGACGGCGGCCATGTTTCCTATGCCATGACGGCTCCGCTGTGCTTTGCCGGAGCGGTCTGCGGACAGATTCTGGAACGCCGCGGCATTTATACCGGCGCACATATCGAAGAAGTACACGGCATTCATGACCGGCATTTCAATCATGTTTCTGTCACAAAAGAAGATATTCTGGCCGTGAGATATAAAAAATTCCCTGTGATTCAGAATGCTCTCGGCGACAAAATGCGCAGTGATATTCAGGCTGCCTCGGAAGGCGGCGAAACGCTCGGCGGCGCAGTAGAATGCGTTTCGGTCAACGTTCCGGCCGGAATCGGTTCGCCTGTCTTCAACGGTCTGGAAAATACCATTGCACAGCTTCTGTTTGCCCTGCCGGATATCCGCGGTCTGGAATTCGGTGCCGGCTTTGACGTAACAGAAATGACAGGAAGTCAGTGCAATGACAGCTATTATGTCGACCAGCACGGCCATGTCAAGACTGCATCCAACAATCACGGGGGCATTCTGGGAGGAATTTCCTCCGGTATGCCGATTGTACTGAAAGCAGCCTTCCGGCCTCCGGCCTCTGTCGGCAAAACACAGAAAACGGTCAATCTTTCCAGCATGGAAAGCGAAATTCTCCAGCCTGCCGCTGCGCCGGATGCCTGCATTCTGCCAAAGCTGGTGCCGTGTGTAGAATCGGCCGTCAACATTGCACTGCTCTCCCATATGCTGGACTATCCGCATTTCTGCTGAAGCATCCGGGAAAGGCAGGCTTGCTATGCGCGACGAAAATTTGCACAAACTTTCGGAACTCGCCGACCGTACTGTTTCTGACCCTGTCACAGCGGCCATTCTGCTGTGTTATGTCATGCAGCAGACTGCCCGGCCGCTTGATACGGATTTGCTTTACGAAATTGCCGTGACAAGCGGCATGATTAATTATTTTGCCTTTCAGGAAGCTTTACAGTCCCTGCAAGAAAAGGGCACAGTTTTCTGCGAAGACAAAGACGGAAAAACATACTGTTCACTGACTGAAAACGGTCTGAATACTGCCGAAAAATTACGTTCTCTTGCCGGGAAATCCTATCGGGAGCGCATTTCTGCACTTGCCAGTGCAGCTGTACAGCGTCAGAAAAATGAAGAACAGGTAAAAATTTCTTATGAAACGCTGCCGCAGGGCTGTCATCTGCATATAAGGCTTATAGATCACGATCTGGTGCTGTTAGAACTGACTTTGTTTACGCCGGACGAATATCAGGCCAGACTGATAGGTGACAAAATCCTGACCGATCCTTCCACAGTTTATCATAAAATCCTTGGAGCAGTCATGCCGGATTCTAAAAATTAAAATCACAAAAGCTCTGCTGACCGGAATGCCGGCCGCAGAGCTGATTTTTTTATTCCCCAAAAAAGAACCTCTCTTTTCAGAGAGGTTCTTGTAATTAACCTGTACAGATTAATTTCTGTCGTTATTGCCGTCAGCAGCACCGATTTCCTTAGTATACTTCGGAAGCGGTTCAGGCAGAATTCTGTACCAGTCAGGCTTCTGGTTAGCACCGAACTTAGCGGCATAAACCAGAATATAGGATGCATCCTGAGCATTCAGCGGGTTAGACTCGCTGCTTACATTGCTGTAAGAATCATGTACGCCATGATCTTCCGATTCAGTAGTAACATCACTCAGGAAGTAAACGAATTTCTCCATCATCTCGTCATCTTCCGGATAGATAGAAGGCTTCTTGTTTGCGCCGTAGTCGGCAGCATATCTCAGAATCAGGGCAGCGTCATAAGCATTCGGCTGGCCGTTCAGGGAAGTATCGCCCTTTACGCCGATGAATACATCGCCTGTTACAGCATCTGCATCTTCCACAATATCATTGCCGTCGGCATCCTGTCCGGTTACCTTGACAAATCTTACTGTGACATCGTCTGTTTCTTCGATTGTGAACTTCAGAGTTCTTCTGAAGTAAGCGTTTCTGTTTTCTTCCTTCGGATCAACGATCGGCAGGATGGTAGCATCATAGATGCCCTTAGGAGTTGCAGCCTCGTCAGCTGTCAGTGTGAAGGTACGTCCGTCTACATCAATTGTCTGATCAGCAAGCTTGAAGGTTACGCCCTCGAACTCGTTGGCGATTGTCCAGTCGCTGACTGTATCATCGCTGTAGATTTCACGTCTTCTCAGTGTAGCCATAGAGAGCAGGTCATTCAGGTTAAACGGTCTGTTATCATGTGCAAAGTAGAACTTGCTCTTGCCTTCTACGTTATACTGATATTCTACTGTTGTGACAGAGATATCCGGCGGCAGAACGTTGATATAGCCGTTTATTTCTTCTACATCGACTTCGTTGGTATTCAGTCTTATTGCCTTGACTTCGCCGTCAAATGTGATAGTATATCTGCCGGGTTTCAGGTCAGCAGGAATATCGAAGTTCAGGATGATAACACTGGAGCCGTTCTTAGCTTCCACATCGGGACCGCCTGCATTTTCGCCCATAAACTGGAGGCCGTTATTCTGCTTGTCTACCATCAGGTCGTAAGCAGTACCCCATTCAAAGCCCTTATAAACCGGACCGTCCTGAATATTCAGTTTAAAGTCGAATGCATTGATTGTCAGAGCGGCAGCATCATCTGCTGTTACGGAAACAGGAACCTTAACATTAGTATCGCCAGCGAAAGCACTTCTGTTGCCGATTTCCCATGTGGCCTTAAGAACTTCGATAGGCTTTACGAAGTCAGTTTCTGTTACCTCGATACCACTGTCAGTAGGCAGGGGTTCAGTTTCAGTCTCTGTAGGCTCTTCGGAAGGAGCTT
>DFJS01000019.1 GCA_002373165.1 Ruminococcus sp. UBA3665
GATTCGGATTGCATCCGTATTTTAAGAGCATTTCATTTGCCATTGAGATTTCCTCCTTGATTGAGATTTAAATAAACATTCTGCCGTTCCGGGAAGTGCATCATGCTTTGGTGTACTTGTTGACAATCTTAGTTTCGGCTTCGCCTGTTTCAATATTGATATAGCGGACGAACAGAGAAACTTTATTGTCTTCATTCAGAGCATTCCAGAGCTTATCCGTAAAATCAGCGATATTATCAGTAACTGCGATTTTCTTGGGTTCGCCCTCGAAACTCGGCAGCGGATTGCCGTCACTCATATAAGTATGAATGAAATGGCCGATTCCGTTTTCCGGATTATTGTAAGAATAGGTAAATCTCTCAATGCTGTCCGGGTTGCCGTCGGCAGATTTGATAATCGACATTGCATAATTATATTTTCCCTCGCCGATGTGCATAATACCGGAAATTCTGGGTGTATAATTAGGCGCATCGTCTTCATATTCGCGGGTGCGGAGTGCCTGCTCGAACGTCTGCTGTTTGTCCATGAGTTCATAGATTGTGTCAGTCTGGTCGCCGTTTGTGACGATTGTCTTATTGCCGAGCACGCGCACGGGGGAATAAATAATCAGATGCGGATCAGAAAGCTTGGACGGGTCAGCAGCTTCGGTCTTGATGCCGTCTTCTGTTGCTGTGAACACTCTGTTTCTGGAGTTGACACTTCTGCCCATGATGAAATAAGCTGTCACAGCGGATGTTCCGTCGGCAGTTCTGCCGATGATGATGCCTCTGCCCGGATAAGCATTATTGGCCAGTTCTTCATAAATATTCAGCGTTTCCATAAATTATTCTCCTTTATAATCAATATAGGCATGACTGCCGATGACAGTAAGTCTGTCCTGACAGAACAGGCTGACGGCCTGGGGAAGAATCTTCCATTCTGCCTGTTCCATAACGCGTTTTTGCAGGATTTCGGGAGTATCGCCGTTCTGGATTTCGACAGCCTTTTGCAGAATGATTGCTCCGCCGTCGCAGATTTCGTTGACGAAATGCACGGTTGCGCCGGTCAGCTTCACGCCCTTTTCGAGGGCTTTTTCATGCACATGCAGACCATAGAAGCCATCGCCGCAGAACGACGGAATCAGCGACGGGTGTACATTGATAATCTTATTTTCATAAGCCTGAATCAGAGCTTTATCTAAAATAATCATAAATCCGGCGAGAACAATCAGATCGGCCTGTTCAGCTTCCAGTAATTTCAGCAAATCCTGTGTATAAATCTGATTATTCTGATAATTTTTCCGGCTGAGTACCTGTGTTTTAATTCCGTGATGTTCGGCTCTTGTAAGCGCGTAAGCCTCCGGATTGGAAGAAATCACACAGGTAATTTTTCCGTTCTGGATTTCTCCGCGTTCCTGGGCATCGATCAGGGCTTGCAGATTTGTTCCGCCGCCGGAAACCAGTACAATAATATTTTTCATTAAAACTTCTCCTTTATGCCTGTACTACAGCGAACAGCATCATAATGCCTGCAATACAGGCAGTGATAAGATATTCACTGTTGATCTGATGCTCTTCATCCGGAAACCAGAACACTTCCGGCATAGACGGCAGATAATAAATCTGCATCTTCGCACCGAGCTGATATCTGCGTTTCAAGAGATGCATACAGTATTGTGATGCGATGACTTCGGTATCTGTTTCGTACTGCATGACAGGCGCATATGTGGTATATGCATTTGCAGGCATTCCCCTGCCGGAAGGTTCATTCAGCTTATAATGATAATCTATCAGAATTCCCTCAGTCAGAATTCCGGTTTTCATCAGATTTTTATAATAAAAATACTGAAACAGACACCAGATTATAATACAGCCGTCAGTAAAGAAAATGACTGTGGATTCATTGATTTCCAAAATCCAGATTACCGAAAGAACAACGATTAAAATACCAGCGGCGATATCCGGCAGATATCTCCGCGGAAAGTCTTTCATTCAAGGTCACTTCCCTCATGTTGAAAAATAAAACACAAGAAGACCAATAAAAAACACTGCCGAAACACATAAGCCTGTCCGGTAAGGCAGAACCAGCTTGTCTTTCTGTTCCGGGAACCAGAAAATTTCCGGATTTTTCATGCTATAGCAGATTTCATATTCTGTTTCTTTTTCCAGATTCATATTCTGTGACCACAGCCGGGAAACAGCTTCTGTTTCCTGACCGTCTGCATCATAGCACATGACAGGCGCATAGAAAGAATACGCATCGCATTGGATGCCTCTGTTTTTTTCAGAATAATAAATTTTCAGAATTTTTAATTCATATTTTTTCAGAACAGCCGCTGACTGCATCGCCCGGCCTGTCAGATGACTCATCCGCAGCAGCTGTATCACATTCCAGAGCATCAGCATTGCACATTCGACAAGCAGAATTTTTTCGCCGAATCCTGTTAAAATCAAAATCAGCGTGATAATAAATCCGACGGCCAGTGCAATTTTATCCGGCCTGTCTGCCGCGGCCAGAATATTGGAAAAAGCTTTCACAATGCCCAGAAGCAGAATTTTGTATCCTGCCAGAATCATAACGCAGAGTACAAATATGATAAAATTCATACAATCAGATTATTCCAGAATTACGCCCTCTTCGGATTCTGTCAGTTCTCCCAGGATATAGGCATCTTCCCCGGCCTGATTCAGAATCTGAACTGCCTTGTCGGCATCTTCCTGTGCAACACTCAGAATCATACCCACGCCCATATTGAACGTATTGAACATATCGCGCTCCGGAATATGGCCTGTTCTGGCGATTAACTCGAAAATCGGCAGAATCTGGACATCGCTTTTTTTAATATGCGCCGAAATGCCCTTCGGAAGCGAGCGCGGAATATTTTCATAAAAGCCGCCGCCTGTAATATGAGAAACAGACTTGACTGTCACGCTTTCCATGAGTTTCAGCACGGGCTTGACATAAATCTTAGTCGGAGTCAGAAGCGTTTCGCCCAGTGTTGCGCCGAGTTCGTCAAAACGCATCGAGAGCTTGCCGGCACTGACATCGAATACTTTTCTGACCAGCGAAAAACCGTTTGAGTGTACGCCGGAAGATTTCAGGGCAATCAGCACATCGCCGGCCTTCTGGGATTCTGTATTGACGATTTTTTTCTTATCCACAACGCCGACTGCAAAACCGGCAAGGTCATATTCATCCACAGGATAGAAGCCGGGCATTTCTGCCGTTTCGCCGCCGATCAGCGCACAGCCTGCCTGCACGCAGCCGTCGGCCACGCCGGAAACGATCTGGGCGACTTTTTCCGGATAGTTCTTTCCAACAGCGATATAATCCAGGAAAAACTGAGGCTTTGCGCCGCAGCAGATAATATCATTCACGCACATGGCAACACAGTCAATTCCGACCGTATCATGCTTGTCGAGCAGAAAGGCAATTTTCAGCTTAGTGCCGACACCGTCTGTTCCGGAGACGAAAACAGGCTTTTCAATTCCGGTTAGATCGGGTTCAAACAAGCCGCCGAAACCGCCTATGCCGGACAGCACGCCCGTGATATTAGTTTTTGCGATATGTTCTTTCATCAGGCGGACTGCTTCATAACCGGCTGTGACATCCACGCCGGCTTTTTTATAACTTTCAGAAAAACTATTACTCATGATTTTTCTCCTATTTTATTTTCAAATTTATTTTTCGGCATTTCTGCCGGAACAGAGACAGGATAATCGCCTGTAAAGCATCCTGTACAGAAGCCGCATTTTGCCTCCTGTGCAATCTGCTTCACGCCCTCTGTGCTGAGATAGCCGAGCGAATCTGCGCCGATTTCCCGGCAGATTTCCGGAATACTCATCCGGCAGGCAATCAGATGTTCTTTGCTGTCGATATCTACGCCGAAATAGCACGGACTCACAAACGGCGGACAGGATACCATAAAATGAATTTCTTTTGCTCCGGCATCCCGGAGAAGCTTCACAATTCTGGCAGAAGTCGTCCCCCGGACAATGCTGTCATCGATCAGGACAACACGTTTTCCGGCGACAGTTTCTCTCACAGCGTTCAGCTTTAAATTCACAGAACTGGTGCGCTGCTGCTGGCTGGGCTGAATGAAAGTTCTGCCGATATAGCGATTTTTGATAAATCCGACTCCATAGGGAATTCCGGATGCATGAGAAAATCCAAGTGCGGCATCCAGACCGCTGTCCGGTACGCCGATCACGACATCGGCTTCTACAGGATGTTCTTTCCAGAGAAATTCTCCTGCGCGGAGTCTTGCTCTGTGCACACTGCATCCTTCCAGAACAGAATCCGGCCTTGCAAAATAGACATACTCGAACACGCACATAGAAGACTTTCTGCCGCAGTGTGTCCGGATTGACCGGAGGCCTTCGGGTTCGGCAACGATGATTTCTCCGGGGAGCAGGTCGCGTTCAAATGCTGCGCCGACGGCATCGAGGGCGCATGTTTCCGAAGCAAAGATGACACTGCCGTCCGGAAAGCTTCCCATGACCAGCGGCCGGAATCCGTTGGGATCGCGGGCGGCAATGAGTTTCTGTGCCGACATGACTACCAGAGAATATGCGCCTTTCAGATCATACATAGCATGTTCTACCGCGCGTTCAATCGAATCTTTCTGGAGTCTGTGTTCCGTCAGGCAGTAGGAAATCACTTCAGTATCATTTGTAGACTGAAAAATTGCGCCTTTGAGTTCATAACGCTCCCGGAGCATGTGTGCATTGACCAGATTTCCGTTATGGGCAATGGCAAGCGGGCCTTTCACGTGCCGGACAACCAGCGGCTGTGCGTTGACTCTGTTATTGCTTCCTGTAGTGGAATAGCGCACATGACCGATGGAAATATTCCCCTGCCCCAGCGAATTAATCACGGACTGACTGAACACTTCCTGAACTAATCCTGTATCTTTATGATGTGAAAAAACGCCCTTGTCATTCACGACAATGCCGCAGCTTTCCTGCCCTCTGTGCTGAAGGGCGAACAAACCGGCATAAGTCAGCGGCGCAATGTCAGAAGTTTCTTTCAGATATACGCCAAATACGCCGCACTCTTCATGGATTTCCTCATTCTGCAAGTCAGATCATTCCTTTCCGTTCCAGCAGTAAGTACAAAGATGACATTCCGGCTTCTGGATTGCTTTGACCGTGCCCGGCAGTGACTGGAATTCCAGAGAAGTCAGTTTCAGTCTCCGGCAGATTTCATCACGGAGCTTTCTGCCGCGTTCTGTTTCAGAATTGCTGTACTCATCCAGATGCTTCACGCCTTCCGCACCCTCGAATGAATCAATTACCTGACGGGCGATGAGTTCCATTTCGGAAGTGCTTCTTGAAAAATTCAGATATTTGCAGCCGTACATGATCGGCGGACAGGCCGAGCGCATATGGACTTCTTTTGCGCCGTTTTCGTAAAGAAATTCCACTGTTTCGCGCATTTGTGTGCCTCTTACGATGCTGTCATCGACGAATAATAATTTTTTGCCTTCGATGAGTTCATGCACGGGGATTAATTTCATTTTGGCGACCTGATTTCTCAGTTTCTGACTGGTAGGCATAAAGCTTCTCGGCCAGGTAGGGGTATATTTAATAAACGGTCTGGCGAACGGAATGCCGCTCCTGTTGGCATAGCCGATAGCATGGGGTGTACCGGAATCGGGTACGCCGCAGACGTAATCCACATCCGGCAGGCGGCCGGCTTTCATATCATTTTCGGCCATGATTTCGCCGTTTCTGGCACGCATGACTTCAACATTTACGCCTTCATAGACCGCGTTCGGGTAGCCGTAATACGTCCACAGGAACGAACAGATTTTCAGATCTTCGTCATGACCGGGCGAGAGCGTTTCACAGCTTTTGGATGTCAGCATGACAATTTCTCCGGCCTTGAGTTCTTTATGAAAATAATAGCCGAGCTTCTGGAACGCGAACGATTCCAGTGACAGGCAGTAACCGTCCTCGCGTTTGCCGATGATAATCGGCAGTCTGCCGCGTTTGTCGCGGGCGGCGATGATGCCGTTTTCCGTCAGAAGAATCAGGGACATAGTGCCTATGATTTTTTCCTGTGCATACCGTATGCCTTCTGTGAAATTATTTTTCTGCGAAATCAGTGCGCCGATCAGGTCGCCGGAATTGATATTGCCGCTGCTCATTGCTTCAAAGCTGGCGCAGCCGCTTTCCAGCAGTTCTTCCACAAGTTCTTTTGTATTCTGAATAATGCCGATGCTGCACACAGCAAACAGGCCTAATTTAGAACGCATTAAAATCGGCTGAGGGTCTGTATCGCTGATACAGCCAATGCAGAGATTTCCGTGCATAGAATTAATATCATTCTCGAACTTTGTCCGGAACGGAGAATTCTCAATACTGTGGATACTTCTCTGAAAGCCATGCGTCTTGCAGTAAGCAGTCATTCCGCCCCGGCGGGTGCCGAGGTGGGAATGATAGTCTGTACCAAAAAAGACATCTGTAATACAGTCGTTTTCCGATGCTGCTCCGAAAAATCCGCCCATATTATTCTCCCATCAGTCTTTTCATGATTTCCTGATAAGCTTCTTCCACGCCGCCCATATCTCTGCGGAATCTGTCCTTATCAAGCTTTTCATGTGTTGTGCTGTCCCAGAAACGGCAGGTATCCGGAGAAATTTCATCTGCCAGCAGAATTTCACCATGGAAACGGCCAAATTCGATTTTGAAATCAATCAGGTCGATATTCAGCTTTTTGAAGAAATCCAGCATAAATGCATTGACTTTGAATGCATATTCGGCAACTTTGGCGAGTTCTTCCTTGGTAGCCAGACCCAGGGCAAGGGCATAGTAATCATTGATGAACGGGTCGCCCAGGTCGTCATTTTTATAAGAATATTCCAGAATGGGAGTCAGGAGCTGTCTGCCTTCTTCCACGCCCATTCTCTTGGAGAACGAACCGGCGGCAACGTTTCTGATAATTACTTCCAGCGGCAGGATTTCGACTTTCTTGACAAGTGTTTCACGTTCGGAAAGCTCTTCTACCAGGTGAGTCGGAATGCCGGCCTGTTCCTGGAGCATTTTGAACATATAGTTTGTCATTCTGTTATTGATTACGCCTTTGCCAGTGATAGTACCTTTTTTTTCGCCGTTGAATGCAGTGGCATCGTCTTTATAATCAACAATTACCAGATCGGGATCATTGGTAGCATACACTTTTTTTGCCTTGCCTTCATAGAGCTGTTCGCCTTTGATGATATTTTCCATTTCAAAAAACCTCCAAAAAATAATAAAAACTTATAATTCTTCCGCCATTTTCTGGACAGCGGCATCTTTTTTTCTCACACCGTCGGCCATATCCGCTTTCATCTGATGCAAATCCTGGGCTAGAGCGGGGTCAGAAAGCGCGAGAATCTGCGCTGCTAAAATAGCCGCATTTGCTGCGCCGTCAATTGCGACAGTGGCAACCGGAATTCCGGGGGGCATCTGCACTGTTGACAGTAATGCATCCATACCGTCAAGCGCACTGGACTTGACTGGAATTCCGATTACCGGCAGAATTGTATAAGATGCAAGCACACCGGCCAGATGTGCGGCTTTTCCGGCAGCGGCGATAATTACGCCTACTCCGTTTTCTTCTGCCTTTTTGGCGACCGATGCGGCCGCTATGGGCGTGCGGTGGGCAGAAATTACATGTACCTCGTAAGGAATTCCGAACGATTTCAGTTTTGTCAGAGTGTTCTGCACAATCGGGAAATCGCTGTCACTGCCCATGATGACTGCTACTTTTTTTGACATAAAATGCCTCGTTTCTCCGTGCATGAAATTTAAAAAACTGATTGCAGTGCGGCACGGTTTCTGACTGCAATAAAAAAATTTATTCCTCAGCGGCAGAGCTGATATCTGCCACTGTCAGAATCATTTGATTTTCTGCATTTTTCCGCAGGTATAAATGCAGTTTCAGTTCTTTCCGTTCCTGTGCCCTGCGGCAGGCAATCTGGAACGTAAAATCATATGCTCCGCTTTCGCGGCGCGAGAAAGAAAAATTGCTGATGCTTTCCGGCTCCAGACCGCGCATTATATCTGATTTGACCAGCGTGCTGAAATATTCGCTTGTTGTCACCTGTGCCAGATTACGGAAATTATTTTCCCGGAGCATTTGCAGATAATCGGCGGCAATCTGATTAATCCGGCGCAGATCCGCCGCCGAGAGAGATAATAAATAAAACCTGTTGGAAATTTTCCAGTTCAGGGAAAGCGTATCTGAAACAGGAAAACCAAACTCGGCACTTTGCAGAACGGGCACAGAATCTGTCATATCATAGACAAACTGTTCTGTTTCGTTCCGGAGTGTCATAACATGATTTTCATACGTCACTGAGACAAAACTTTCCTGAAACACGGGCTGATAATTTTTATCATAGACAATACAGCGGCCGTCCTCGGCAACTGTGCCCAGATGCCAGCCGTCCCCCAGATCCTGAAACGAACGGAATACAAACGGCAGGATGATATTTTCCTCATAATCAATGCCGCCTGTCAGAACCTGATTATCCATCCGAGCAGAGACAAGCACCAGTTTTTCGGTCACATCCAGAATTTCCAGCCAGTCCGGTTCGACCAGCACAGAAAGATCGGCATTCAGCAGGCCGTAACTGCCGCCGTCGCTCCGGAATACCTGAATATCGCCAAAACTGCGGACGACAGATTCCACACGGTTTTCACGGGTACTGTTTTCTGTATTTTTCGTGACATCGAAATAAAATCTTGTCAGCACCACACACAGAATAATCACGACGATAAACAGCATGGAAATCAGAAATTTTGTCTGACTGTTCACAGGTCAGCTCTCCCCGATTCCGGAGCTTTGCTGTCTGCTGCGGTAGATTTCTTCATTTTCGCGCATCAGGTAAATAGGCCTGTGCTTGGATTCCATATAGGCTTTAGCCAGATACTGTGCCGAAATGCCTGTGCAGAACATTTGCAGTCCGCCCAGCAGGAACAGGGCGCACATCATGCCTGTCTGTGCTTTCATGATATCCCCCTGCACAGCCTGTACAATCCAGACAATCAGCAGAACAAAGCCGACCAGACAGGCAAGAATGCCCAGAATGCAGGCAATCATCAGCGGCGCAGTGGAAAAGGCGATAATTCCTTCCAGCGAATAGCGGAACAGTCCCCAGAATGACCAGGAAGTTGCGCCGGCAGCGCGTTCGACGTTTTCATATTCGATATATCTGGTTTTAAATCCCACCCAGCTGAAAATGCCTTTTGAAAATCTGTTATACTCATGCATATCCAGAATTGCATTGACCATCTGCCGGGACATGAAGCGGAAATCCTGTGCGCCGTCCACAATCTCAGTCTGTGAAATTTTATTCATGATTTTATAAAACAATCTTGCAAAGGCAGAACGGATTTTCGATTCCCCTTTTCGGCTGACGCGTCTTGTCGTAGCGCAGTCATATTCGCCGTCTTTGACAAAATTATACATCTTAGGCAGAAATGCGGGCGGATGCTGCAAATCGGCATCCATCACGACAACATAATCACCTCTGGCATTTTCCAGCCCGGCGAACATACCGGCTTCTTTTCCGAAATTTCTGGAAAAAGAAATATATCTGACCCGCTGATCTTTCAGTGCCATTTCTCTCAGCAGCACCAGAGTTTTGTCACGGGAACCGTCATCAATAAACACCAGTTCAAAGCTTAGCTCGTCATGTTCTTCTTTCATCTGCCGCATAATTTTCTGAATTTCTTCGTAGAATAACGGGAGTACTTCTTCTTCATTATAGCATGGAACAACAATTGAAATCAATTTCATGAATCTGCCTCCTTCACGTCCACACTGTCCGGCATTGCGCCGGAACATGATACCAATTTTATTTTATCACAAATCCGGATATTTGTCAAGAAAGTTTACCGGAAAGAAGACTTTATTTTCTGAATTTTTGATAAAAAATGCCGTCTGCACAAAAACAGACGGCATTTCGGGAAATTATTCGCCAAGAAGACAGGCAACGGCAGAATCGATTGCCGTACATTCATGCAGTTCGATCACGCCCAGGTCACAGCATTTTGCCAGTGACGGGTCAAACGGCAGCTGCGCCAGCAGCGGAATATGATATGTTTCGGCAATTTCGGCAGTATGACTTTCGCCGTAGACCATAATTTTCTTTCCGCAGTCAGGGCAGACGGCATAGCTCATATTTTCCACCAGACCCAGAACAGGAATATTCATCATTTCGGCCATGCGGACAGCTTTCTGGACAATCATGGAAACAAGATCCTGCGGCGATGTGACAATAATAATACCATCAACGGGAATGCTCTGGAAAACGGTCAGCGGCACGTCGCCGGTTCCGGGGGGCATATCGACAAACATATAATCCACATCCTGCCAGATGACATCTGTCCAGAACTGCTTGACTACTCCGGCGATGACAGGGCCTCTCCAGATAACAGGGTCTGTATCATGTTCCAGCATCAGATTAACGGACATGATATCAATTCCCATTTTGGAACGTGCAGGAATCATGCCCAGTTCGTTGCCGAGGACTTTGTCATGCACACCGAATGCCTTCGGAATGGAAGGGCCAGTGATATCGGCATCGAGGACAGCGGCATGTTTGCCGGCTCTCTGCATACCAACGGCGAGCATGGAAGAAACCAGCGATTTTCCTACGCCGCCCTTGCCGCTGACAAC
>DFJS01000066.1 GCA_002373165.1 Ruminococcus sp. UBA3665
GGCATATGCTCAGCGATGCGCTGAAAGCATACGGCGCAGGAGAAAAAGATGTTCCGGAAAGCATTCTTCGGGTGCTTGCCTATGGTTCTGTATCAGCAAGCCATGCCGGAATGTTCCTGGCATTTGTGAAGAATCTGGGCAATAAGAATTTATTAAATCAGATTATCAAAGGCGAGGCAAGATTCCCCTCTGACCCGAAAGACAGAGACGTGCTCTATTTTGTGTCGCAGAGTTTCCGTGCAAAACTGCTTATGGAACTGCCGGATGATAAACAGAAGATGGACAGGAATACACAGTATCTCACACACAGAGCAAAAGCTTTAATCAAAGATCTATCGCATATTAATCTTGAACTGGCGCAGATGATAGTTTCTTCTGATGACGGAAAAGTACTGCCGGAATGGTTCATGATTGAGATTATCCGTGACCTTCCTCGGCTTATTAAGAACGATAAATAAATTAAATCGGAATTTACCAGTCAGGGAGGGTTGGGAGGCTTGTACAGTACCCTTTCTATATTTTGATATTCCAATTTTTTATTTAGCAGGGGTGTAGTAACCCTCCCAACCCTCCCCGCTGACTGAAAATGTCCGCTGAGCAGACAAAATTTGGAACAGTAATTATCATATCAAATAGTATGATAACAAATGCAGGGTATGAAGGGTTTACTATCCCTTCGCACGAAAAAATATATTTTTTAAAAATATATAAAAGAGACTATATAACCCTGCATACCCTTCATATTCTCCAAAACTGACTAATTATATCTGATTTGTTATAGAGAAACAATGGCAAAGAAAAAAACAGAAACAAAAATTTCACCAAATGAACAACAGCTCCTTGACGGGCTGGCTTTAGTTCGTCAGCATCCGCTGTTTGGCCGGCTGAGTATTTCTGAACAAATTGTTCAGAAAAATCGGCTTGGAAAAAATATCCCTGCAAAAGTTTCCTCTTCCGGCAGCATCTATCTGAATAAAGACTGTGACAGAACGCCGAAAGAATGGGCGTATATCATCGCACACTGTATGCTTCATCTTTCGTTCGGGCATTTTGATGCCGACCGTATGCCCGGCTACTGGCAGAAAATTTCTGAAAAACAACAGCAGTGGGTCAATCGTTACGAGCCTGATCTCTGGAATATGGCATGTGATATTTTCATCGCAAAATTTCTGGCAGATATCAAATTCGGCAGTACGGATATTGACCTGATTCTGCTGAATGAATTCGGTTCGGCCACAAGCGAACAGAAAATTTATGACCTGCTGACAGAACGGCATATTTCAGCGGAAAGCAATCGGTTCGGCACTGCCGGGGAATTCCCTGATATGATCGGCACAGAGAAGCCTTTGATATATCGGTACGGCAAAAATCATTATATGACACAATTCGCCTATGCTCTGGCAGATTCTGTACGCACTGTCATTGACAGAGCAGGGGATGTATCGCCGGAAGACAGAAAGCATAAATCTGTCATGCAGAAGGCGGCTGACTGGTTTATCAATCACTATCCGCTGCTGGGCGGACTGGCAACAGGCTTTCAGATTATCAGTACGATGGAAAGAGCCGGTCTGGATGATATTCAAATTGCCGCTGTCAATGTAACAGATGCTGAAATTTATGTCAATCCTGCCGCGGGGCTGACTCTGGAAGAATGGAAATTTGTACTCGCGCATGAATATTTACACGCCGGATTGCAGCATCATGCAAGACGAAACGGCCGTGACCCGTATCTCTGGAATGTTGCATGTGATTTTGTTGTCAACAGCTGGCTGCATGAAATGCAGATCGGAGAAATGCCCGAAAACGGCTTGCTGTATGACGAATCTTTGAAAAATCAGTCCGCAGAGGAAATTTATGATATTCTGACGGAAAATATCCGTAAAAATTCAAAATTCGATACGTTCAGAGGGTACGGAAAAGGCGATATCATCGACAAAGGCTGGAATTCTAATGCAAATCATTCCACTTCTCTGGATGATTTCTGCAAAAACGCATTGAGAAGCGGTCTGGAATATCATACCTCCACGGGAAGAGGATATATCCCGGCCGGATTGATCGAAGAAATCAAATCGCTTTCCATGCCGCCGATTCCGTGGGACGTGGAGCTTGCAAAATTATTTGACATTTGGTTTCCGGCACTGGAAAAACATCGTACTTATGCCCGGCCAAGCAGAAGACAAAGCAGTACCCCGGATATACCCCGTCCAAGCTGGGTGCCGGCAGATTTGCCGGAGTTCAGCCGCACGTATGGAGTGATTATTGATACATCCGGCTCGATGTCGCCCGTTATGATCGGCAAGGCTCTGGGAGCGGCGGCAAGCTATTCTGTAGCAAAAGACGTTCCTTTTGTAAGAGTGGTTTTCTGCGATGCAGAAGCGTATGATGCCGGCTACATCACGCCGGAGGATATCGCCGGGCGCGTCATGGTCAAAGGCCGAGGCGGTACGGTTTTGCAGCCTGCTGTTGACCTTCTGGAAAATGCAAAAGATTTCCCGAAAAATGCACCTGTCCTGATTATTACAGATGCTTATATCGAATCTGATCTGAAAGTACATCATGAACATGCTTTTCTGATTCCGGAAGGCAGAAGACTGCCGTTCCGTGCAAAGGGGAAAGTGTTTTATTTCCAATAGCAGTTTTTCCCGTGTGTAACAGAGTGAGTAACAGGACGAAATTTTAAGATATATTTCAGGATAAAAATCAGAAAATATTAAAATAAAATGACGTTTTTACGTCTTTTTTATGATAAATCCGGAATCAGAAAAGTCCTTCCGCGCAGGAGTTCAATCCGTATATCATCGGCGGCAATGAAGAACAATACATGAATCTTCTGGCCGATGCGATGGAACCGTATCTCAGGGCAAGCGGCATTGCCTTTGTCAGAAACGATCCCAATCGTGCCGCCGCCGGGGCCATTGCCGATTCCAATGCCGCTTATTACGATGTGCATATTGCATTGCACTCCAATGCTGCGCCGGAAAGCATGAGCGGTCAGCTCCGCGGGGTGGATATTTATTATTCTCCGTACAGCATGGCCAGCGAAAGACTTGCTATCACTATCGCAAATAATATGAAGAGCGTTTATCCTATTCCTTTAAAAGTCAACGCCCGGCCAACTGTCACGCTGGGAGAAGTCACACGAACCAATGCTGTGGCTGTGTTCTGCGAACTGGGCTATCATGACAACCAGCAGGATGCGGAATGGATTCGGGATAATCTTGACGAAATCGCGGCCAATCTGACAGAATCACTCTGCGATTATTTCGGAATTCCGTTTATTACGCCCACTGCTGTTGTCAAGGGCGTGGTAATAACGGACGGTTCCGGGCTGAATCTGCGGAGTTATCCGAGTATCAACGGGGCAAGGATCACATCCATTCCGAACGGGGAAGCGGTTACAGTTTACGGTTTGGCGAATAACTGGTATGTCATCAGCTGGAAAAATTATACCGGCTATGCACTTTCAGACTTCATTGTCATTGGCTGAAATTAAAAAAACCCGGATTCTGAAAAATTCAGAAATCCGGGTTCTGATATTACAGCAGTTCAGAAACAGTAAGAGTTAAATTTCTCTGATAAATTTCAACAGGAACAGGCGTATCGAACGTATAAATATTAGGCAGGTCACTTTTTTCAAAGAAATATACCAATGTTTTCTGATATTTGGGGTCAACAATCCAGTATTCTCTTACGCCGTATTTCTGATAGAGAGAATATTTGGTGATTAAATCATCCTGCCGGTTGGAAGATGTTACTTCGATGACCCAGTCAGGCGCACCGTTGCAGCGTTTTCCGTCCAGTTTGGAAGGGTCACAGATAACGGAGACATCAGGAACCACAACTACATCTTCGGCGAGTTTCACATCAAAGGCAGCAATCATGACTTTGCAGTTTCCTTTATTTTTTCTGATGTAGTCCCGGATTGTACTGCCTGCTCCAAGAACAATATCCTGATGCAGTTCACTGGGGGAGGCCATCGCGATGATTTCCCCGTTGATGAGTTCACATCTCTGGGAATTGCTTTCGGGAAGCATGGCAAAGAATTCTTCTGCCGTATAGTGCTTTTGACCTGGATTTGTCATTATAATCACACTTTCTTTTATTTTTAATTATCAGAAAAAAGAAAAGTGCGGATAAAAGGACTTGAAC
>DFJS01000001.1 GCA_002373165.1 Ruminococcus sp. UBA3665
GGCTATATCAATCTGCTGGATGCTCTCAACGGCTGGCAGCTGGTGCAGGAACTCAAGAAGGCTACCGGCGTTTGTGCAGCAACTTCTTTCAAGCATGTATCTCCGGCAGGTGCGGCAATCGGCAGACCTCTGAGTGATACACTCAAAAAAATCTACTGGGTAGATGATCTGGGCGAACTCACGCCCTTAGCAAGTGCTTACGCCCGCGCAAGAGGTGCGGACAGAATGTCTTCTTACGGCGATTTTATTGCACTCTCCGATAAAGTCGATGTCTGCACAGCCAGGATGATTCAGCGTGAAGTTTCTGACGGCGTAATTGCTCCGGCTTATGATGACGAAGCTCTGGAAATTCTCAAATCCAAGAGAAAAGGCACTTACTGCATTCTCCAGATGGATGAGAATTATAAACCTGCTCCCATCGAGCATAAACAGGTTTACGGCATCACATTCGAGCAGGGCAGAAATGAACTTGATATTAACAAAGAATTATTATCCAATATCGTAACGGAAAATAAAGAAATCCCGGCTGACAAGCTCGATGATTTAATGATTTCTTTGATTACGCTGAAATATACGCAGTCAAATTCTGTCTGCTATGTCAAGGACGGTCAGGCAATCGGTATCGGTGCAGGTCAGCAGTCCAGAATTCACTGCACACGCCTTGCCGGTCAGAAAGCCGATAACTGGTGGCTTCGTCAGTCTCCGCAGGTGCTGGGTCTGGATTTCGTCGATAATATCCGCCGTGCCGACAGAGACAATGCAATTGATGTCTATATCGGCGATGAATATGAAGATGTTCTCCGCGACGGCGAATGGCAGAGAATTTTCAAGACAAAGCCGGCAGTCTTCACAGCAGAAGAGAAAAAGGCCTGGCTTGCAAAAAATACAGATGTCTGCCTTGGTTCGGATGCCTTCTTCCCGTTCGGCGATAATATCGAACGTGCCAAGAAGAGCGGCGTTGCCTATATTGCTGAACCCGGCGGTTCTATCCGTGATGATAATGTAATTGAAGTCTGCAATCAGTATCATATTGCAATGGCCTTTACGGGAATCAGACTGTTCCATCATTAATCTGATTTATGGGAGAATGGAATCTTCCGCTTGCTTTGCTGGATATTGTGCCTGTGGTGCTGTTCTTTTTCGGGACTGTCGAACTGATGAAAGCGTTTTATCCGAACATGTCACAGGCACAGTACAGCATGTTTTCGGCAGGCGGTATTATGATATTTTTAGCCGGAATGATGAAGGCAGTCTGGAAGATGCTGCTCGTACTGGGAATCTGTGATTATGCAATATTATCAGATTCCTTTTTTCCGGTACAGTCAACGGGATTTGTGCTGGCGGCATTCAGTACGGTGCGGTTTGCCGGAACAAAACAAAAAAAATCAGATTATGAAAATTTTTCTGCTGTTCCTGTCATGGCCAGCAAAATGCCGTTTATTATACTGACATTTCTGGGCACGACGGTATTTTACGGAAGTCTGACTGCAATCGGCGTGAAGAAAAATAAAATGATTGCTGTATTTTTCATCAGCGCATACGCATTTAATATGATTCAGGTATTTCTTGCATCAAAATTTGACAGTTCTTCTCTGATGAACTGGCTGGCAGAAATTGTCAACACACTGGCACAGACTTGTATGTGGCTGGGGGCAAAGCGTCTGCATCAGGCATATCAGGATGAGAAATACGGCTATTAAGGAGTAACAGAATCATGATACAGAAACCGGAAACTACTAAAAAACTGGCATGGATGGCATTCTGGTTGGAAATCGGCTGGATTGCATTTAATGCAGTTCTGATTTTTCTTGCATGTGTTATGCCGCTTTCGGGTACATACAGCAGCTGGGCAGATATCAAAATTCCGCTGAGTCTTCCGGCACTCTATGCAGTCGGACAGTGCTGTATGATACCGTTTGCATGGTCTTGCCTGAGAAGTGCCTTGCAGAAAGAAATTTCTGAAAATCATGCAGAAAGCAGTGTGGCACTTCCGGCAGTGCTGTATTTTATCGGAATCGTGCTGAACTGGCTGATTCAGAACTTTGGCGTGACATTGATAGCCAGAGTTTTTCATGGTACAGGTGTGCTTGGTGCATTCAGTATCAGAATGCGGTATCAGCATGTTGTGAATCTTCTTCCGGTGCAGACGGCGGCACTGGTACTGGTCTGCTGTGCATCAGCGATTGAAGCATATATTTTAAAACATAAGGAGTCTTGATGATGAAAATTTTAGTTGTCGGCGGCGGCGGCCGTGAACATGCCATTATTATGAAACTCGCCGAAAGCGATAAAAAACCAGAGCTGTTCTGTGCTCCCGGAAACGGCGGTATTTCCAGATATGCAAAATGCTTTGATGTCAAGGCAACGGATATTCCCGGCATGGTGAAGCTCGCACAGGAAATCCAGCCGGACTGGGTATTCGTTGCGCCGGATGACCCGCTGGTGATGGGTATGGTTGACGAAATGCAGAAAGCCGGATTCAAAACATTCGGCCCCCGCGCCAATGCCGCAGTCATCGAGGGAAGCAAGATTTTTTCTAAAAATCTCATGAAAAAATATCAGATTCCCACAGGGGCTTATGAAGTATTCGACAACAGCGAAGATGCCATTGCCTATATCAAAAAACAGAATTCTTATCCAACTGTTATCAAAGCAGACCGCCTTGCACTCGGCAAAGGCGTGATTCTGGCACAGAATGAACAGGAAGCTGCCGAAGCAGTCAGAGCTATGATCGATGAGAAAAAATTCGGCGAAAGCAGTTCGCATATCGTAATTGAAGAATTTCTGACCGGGCCGGAAGTTTCTGTATTATCTTTTACGGACGGAAAAACAGTTGTTCCGATGATTTCTTCTATGGATCACAAAAGAGCACTCGACAATGACGAAGGCCTGAATACAGGCGGTATGGGTACCATTGCTCCGAATCCGTATTATACCGGCGAAATCGCTGACGAATGCATGAAGAAAATCTTTCAGCCGACAATCGAGGCCATGCAGAAAGAAGGCCGTCCGTTCACGGGCTGTCTGTATTTCGGCCTGATGCTGACTCCGGACGGCCCGAAAGTAATTGAATATAACTGCCGTTTCGGCGACCCTGAAAC
>DFJS01000040.1 GCA_002373165.1 Ruminococcus sp. UBA3665
CATCTACCTCCAAATTATACGGTTCAAGTTCCCAGTTTGCACGGATTGCAGGAGTCAAAGGATGATAGCCCTTTTCGCCAATCTGATACAGTTTATTTGTATACGGTTCAAGGACTTCCAGAAGCTCATCTTTGCGGTCACGAACACGCTGACTGGTGTTTCCGGCAGTCCCCCAAGCAATGATAACGGCATCCGACATCTGTGCATATTGCTGAATAATTGTGTCATTTTCTTCATGCAACAAATCTTCGTCAGAATTGAAACGGAGCGATAATTTCAGCATAATCTTACTATAAAGATTTGCAATATTTACGCATCCAAAGCCCAATTCATTGAGGTTGTTAATCACCAACATTGTTGTCAAGTCCATATTCAACGTATCAGCGGTATTCGGGTTAATCATGATAATCATAGCCGTTTTCTTAGTTTTGTCCCATTCTTTGCGTAAAAGCAATCTGTGACTTCTGTCATCTGAGAACAGTGCCTTGCTCTTGATATTTGCGGTTTCGGTTTTCATTTTCGTACCTCCAAAAAAGTGGGGACAGGGCAAGAAAGCCCCATCCCATGCGGTTAGTTTACTTCTTTCTCTTGAAGAGAGTCAGGATTTCCATGGCACAAGCCACACCTGCAAGAAACATTTCAATCGGTGTCAATGTACTTCACCTCCTCGCCGTTTTCCTCCATGCTGATTTCGACTGCAATTGCAATGCCTCCAACTACGAGAGTTAAAATCAGACCTGCTACAAATTCTTCCATGTGTTTGTCCTCCTATAAGAAATATTTATGCTTAACACTCATCCAAGAGCGTTTTAGCCTGTGCTAATGCTTCCTCAAAACAATCAGTATCGAGAAGCAAATCTTCAATTTCCGTCAATGTATAGCCATAATCAAGCAGAATTTCAATATCTTTTTCATCTACTCCAAAGCAATAACAAAGAAATGCAATATCATCATCCAGAATAACATCATCTTCTTCAAATTCATTGCATTCGTACCAATCACAATAATCATGCCATCTGTAGGGAGTGAAGAAATCTTCCTGTACTTCAAACTGTGATTTTTCGATTTTACCATCAGCAGAAATTTTCAGAATATCACCCTCGTTTAGGGCAATTCTTTCACGCTTGCACTTTGCAAAGCCCGATTCCAGAAGTGCCATTTCCAGAATTTCTTTGGTGCTTGCGTAAACGTAAAGACCATATTCAGGGAAATGATACAGTGTGATAGGATTAGAACCTTTCACCAGAAACAGAGTATTGTCGTTTTTCAGAATGGTAAATACAAAACTGCCTTCGACTTCTTCGGCAATATTTCTGATACTCCCAAAATCAACGACATTCTGATGTTCCAACAACTGAACTGCAACATAGGAATCCGTTTCAATCTTTGTTTCGGGAAAATCATATTGCAATTTTAATTTCTTATCATTGTGCAGTACGCCATTGTGGGCAAGAGCAAAAGAACAACCATCCGTCTTCCCCTCGAACGGATGGTTGTTATAGTTGTGTTTTTCGCTTCCCTGCGTAGCAAGACGAGTATGACCAATCACAGCTTTTGTACCAGCAGGGAAGTAGAGTTTCACCTTGTGAGCAGGTTTTGCCTTCTTGAATGTTACAATATTCTCGCCGTTCACATAGCTAATACCCGTTGCATCTGTTCCTCTGATTTCAGCATTTACTGCTAAAGCATTGATAAGCTTTTTGAGCGTTGCGTTGCTGAGAATGCCCTTATAGTCCAGAAATCCGAAAATTGCACACATTACTCTTCATCCTCCTCAATTGTGATTTTTTCGTTTACATACAGTCTGTGTTCTTTGAGATACTGAATCAGTTCTTTTTCCTTGATATTGCTGACAAATTCAGACCACGACAGATTTTCAAGCTCCTCTTGGGACATAGAAATCGCCACATCACAGATTTTCTGAACCATCTGCAATGTGGCAATGAATGTATTGTACTTCAAAGTTCCTCTGAACAGGCGAAATTCAATCGTGTAATAGTTCTTCAAGTTCACGGCAACATAGCGACTTGTGTAGTTGCCTTTCGCCTTTTCAAGGATTTCTTTTCCAGTTTTTTCCAGACCATATCTCGAAGACCAGCGATTCATGTTATACTCAGTTCTTCTGCTGAATTTGAATATTTCCGCCCAATGTTTTTCAATGAAGAACAGAATCTTAGCAATGACTTCCTCCTGCTCCGCCTGATTATCACCGAAAGCATTTCTGTTTACATGAACGTGCAAACCACAAGTAGAAGTCTGGTGAGAACGATAGCCCATATTCACAGCTTCTTTCAGAACCTCTTCCCATTCCATTTCTTCTTGGTGAAATTTCAAGGTCATTGGATGTGACACAATTTCAAAGCCGTCTTCTAAGCTTCCATCACTTTTGATGTAAATATGCTCATCACCAGAATTGGCAATTTCTTTAAGAATACGAGCATTTTCATCATCTTTTCCACCCGTATCGACTTCTAATTCTACACCCATGTACAGATTACCATCTCCGAAAAATTCCGGTTCTGGCTTGTAATTGTACTCCTCAATCTCCTGCACACACTCATCAAAACAATCAGTGCAATAGGGGAGGTCATGCCTCCAACTCGTGCAATCGTTGTGCATAATCACTCCACAGCATTCACAGCGAGAGTAATAATCGGTATAGCAGCTTCTGCACAGGAAAGTATGGTCATCATCTTCACTGTCCTGATTCCAAACAATTTCTCCGCAATGGTCACAAGTTACACAATGGTCATCAACGCAATCATCACAAAGCAAATCGGAATCACCAACCCATGTGCCTTCGTCCTCACCCAGTTCCACACCGCAATAATCGCAGTATCTCGTTTCTTCTTCCATAAAGTTACCTCCTGAAATTAAATATCATGATATTAAATATTATAATATCACTATTATAATTTACATTTGGAAACTTAATTTGATACGGGCAATTCCCCAATCCCTCACTATTTCAGAACGATAGAGAATATTTTGAAAGCTTTTTAGAGAAAAAATATCAGATACGGAATATTACGAACCTTGTAACTATCCGTATCTGATTTTATTGTGTGGTTATATAATTGAATGGATATGTATATACCTGAAGGGTTTTTTAGGCTCTGTACTATAAAGAATGTCTGAAAAAATTATAACAATATTATTCATCATTATATATTTCAATAAAAATAGAAAATTAATATCCGTTTCTTTGAGATTCACGGTCAAAATCTTTAGCAATAAGCCAACCAAGAGATTCTGTTATACCAGCTGCTACAGATGCGTTAACAGCATTGCCAACACCTGGAACCCATCCTACAAGTAAATTAGCTGCCGCTTTAGCAGCAATTTTTCCACCCATAGTTGCAACAGTTTCAGATAAAACAGTTTTTGCCATTGAATCTGTTAATGGAATATTAAAGATATTACCAAGAGCTAAGATCATTGTTATCTGTACAGGTACGAGTGCAGCAGAATCTGCTCCAGGTAATTGAGCCAACCCTGCTCCAATACCAGCAGCTGCCGTTGAAGCAGTATGAATAGCTACATGACATTTTTTATTTTGTTCATCCGTGATAATGTGTTCCTCCTTGTATTTATTAAACTGATTTTGCTCCACATTTTGTACATTTACCATTGAATACAGTCATTTTTCCACAAATAGGACATTTTTTTCCAAGTCCCCCCATTCCTCCATTTGGTGGTACATAGATAGTGTAGCCACATTGAGAACATTTTCTGCCTGTTGTAGTTTCAAATAATGTAAGTTTCTTACATTTTGGGCACATTTTTCCAGCCATAACTATTATCTCCTATCATTCACATATGCTGTTTAGCTTATTTAGTCATGTATTTATTATATCATATTGCAATTAAAATGTCAAGTGATTTTTAAATATTTTTTGCAATATATTTTTAATTGCTATTTTAAGTTTATCATAAACCACAAATTCAATGTACAATATTGATAAGGGGTGATGAAAATGTTTGAAATCCGAAAGCCGTCAGCATCCAACAAAACTATTCGTATGCCCGACACGCTGATTGAGAAACTGGAACGTTTAGCAGGAGAACATGATATTTCTTTCAATCAACTGGTGATTCAGTGCTGTGAATACGCTATGGAACATTTGAATAAGCCTGATGAGAAGAAACAAGAGTCTTAAATCACAAAAAATAAGCGGAAATAGTCATTTAATCAGGCTGTTTCCGCTATTGTTATGTAACTGAAATAACTATTCAGATTCCGCAACGTGAGCAACAAATAGGAAAGTCATCTTTACACTTTGATAGGTTGGAAAGATTGCTTAGCCCTTTGAGATGTGGAGATGGGTCGGAAAGGATGCTTTACGTTCTGTATCATTTGTAACTATTCGGAAAGCTTTCTTCAATATCTGCACTGAATAGCATTTGTTGTGTGGGTACAACATCTCGTTATCTCGACATCTCAGTGAAATAGAATAAAATATTGATATTATTTTTTATTTCCATATATGATTATAATTTAGAATATATCCCACGACTATCTATATTTTAAATTTTATATATAAATATATTTATTTTGATTATTTATATAATTATTTTATATAATATATAAATAATACTAATATATTTAATAGAATCTCCCCGAAGGGGTGGCACTGTTGACGAACGAAGTGAGGAAAACAGTGGCATAGCTTGATGCAATCACCTGCACGGAGTGCCACTGCCCGTGTAGGGCATTAAATATTTTCAATCATAAGTAGCTGAAATATATTTTAATCTCTTTTTTATCATTTTCTTTTGGAGAAAGAGCTTTTTAAGAATTATGTATTTAAGGTAAGTTACGAGCTGACCCCGTATTGAACCCGTAAATTTTTAGTAATATTTAGCACAAGAAAAGGAAAAAAATTTAATCTGGTTGAGTAGTCAAATGATTATATGATAATTGAAATATATTTTGTAAAATATGTAAACTAACATACTGCATTTGATATTTCTTTCACAATCAATATTTTATCGTATTTTCTTTGTGACATTTCAATAAATTTTATATATCAAAAGCCAGTTTTTTTGTTTTCGCCTCATTACCTCATTATTTTTCGAGGAAAGCCCCCACCTTTGAGAATTATGTATTTAAGGTGAATTACGGGCAAAACCGCATTGAACCCTCAAAAGATTACCAATATTTAGAAATAATAAAATGCCTATATACCGTGATTTTACGGCATATAGGCATTTTTGTAACCTTTCAGATTACGCATTTTGAATAAGTGGAGGCGAGGAGAATCGAACTCCTGTCCGAAAACCCATTCTCACAACTTTCTACGAGCGTAGTTTATCTACTAACATTCCCCACACATGCCGCCGACAAACAGGCTGTATGTGAAAGTAGTCCAAATACATTCCTGCGGCGTGGACATACCGCCGGAACGTTCACCACTAGTCGATGCCCAGCTGCCAGCCGTGGTACTCCGGCAGAGGACACCTGCGGACTCAGGCCGCAGGCTGTTCCTTAGAACACTTAGGCAGCGAGAGCTGCTTTGTTGTAAGAAACAGTGATGTTGTTTTTAGCGTTTATATTTAAAACGTGCCATTTTTAAGAGGTTGGCAGCCTCTGCTCGCTTATCATGATGCAAAGTCCCCGTCGAAACCGGTACGCCCCCATGAAAGTATATTTATTATATACTATTTTTCCGGAAAAGTCAATAGGGAATTGATGAAAATTCAGTTACAGTTTAGAAAAAAATCAGTGATTTTTTTCTTTCAAAGCTCTGTCGATGGTTCGTTTGGCATCGCGTTTGGCAGCATCTTCGCGCTTGTCGTAGAGTTTTTTGCCTTTGCACAGCCCCAGCTGGACTTTGACACGGGAATCTTTAAAATAAAGCGAGAGCGGCACAAGAGTCAGGCCGTCCTGTTTTTGTTTGCCGAAAAGCCGGTTAATCTCGGCTTTATGCATCAGCAGGCGGCGGACTCTGATCGGATCGCGATTGAAGATGTTGCCTTTTTCGTAAGGTGAAATATGCATTTGTTTGATGAAGAGTTCGCCGTTTTCTACAGAACACCAGCTATCCTTGAGGTTAACACTGCCCTGCCGGATGGATTTTACTTCTGTACCAGTCAATTCGATGCCAGCTTCAAACGTTTCCAGAATGAAATATTCATGTCTGGCCTGGCGGTTTTCTGTAATCAGTTTTGTTCCTTTGGTACGCATAGCTTTCACCTTGCTTTCTGAAAAATAAGTTTGCGGGGATTATTCAAAGCTGTCGAGGTCTTCCAGACCGTTGAGCAAATCGCGGAGCTTGACAAGTTCGTCAGCGGTCAAAGTCAGACCTTTGCCCATACGGCTGTGGTCGGGTGACCAGTCACGGATATCATATTTGGGTTCGCGGTCATTCCAGCTGACAAGATTGAGTTCTTTTGTCCAGCCGCGGCCATTATCGCCGAGTTCGCCGAGGTGTTCTGTAATTTCAAATTTCAGTTCTGCCATAATAAATTCCTCATTTCTGTTCTGTGATAAGAATCTGTATTATTTATTATACACGATCCGGAAATATTTTGCAAGTGTTTTTTTGAAAAAATTTTAAAAATTTTGCATCCGGAGCGGTCACTTTCAAAAAAGATAAAAATTCCTGTAATATTTATTGACAAAACTGTTAAAATGTGCTATAATAATATAGTAATGTCGGCAGACGGCAGTCTGCTGCGGAATTCATTGAATGTGATACGGAGGAAAATTCATGAAACGACTTGTGACAAGAAGCGATTTTGACGGGCTTGTCTGCGCTATGCTTCTGAAAGAATTGAATATGATCGGAGAAATTAAATTTGTCCACCCCAAAGATGTACAGGATGGGAAAATTGATTTGTCTGAAAATGATATCACTACTAATCTGCCGTTTGATAAAAGAGTCGGCCTTGCTTTCGATCATCATGAAAGTGAACTGATCCGCAATAAGCTGGAAGACTATAAAGATAAATATATCATCGACGGAGATGCCAAATCGGCGGCACGTGTTGTCTATGATTATTACGGCGGCAAAGAGACATTCAAGCAAGTTTCGGAAGAAATTATGACTGCCGTGGATAAAGGCGACAGTGCCGACTTCACAAAAGACGAGATTCTGCACCCGACTGACTGGGTTCTGATGAATTTTCTCATGGATGCCAGAACCGGTCTTGGCCGGTTCCATAATTTCCGCATTTCTAATTATGAACTGATGATGGAGCTGATTACTTACTGTGTCAGTCATACGATTGAAGAAGTTCTTATGCTTCCTGATGTCAGAGAACGTGTTGATCTGTATTTTGAACAGCAGGAGCTGTTCAGGGCACAGCTGGAACGCATTACCAGAATTGACGGCAAAGTCGCTGTCATCGATCTGAGAAACGAAGAAACAATCTATGCCGGAAACAGATTTATGATCTATGCCATGCACCCGGAAATAGAACTCTCTGTCCATGTGGCGTGGGGATTCCGGAAACAGAATACTGCTGTCATGATCGGCAAGTCAATCATTAACCGGAACTCGAAATTCAATATCGGCGAATTATGCCTTTCCTATGGCGGCGGCGGTCATGCCAATGCCGGTACCTGTCAGCTTGACAACGATAAAATCGATGCCGAACTGCCCGTGATTCTGGATAAATTAAACGAAAGAGTCTGAAACGAATGTCAAAACAGCAGGCATATTCTGCGGCAGCAGAGTGTGTCTGCATTTTTCGTTTCCGGAAAAGTCTGGAGTGCTTTTTATGATCAAACAACTGGTTTCTTTTTTTCTTGCTTCTGTGCTGCTGTGTTCCTGCACAGTGCGCCTGTCCGTCTGTGCCGAAGATGTCACGCCGTATCTTCAGGGAATTACAGACTATCAGCTGCTCCGTTCCGGTGCGGAGAATATTCAGGACTGGATTGACGGCGCATTGTCCGAACATGCCGGCGTTTCCTCAGAATGGTATATTCTGGCACTAAGACAAAGCGGAGACTATGATTTTTCTGCCTACCGGGATGCACTTACAGCATATCTTGCAGAACATGAAATTTATTCAGCCTCTGCCCGACTGAAATATGCCCTTGCCTTTGCGGCTTCCGGAGAAGATACGCCGTATATCTCCGAAACGCTTGAAACTTCTTCCGGTCAGCAGGGGATTATGAGCTGGATTTACAGTCTGCATCTGCTGAATAACGGCTATGTCTGTGAAAGCTATACGGCATCCGGCGTGACGGAACAGCTGCTTTCCATGCAGCTGGAAGACGGCGGCTGGGCTGTGATGGGAACAGTCGGCGATATCGATGTCACGGCCATGACATTGCAGGCACTGGCCGTTTCTTATCCGGAGAATTCCGCTGTGCAGGAGGCATGTGACAGAGCTGTGACATTCCTCGCTGACAGGCAGATGGATTACGGCGGTTTTCAGAGCTTCGGGACGCAGAATCTGGAAAGTACAGCCCAGGTTATCACTGCGCTTTCGGCACTCGGAATTGACAGTGCTTCGGATGAAAGATTTATCAAAAACGGCAATTCGCTGTTTCAGGGCATGGACTCCTTCCGGCTGGATGACGGCAGTTACTGTCATACTTATGACGGCGGCTCCAATGAAACGGCTACTGTACAGGCATTCTATACCTTTGTGGCGTACCAGAGAATGCAGAACGGACAGCCGCCGCTGTATATTCTGGAACAGTCCTCTCCGGAAGAGACAGCTTCTGTTCCGGAAGAACCAGCCCCGGAAGAAAATCCTGTTCCGATTCCGGAAGAAATTCCTGCTATTGAAATTCCTGAAATTCCCGAAACGCTCCCGGAAACGGAAGACTTGATTCCCGTGCAGGAAACAGAACAGATTATCAGTACTGTTTCAGAAACAGAGTCTATTTCTTCCGCATCGGCAATGAGCACAGTTCCGGAAACGACTGTTCCGCAGACAACGGACAGCACAGCTTCTTCCACAACGACAGCAACAGAATCTGAAATTCTTTCTCAGACAAGCACATCCTCCGTGCAGACAGAAACTGTTACGGAAACTTCCGGAAATATTGTCAGTCCTGTGCCGGCATCATCTTCCGGAAACTGGAAAAAAACGGCCTATCTGATAATTCTCTGCACAGGCCTGACAGCATGTTTTCTGCTCTGGATTCTGAAAAAAAGAAACAGAAAGAATTTTTTCTGCATTATTCTGCTGATGCTGACGGCATCCGGCACTGTGTATCTGCTCCGGATTCAGTCGCCGGAAGAATATTATACACAAAATCCCATCCGGAAAGAAAATGCCGTCGGCACTGTGACGATCACAATCCGGTGTGATACGCTGATTGGCAAGGCGGATTCAGAATATATTCCGGCGGACGGCGTGATTCTGGATATTACTGAAATCCCGCTGGCCGGTCAGGAAACAGTTTATGATATTCTGATGCAGACAGCACAGGCATACGGCATTCAGACAGAGCATAACAGCAGTTATTACATTTCCGGCATTCAGTATCTGTACGAAATGCAGTACGGCGATCTGTCCGGATGGATGTACCGTGTCAACGGCGTACTGCCGTCTGTGGGCTGTGCGGAATATCTTCTGCATGACGGCGATGCCATCGAATGGCTGTACAGCTGTGAAATCGGCAATGATCTGGAATAAATCCGGAAGAAAGGGCTTTTTCATGTTAATCATTGCAAATCGAACCTGCCGGAAACTATTCCGGTACGGAATTCCTCTTTTTGGACTTCCTGTTCTGACATTGATTGGTTCTGTAGTTCTGAAAGGCAGATATTATCTTCCTGTGGCAATGCTGGGAGCATTGCTTGCCTTTCTGCTGTTCGCGGCCGGATTTGAACAGAAAAAAATCGGCACAAGACGGCTGGTTGCCGTCTCTGTCATGACAGCAATGTGTTTTATCGGCCGATTTCTGCCGCTTCTGAAACCTATGATTGCACTGACAATTATTACTGCCATTTATCTTGGCAGAGAATCCGGTTTTCTGACCGGATCACTGGCGGCACTGCTTTCTAATTTTTATTTCGGGCAGGGGCCGTGGACTATTTTTCAGATGCTGACATGGGGCATGATCGGCTGGTTTGCCGGGCTGTTCTCCGGAATTCTGAAGAAAAATAAACTGCTTCTGCTGGGTTACGGGATTATTTCCGGCATTCTGTATTCTTTCTCCATGGATGTCTGGACTGTATTATGGTATGCCGGGGAATTCGACTGGGGATTGTACCGTTCGGCACTGATAACGGCCGTTCCGTATACGATTTCTTATGTTCTGTCGAATCTGCTGTTTTTATATTTCCTGAAAGAACCGTTCGGACAAAAACTGGAGCGAATCCGGATTAAATACGGCATCTGACAGCTTTTGCTTGAAAAATTCCGGAATCTGTGCTATAATATAAAAAATATTCCCGAAAGGAGCATCCTGATTATGAGAGTATGCTTATTGAACGATACTTTTCCGCCCGTGATTGACGGCGTTGTGACAGTCGTCCGGAATTATGCCGAAATTATGACAAATTCCGGTCATCATGCCCTTGTAGCTACGCCGAAATATCCCGGCGCAGATTATTCAGATTATCCGTATCCTGTCATTCCGTATCATAGCTTTGATATTTCTGATATCGCTGACGGATACCGCGCCGGCAATCCGCTGGCAATGAAATCGGTCAATCAGATAATTCAGTTTCAGCCGGATATTCTTCATGTACACTGCCCGGCAGTATCGGCCATTATGGGCCGGATTCTCCGGAATGAAACTAACGCGCCGATTATTTTTACTTATCATACAAAATATGATGTGGATATCGCCAAAGCAATTAAATCAGAACGCTTGCAGAAAGATGTGATTAAAGCCATGATTACTAATATTTCTGCCTGTGACGAAGTCTGGACGGTCAGTCATGGGGCAGGGGACAGCCTGAAAGCTCTGGGCTATGAGGGAGAAATCCGTGTTGTCTCCAACGGCGTGGATTTCGCCAAAGGCCGTGCTGATGCCGCTCTGGTAGCCGAAACAGTAAAAGATTTCGACCTTCCGGAAGATGTCCCCATGTTCTTATTTGTCGGCAGAATTATGAAATACAAAGGTCTGCCGCTGATTCTCGATGCTATGCGCATTCTGTCGGAACAGAAGCAGAATTACAGAATGGTGCTGATCGGAACAGGTGCCGATGCGCCGGAACTTCAGCAGAAAGTCAGGGAATACGGCATTCCGCTGGATATCCGGCAGGAAAACGGCGAAATTTCCAGCGAACCCGGTTCTGTTTCTGCCGGAAAAATTATCTTTACAGGAGCTGTCTATGACCGGAATATCCTCCGCGCATGGAATACCCGTGCAGATGCCTTTATTTTCCCGTCGACTTACGATACAAACGGCCTTGTTGTCCGCGAAGCCGCCGCCTGCGGTCTGGCAAGCGTACTGATTTCCGGTTCCTGTGCCGCCGAAGGCATCACTCACGCCCAGGACGGATGGCTCGTAGAAGAATCCGGCGAATCTATTGCCGCACTCCTGAAAGAAATTTCTCAGAATCCGGAGCATATGCATCAGACAGGCCAGAATGCTATGGATAAAATTTATATCTCCTGGGAAGAAAGCATTCAGGCTGCACTGGATCGCTATCAGAAAGTTCTGGAAATGCGCCACGCCGGAACTCTCAAACCCAGAAGAAACGGCAAATCGGATAAATTCCTGAATATCACTGCCGATACAATGAAGGCTCTGTATCAGGTTGTCCGTACACCGAGAACACTGCATGAAGGCATGATGGAAAACTTCGAGGAACTGAAACAGGATTTCAGAGAAAGAAAAGCAGAATTCCGCGAGGGCTTTGAAGAAACCTGGGAAAACGGAAAACAGGCAATCAGAGAAAAAACAGAAGAATTCAAAGAAGGCTTTGAAACAACATGGGAAAACAGAAAGCAGGCTTTCAGAGACAAAAAAGAAGAATTTAAAGAAGGGTTTGAAACAACATGGGAAAAAATGAATGGTTCAAAGAAATGAGTTTTTATCAGATCTGGCCGCGCAGTTTTGCCGACGGCAACGGCGACGGCATCGGCGATCTGTACGGCGTTTATGATAAGCTGGAATATATCAAAGCCCTCGGCGTCGACGGTATCTGGTTTTCTCCGCTCTATCCGTCCCCCAATGCCGATTATGGTTATGATATCTCAGATTATAAAAATATTCATCCGGATTTCGGCACGCTGGAACAGTTTGACAAAGTACTGCAAAAAGCGCATCAGCTCGGCCTGAAAATAATTATGGATCTGGTCATCAATCATACTTCCGACGAGCATTTCTGGTTTCAGGAAAGCCGGAAAAGCCGGGATAATCCGTATTCCAATTATTATATCTGGCGCGATCAGCCCAATAACTGGGAATCGCTTTTCGAGGGAAAAGCATGGGAATACGAACCTATGAGAGATCAGTATTATCTGCATCTGTTCTCGAAAAAACAGCCTGATTTAAATATGGATGACCCCAAAGTCCGGGAAGAAGTCAGATCTGTCATGCAGTTCTGGCTTGACCGCGGTGTAGACGGTTTCCGGGAAGATGTCATCAATTTTATTTCCAAGCGCGACGGACTGCCGGACGGACTGCCGTTTGTACCGCTGGCAAACGGCATCATGCATTATAAAGACGGCCCTCATATTCATGAATATATGGCAGAATTCCGGAAAACAGCACAGCAGTATCATGCTGTCCAGATCGGAGAAGGCCCTATGACAACGGTACATTCTGCCCTGCGCTACCTGACCGGAAAAGACAAATCTCTGGATATGATGATTTCTTTTGACCATATGCTTGCCGACTGCTTTATGACGGAATATCTGCAAAAACCGTTTCAGCTGAAAAGCTATAAATCCGCGCTGTCACGATGGCAGTATCGGCTTGCCGGAAAAGCCTGGAATGCTCTGTATCTGGAAAATCATGACCATCCCAGAATCATCAGCCGTTACGGCAGCGAAATTTTCTGGAAAGAAAGCGGAAAAATGCTGGCCGTCAGCTATCTGTTTCTACAGGGCACACCGTTTATCTATCAGGGGCAGGAAATCGGCATGACGAATATCCGGCTTTCTTCAATAGAACAATATGAAGATATTGCAAGCAGAAATAATTATGACCGTCTGCTGACTTACGAACCGGCGGAAAAACGTCTGAAGCGTGTTCAGGCATCCAGCCGGGATTCTGCCCGGACTCCCATGCAGTGGAGCAGTGCGCCGTATGCCGGATTTTCGCAGGTGAAACCATGGTTTTTTGTCAATCCGAATTATCCTTATATCAACGTGGAAACGGAAGAACAGGACCCGGACAGCATTCTTCATTTTTACCGCCGCTGTCTGCATCTGCGCCGGCACAGCAAGGCATTACTGTTCGGAACATATCACGAATTTTTCCCGAAACATCCGCATCTTTACATGTACGAACGGGTTTATCAGGATATCGGCTATCTAGTTCTCTGTTCGTTTACAGAAAAAAATCTTTCCGTACGTCTGCCGGAAAAATATGCAGGCCGGAAACTCCAGCTGGTGCTGTGCAATTATTCCGGCCGGGACGGCACTTCTTCTGTTCTTCTGCCGTATGAGGCCAGAGTCTACCGCGCAAGACTCAAAACAAGTACTTGATTTCTGATGCAAAATATGCTATAATATTACTGATATGATCCGTACATGCTGTGCGGACTGAATAAACAAGGAGTCGTGATTTTTTATGTTGAATTATCAGGAAACTGTCAGACAAATCCGGAATATTGCTGTCATCGTGGCCGGAATTGATGAAGAATACCAGAACAGCATGATAGAAGGCATTATTGACTGTGCCAAGACGTATCATGCCAATATTTCCTGCTTTGCCTCGTTCAGCGGCGTAATTGCAAGCAGCCGCTATGATATCGGTGAATATAATATCTATGAACTGGTAAATATGCAGAAATTCGATGCCCTGATTCTGATGACCAATACTATCAGCGATCCGGAGGAAAAAGCAAAAATGATCCGGAGAGCCAAAGAGTCCGGTCTGCCGACAGTTGTGCTTGACGGCGAGGAAGACCCGGATTTTTATCATGTAAGAATTAATAATCAAAAAGCTATGCGCGAAATTGTACAGCATGTGATCAAAGAACATCATGCAAAACAAATCTGCTGTATTGCAGGGCCTCAGGCAAATCCGGAAGCACGTGACCGCTACAGGGCATTCTGTGAAATGATGGAGGAAAACGGTCTGACTGTCGGCAAAAATCAGGTATATTTCGGCGATTTCCGTGCCGCAGACGGCAAAAAGGCTCTGGAAACGTTCTTTTCTTCCAAAATGGATGTGCCGGATGCCATTATCTGCGCTAATGATGCCATGGCACTGGCCGTGGTAGCCGAACTGGAAAAACATGACTATTCTGTTCCGGATGATATTATCGTCACTGGATTTGATAATACTTACAATGCAAGGCATTACTGTCCTGCACTGACAACTGTCTCCCGGCCGCTGAATGAAGCCGGTTATAAAGCCTGTGAAATGCTGCTGCATGTACTCAGCGGCAAGGAAACCGAACACTGCATGATTCTGGATGCTGAACCCGTTTTCGCTGAAAGCTGCGGATGCTGTACGGATATTTCCAAAAATATCCGTCAGTATAAAAAAAGCACATTCCAGCTGATTGATGACTGCCGGAATGATATCTCCCTCCTGAACAGAATGACAACCGAACTGGCTGAATCAGAAACAATTGAAGAAAATTTTCAGGTTATCAGTCATTTCATCAGCGAACTGGACTGCGAAAAATACTGTATCTGTCTTTGCTCTGAATGGGAAGGCGTATTTCATGACGTACTCGGCCAGAAAGAAGAAGCCTATCAGATTCACGGGTACACGCGCAGCATGAGTGCACCGCTGATCTGGGACAAAGGACAAATCCGCACGGCAGAAAACTTCCGCACAGAAGAAATGTACCCTGAACCCCTGACGGACGGCGGCAATGTCAGCTATTTTCTGCCGCTGCATTTCCGTGAAAGATGCCTGGGCTATTATATCATCACAAACGGCGAATTTCCTATTAAAAGCATGTTATGCCATTCGCTGATGCTGAATATCAGCAATTCTATTGAAAATATCAGAAAACTGATTCATCTTGGCAATGTCATTCATGAACTGGATATGCTCTACACGACTGACCCCATGTGCGGCATCTATAACCGTAACGGATTCATCCGCATGGCCGATCAGATCATGAAAAAAGCCAGAGAAGAAAAATCCAAAATTCTGATTGCTTTTATCGATATGGACGGCCTGAAAATGATCAACGACAATTACGGCCATAAAGAAGGCGATTTTGCTCTCCAGCGACTTGCCGCCGTCATCAGAGAAAGCTGTAAAGATACCAAAATCTGTGCCAGATTCGGCGGCGATGAATTTATCATTTTCGGCGGAAATGCCCATGATGCCGAAATTGAACCTCTGGAAGGCACCATCCGGAAACGTATTTCTGATATCAATCATGCTGTAAACAAGCCTTACCAGATTGATGCCAGTGTCGGCATGTTTGTGACCGAAGTCGGCGATGAAGATACGCTGTTCGGCCTGATTACCGAAGCCGATACCCTGATGTATGAACAGAAAAAAAGAAAGAAAACGTCACGCTATCTCAGAAAAGCCTGACAGAAAGAAAGGAATTCTTATGGCAGAGCCATTTATCTTCAAAGTGAATCTTGGCGGCATGATTGATATTCTTGCCAATCATCTCTACAGCAGCCCGGACGTATTTGTCCGGGAACTGCTCCAGAACGGGACGGATGCCATCAGTGCCCGGAAACTGGCCGAACCACAGTTCAAAGAAGGACAAATTGAAATCTGTATTCAGGAACAGGAACGCCTTTCTTTTTCAGATAACGGCACTGGCCTGACGGAACAGGAAATTCATCAGTTTCTGGCCGTAATCGGGCAGTCGTCCAAACGTGATTTGCAGACAGGCCGCATTCTGGAAGATTATATCGGCCGGTTCGGCATCGGAATGCTTTCCTGCTTCATGGTAACAGATAAAATTGTCATGCGGACAAAATCGATCAAAGATTCTTCTCATGCGTGGGAATTCTGCGGCAGTCCGGACGGCACTTACAGCATTGCGCCTCTGCCGCCGGAAGAAGTACCGGCAGGAACCAAAGTCATTCTTCAGGCCAAACACGGCTGTGAAGACTATTTCCGGGAAGAAAAAATCTGTGCACTGGTCAGATATTTTGGCCTTCCGCTGCCGTTTCCTGTGCTGCTCTGCCGCGAAGACGGCAGTCAGAAACGCATCAACCAGCTGCCGGAGCTGCAAGGCGATTCTTCCAGACAGATTCTCGCACTGGGCAAAGAATTATTTGAAACTGATTTTATGAGCTATATTCCTCTGGAATCGAAAACGGGGCTGTTCAGCGGCGTGGCCTATGTGATGCCCCATGCTGTCTCGCTCCATGCTAAAAATACACACAGAATTTATCTTAAAAATATGCTCCTGACAGAGGACGGCGAATCTATTCTGCCGAAATGGTCAGGATTTCTGCGCTGTTTTCTGAATACATCCCGTCTGCGGCCGACTGCTTCACGCGAAAATTTCTACGAAGACGAAATGCTTGCCCAGGCAAGGGAAGAACTCAGTCAGTGCATTTCTGATTATCTGACAGATCTTTCCGGGAAAAATCCGGAACTGATGCAGAAAATCATCCAGATTCATTTTATGGCAATCAAATCCATGGCCTGTGAGGATGACCATTTTTTCCGGACGTTTATCCCGTTCCTGAAATTTGAAACCAATATGGGCGAACGCTCCGGAAAAGATCTGCTTGCCGAAACGGAAAAAGTCAGCTATGCGGCAGAAATGAACCAGTTTCACAGAACATCGGCACTGATGCTTTCACAGAATCAGCTGCTTGTCAATGCCTGTTATGTGTATGACAAACAGCTTCTGCATAAAATGCAGGAATATGATGACAGCTTTTTTGCCGTTCCGCTGGAGTATGTTACGTTTGAGGAGTTCTTGCAGGATCCCCCGGCAGAAGCTTTCCGCAAAGCCCGGACGTTTCTGGAAATTGCACAGAAAACACTCCGACAGTTCGACTGTGATGCCGAACTGAAAGCCTTTTCTCCGGAACAGCTCCCTGTATTCTACATGCTGAATGAAAATGCCGATATCAAGCGTGAAATTCAGCATTCGCAGGAAAATGCACATGATCTGTTCCGTTCTATGCTGAATGCCTTCGCGGAAGAAGTGCAGGACAGCAAAGCCGCGCTGTTCCTGAACTGGAACAATCCGCTGATTCAGAAACTTGCCGGACTGGATAATCCCCAGCAGCAGAAATTATGCCTGGAAATTCTCTATGTGCAGAATCTTCTGACAGGCCGCTTCCCCCTGCGCGGCGATGAAATGGCATTGCTGAATCAAGACCTGATTCAGCTGATAGAATGGGGGATTGGCTGATGCAGTTTAAAGATCTGGAATCGGAAGAATATGGATTCTATCTGCTGGCCAGGGGAGAGCCGCGTCTGAAACGCATCCGGGAAGCTATTGCAGAAGCCGATCAAAGGCATCTGCTTGCGTGGCAGTTCCGGTTCCGCTATGATTATCTGGAAGAATCTATTTTTTGCGGCGACCGCTATTTTGCAATGATTATCTTTCCGGAAATGCTTTCGCTTTACGAAAAGCATGAATCGCTCCGGCAGGATGCCAGAACAACACATGATATGCTGTTCTGCTTTAAATGGATTGTGGAAGCCGCGCCGGAATTTCCGCAGATTTCCAAGCAGGAAATCGACAGTTATTTCCGTCTGTTTAAAAAAATGCTGCTGGAACACGGAAAGAGTCTCAGCATTTATTATATGAAGCACTGCCTGTTTTATCTGCATGTGGACAAGGCCATTGCGGCTGCGGATTTCTATCGTTTTCTGGAAGAGCCGCTGGATGATATCTCAGACGGAAAGGCTCTGTATTACGATCAGCAGGCAATGTATTATCTGACTATCGGAGAAGAAGAAAAGGCTTTGGAAGCCGCAAAGCTGATTTTTGCCGGAAAACTGAAATCCAATGCACTGCCGCAGGCAACATATCATGATTTTATCCGGTATTATCTGGAAAAAGAACAGTATCCCCATGCTGTGCATTATGCGTTCCTGACTGAACGCCGCGTTGTCTGCGACCCGTATTATCTGGATATCATCGGCACGCTGATGAGTCTGTACAGTCTGACAAAAATTCCTGACGGTCTGCGGCTGTTCAGTATTCATTATGAATTATACCTGCATTCTAAAAATCCAATGCTGAAAATGCTGTTTGCCATAGGTGCCTATCATCTGTTCCGGGTAATCGAAGAGGAAAAATATCACGAACTGCTTGAACAGATGCGCGTTGCCAGAGATGATGCTCTGCTGAAACAGCCGCCTTCCAGAATTGCAGAATTTTTCTATCATACTGCTGAAGAAGCTGTGCAGAAATTTGATGCCCGTAACGGTACGGATGATTTTTCTCATATGCTTCATCTGCTGGATGATAAATTTTCAACCCCAGAAAAGGAGTGACATACTTTGTTTGACCCTCAGCAGAAAATTCACGAAATCAACCGCATGGACCACGGTTCTGCACGGCTGGAAGCTGCTGCACAGGCCGTCAGGGATGCCGATGATGCCGGTCTGCATTACTGGCGGCTTTACTTCCGTTATCAGTATATCAAAGAATCTACCATGTACGGCGATAATTTCAAAGGCCTGCTTTGCTTTCCGGAATATCTCAAAATTTTCGATGAACATCCCGAGCTGGAAGATGATATGTATCATGACATGATGTGGGCATTTAAATGGGTAATCGGCAATCTGGATGATTATTACCAGATCAGTCTGGAAGAAACAGAACATTATTTTGAAGAATTCAAAAAAAGAAGTCAGAAATACGGCTTTTCCCTGCGGACGTATTATATGCAGAAAGTCAATTTCTGGCTGTATCTGAATCCGGAACTCGCCGCCGATGATTTTGTCCGCTATCAGAAATACCCCCGAAGCCCCAACAGCGACTGTGAAGCCTGTGAACTTAATTTTCAGATGAAAGTTCTGCTCTCGCAGAATCAGGAAGAAAAAGCACTGGAAATCATTCAGCCTGTGCTCCGGCATGAAAAAGACTGTGCCGAAATTCCGCATGTGACATATTATCATCTGGCGGCCTATTACTTCCGGAAGAAGAATTTTTCCGAAGCGGCTTATTATGCTGCTCTGTGTGAAAGAATGACCGGAAACAAACCGGAATTTCTCCGGGAAATCGGCGGCCTGCTGGAAATTTACAGCTGTCTGGATATCGGCCGGGGCTGGAATATCCTGAAATATAATGCCGCGAATTTTGCAAACTGCCGCAATCCTATGATGAAACTGCGCTTTGCCCAGGGAGCTTACCGGCTGTTTCAGGAAATTTCCAGAACAATCGAAACTGTCAGCAGTCAGCCGCTGTGTGCACTGCCTGTCGAACTTCCCGGCACAGAATGGAGTACTCACGAACTGGCACAGTTTTTCTATCAGCAGGCAAGCGAAATCGCCCGGAAACTCGATCAGTGCAATCAGAAAGAGTATTATCTGCCGCTGCTGAATCAGCCCCTTCCGGAATGCAGTCCCGAAGCGGTTGTGCTGGAAACTGCCCATTCTGTTCACGGCATTGTCAAAAAAGAACAGACGGCTCTTCTGCTGCTGCTGAAACAGAATCTCTCACCCGATGAACTGGAACAGAGAATTCAGAAATCAGAAAAAATTTCCTGTTATCGTGACAAAAATTCCTGCTATGTTTCATTCCAGGCAGAAAATATTCTGCTGGATTTGATTCTGAAAGCCGATTCTGAAATGCCGCCGACGGAACATTTTACAATCCAGGGCATGACTCCGGATGCACTGAGAGATCTTCTGGATTCTCCGGGACGCTGTCTGATTGTTTCGGAACTTTCCGGCCTGCCGCAGAAAAGCTTTTATGCAGTGATACAATATCTTTCCGGCATTTTCCCGGAAATGAACGGATTTGTCAATCTGACGGCACAGAAAGCCTTTCCGGCAGAATGGGTCAGATTTGCCGTCAGGTATGAAAATGCGATCGCCCCGGAAGATTTATATTCTGTCTATTTTGCACGCGACCCGGAAAAAAATGAAATCTGGGGCACTACAATCGGCCTGTGTGCGTGGGGTCTGCGCGAACTGGAACTGATCGGCGCAAATACTGAGAATTTTGAACTATTTGCCGGTATTCTAGACCAGACAGCCGCTTTCTGCATAGAAAGAAATTCGCTTCCCGATGAAAATGAATGTATTATCCCATGCCGGAATGCAGCCGGAAAAGAATCAGAAATCTGCTGGCAGCAGCCGGAAACTGCCCTGAAAGCCATTTCGCCGGAAAGTTTTGCTGTTTCGGTCAAGCGTGCAGTTCCTTCCGGAATTTTAAATTTGCTGGATTTGCCGGATCTGCAAACAACAGTTCTGCCGGTTTCACGCTCTGACCGCCGCCGCATTGCCAGACTCGCAGAAGAAACTTTCCCTGTTCTGGTGAAAGCTATGGAAAAAACAGCTGAAAAAGCAGTTGTACAGCTGGCACTTCCCTGTGAGGATAACGATGAATATGATTTTGAACTGCTCTGGGCAGAACCGCTGCCCGGCGGACAGAAAGCTGTCCTGATAGAAGAATCTGAACTGCTTCCGCAATATCACGAAGGCGATGAAGTAAAAATCGTTCCGGAAGCCGTCTTTGACTGGCGAATCCAGCGCACAGATACGGAAAGCTGGATATCGCCGCAAAAAGCCTATCTGTTACAGGAGGATGCATCATGAATATGAGACGGATTGTATTTGCCGCTGCTGCAATTCTGATTATGCTGCTGATTATTTTCTGGATGCTGCACAGCATGGCACATATTGACGAAATCAACCAGAACCGGCGCGAAAAGGAAAAGGGAGAGGCTGCTGCCTCGCAGATGATTACCACAACGGCAACTACCAGCATCTGGGATGCACTGCGCAGTCAGGAAACAGAAGCCCCGCAGGAATCGGGAGAACCTGCCCCGGAAAATCCGGAAGAAGAAACTTCCGCAGAGTATGAGGAAAATATTCCGGATTATGAAACACAGCCCGGAAATCAGACAATGACAGAAACCTACAACGGCTTTGTTGTAATTCCGATTGAATAATCAAAAATAAGAGGTGATAGGTTTGAAACAGAAAAAAACTTTGTTTATGCGCATCGTCGTGCTGTGTATGGCAGCAGCTACACTGCTGGGCTTTGTAATTCTTCCGCTTTTACAGAATAATGCCTGAAAAAAAATCCCGTTCGGTCAGGAACGGGATTTTTTATGCTTTTCTTCAGGCAGATCAGCCGGCAAGCTGGCTTGCTGTGATCAGGCCGACAATGAATTTCATAACAGAAAGTGATTCTTCAGAATCCGGCTTGCTGTTCTTGTTAAAGTCGATATTGGCAAGACCCTGTGCGCTGAGAGTTTCTTTGCCGAGTACAGCTCTGTTGATAGCAATGACATCGATGATGTTGACAACGCCGTTGCAGTCAGCATCGCCGTATTTGGTAACATTAGGATTTGTTACTGTCGTAGAAGTTGTTTCTGTCTGCTTTACAGTAGTGGAAGTTGTTGTTGTAGTGGTAGTTGCCTTTGTTGTAGTTGTTGTGGCAGCAGCACCCGGTACAGTCAGGACAGCCTTTTCAATTGTGGAGCTGGTCGGCCACCATACATAGAAGTCTACACTGGTCTGACCGGAAGGTACATTGTAAGTCAGTGTATAAGTTCCGCCGCTGACGGATGCTGTCCAGTCTTCCGGAGTCCAGCCGCCGGGAGGATTGAATACGCCGTTGGCTTCTGTATCGCTGGAATTGGATTTTACAGTCAGAGTCAGCTTGGTAGCACCGGTAGTATCGATTGTCCAGTAAGTCTGGTTGGTATCATTTTTCTTTTCTGTGATAGTAGCATTCTTTTCGCCGGAAGCTGTCGGCTGAGTTGTAGTAGATTCAACCGGATCAACTTTTGTTGTAACAGTGGTTTCTTTTGTTGTTTCAGTGGAAGTTGCTGTTGTTTCTGTCGGAGTAGGTTCTGTAGGAGTTACCACAACGGTAGAATCAGACAGGAAATTGAACGGGTAAGTAATTTCCGATGCCGATTTTGCAATATTGGCCGCACCCTTGTCAGAGCCGCCGAACAGATTGGCCAGACCGGCGCAGGCCAGTGCAAAACAGCCGTTATAATCCAGAGCACCCTCTGTATACTGATATTTATCAGAATGATCTTCATAATTGCCGGATGCATCAATACCGCCGACCAGTCCGCCGTAAAGTGTATATTTTGCTTCCGGATTGTTGGAGAGATCGCCGGGGTTGGCAGCTCTGTGATGGATGTGAGTCGGCCATTTGCTGCCATAGCCGATCAGGAAGCTGTATCCGAGCGGATTGTCGCCGAGAATATAATCCATCTGCCATTTAGAACCGGTTGCCAGTGCGGAAGAAGCATTGCCGTCAGCCGCAGCCAGAGCACTCATCTGGAGACCGCAGTTATAACGTGCAGCACCCCAGCCGTCGCCGTTATATTTTCCGGCAGTCACGCCGCCGGCGTTATTGACTTCAAATTCCAGTTCTGTCTTGAAAGTGCTGTCTTTGGTAGCCTTGTACATCAGAGCAGCATAGCCCTGCCATACTTTGTCCCACGTATAGCGATAATAGTCATAATCGCCGTTGTAATTGCCCTGTGCAGGGGTCAGAGTCGGTTTGCTGCCTTCTCCGCAGATCCACAGCCATGCCTGTGCCAGTGCCAGTTCGTCGCTGGACATTGCATCTGTATTATAGAAATTAAACAGGCCGGAATTTTCATTGCCTTTGTGCTGGGAGCCGAAATTATAAATTGCCTTGGCATATTTCAGGCATTCTTTGGCAAATGCAGAATCAGAATCTTTCCATACATAAGCTGCACCAGCCAGAGCAGAAGCCATTTCGCCGCAGACAGCAGAGTTGTTTTTAGAAGCAGTCAGCCAGTAAGTTTCTCTGTCATAGTGCTGTTCTTCGGGGGGAGTCATCATGCTGTGGTCTGTATCGCCGTTGGCAACTACATGACAAATAGTAGCAACTTCGCCGGAACTGTTCAGGAAAGTAGTTTTCATCAGATATTCGGCATTTCTTTTCAGGATAGCCATCAGATGTTCTTTGCATCCTGCTTTTTCATAAACGCCGGGGTTGAGATATTCGGACATTGCCAGAGAAGACATGCCAAAGCCCATTGTCAGATTAAATTTAATATGGTCACCTGCATCATGATAACCGCCGCCGACATCTACTTTGCCGTCGCCGTCGGGGTCAACCAGAGAGCTGAAAGAAGAATCGAAATTAGTTGCTTTGGAAAGCAGAGCTTTTTCATCTTCTGTGTGGCAGTTGCCGCGCCAGGTCAGGGCATTTTCCTTGACATCGCCGCCGCAGGCATTGGCATCAAAGAAATAAAGAGACAGTGCCAGAGCCTCATAGTAATCATTATCGGCAGCCGCAGCAGGGATGCTGACCAGTGCCGAGGCACCGGCAGAAGCCATCATGGCGGCACTCATCAGGCCAGCCGCAAGACGATGTTTCAGATTTTTCTTGTTCTTCATAATAAAAAATTCCTCCTCTTAGAAATACTGCACAAAAACCGGACAACGCAGAGACCGGCAGAAAACTGTAATTTCTGTTACTTGTGCACAATTTCAGTATAACATATCTGTGAAAAAAATGCAACTGAAATTTTAAGATTTTCTGAATTTTCACGTTTTATACAAAGAATTCAAAATTTTTTAAGTTTTGTTTATGCATTTTTATGAATATCCTACAGGAATTTTCACGAAAAAGTGTTTCCGGTTTGTGGAAATCGCCGGAAATCAGATAAAAAACTTGACAGATATGCCGGAATGTGATATACTAAGACTTGTCCGAACCGAATATTCTGAATCTGAATCGCATTTTGAAAGAATTTTTCATCAGGAAAAATTTAATCTGAAATCATCAAAAATGAAAAAGGAGATTTTCACCAATGAAGTTCGTAAAAAAAGCCGCAGTGCTTGCCACGGCTGTGATCGCTGTTCAGTATCTGCCCGGATTTGTCAGAGATCATCATGTAGATGCAGTTACTAATAATAATCAGTCCGAAATTGTAGATGCACTGATTACAGGCTATGAAATTGACCCGGAAGATCCTGCTAATTACAGAGTTATTACCTCTGATACTGTTTCTAATGCCACTCCCAACGCAAGCGGCCTTGTACATAACAGCAAATTCAGCGACTGTGTACAGCTTGACGGTATTGATGTTTCCAAATATCAGGGCAACGTCAACTGGAATTCTGTTGCCGCTGACGGCGTGGATTTCGCTGTCACCCGTGTAGGGTACCGCGGTTATGACGGCGGTAAAATTGTAGTAGATTCCACCTGCTCCGCAAACCTGAAAAATGCAACCGCTGCCGGTCTGGATGTAGGTGTGTATTTCTTCTCTCAGGCAATTAACACTCAGGAAGCAATCGAAGAAGCAAATACCTGCCTGAATGCGGTAAGAGGCTATAATATTACACTCCCGATTTATATCGATGTAGAGAGTACAACTTCCTCCGGCCGTCTGGACAGAGCTAATCTCACCATTGCCCAGCGCACCGCAATTGTAGAGGCTTTTTGCCAGACTGTCGAAAATGCAGGCTACGAAGCCGGCATTTATGCCAATAAAAGTTATTTTCTGAATTATCTTGATCCGGATTATCTGTCCACTAAATATAAAATCTGGCTGGCACATTATGTGACACAGAGCAATTATAAAGGCGATTATCAGATATGGCAGTATTCCGACCGCGGCACAGTCAAGGGCGTAAGCGGTTATGTTGACAGAGATGTCATGTATTCCAAAAAAGTCAATTTTACCAAAGACAGCATTACAATCGATGACCCTGCTGTTTCCATCAAACCGGATGTTTCCGGCGACGGCGTACTGACATTTGAGTCTTCCGATCCTTCTGTTGCAACGGTAGATGCAGCCGGCAATATTGCCGGAATTTCCAGCGGTACTGCAATAATTACCGTATTTTCCAACAACGGTTCCCGCGATACGCTTACTGTAAACGTAGATCTGCCGCCGCTGACAGTACTGACTTACAGCGGTATGCTGTTCAGTCAGATCGGCGCAAGCGAAGTAATCAGCCGTTCCGGCGTACAGCTGACTTCTTCTGATGCCAGCGTGGTTGCTGTGGCAGAAGACGGCACTGCTGTTGCCAAAGGCTGCGGTACAGCTTCCATTACTGCCGATGACGGTCAGGGAAATACAGCTGTCTGCACAGTTCTGGTAACGGATTCTGAACCTCTTCCCGGCGACTGCAATCTTGACGGTCTTGTCAATGCTGTTGATGCGGTTTATATCCTGAATCTTGCGGCTGCTCTAGGTACTAATAACGAATCCAATCAGTTTTCAGAAAGCTATATGAATCTGTATGACTTCAATGCAGATGGAAAAGTAGATGCTTTCGATGCCAGTGATGTATTAATCAGCAGTGCCTGTGCAGGTGCAGGATACAGAAAATAAAAATAAATATCAGCTACAGAATTCTGTTGAAACGGCTCCGGAAAAACGGTTTTTCACTGAAATGTTCCGTTTTTTGCCGGCTGTTTCCGGAATCCTGGACGGCTGTTATCTTTCAGGTTATCATTGTTATGGAGCGATATCGAAGTGGTCATAACGAGAACGACTCGAAATCGTTTAGTCGGTAGTCCCGGCTCGTGGGTTCGAATCCCACTCGCTCCGCCATATAGGAACTGCCTCAAACCCGACAGGATTTGAGGCAGTTTTTGCATAAATTATCTTGCAATTTTCGCTGAAAAATGATATAATATAGGAAAATTATTTTATGAGGTGATGCCAATGCTGGAATATCAGGCTGTTCCGAAAAGAACTATCAAACGGCTGGAATATGCACAAGAAAATGATGAACTGAAACGAATGATTTTCATTCTGGAACTGTGCCGGGAATCTAATGATGATTTATGGAAACAGTTAGTTTTATTGCATCTTCAAGATCTGAAGATACTCAAAGGCAGGGAAGGGAACATACTCAGAAACGAAATCAGGAGGAAACTGCAATATGAATTATGATATAGATTATGAAATTTATCAGTATATCAATCAGCAGGCAGAAAATTATATTTCTCTCGAAAAGCTGGTTTTGCAGCAGAATCTGAATTATGAAACTGCTTTGCAGAAAGCAATCGGATTCAGAGAAAATTATTATCAGCTTCTGGAAAAATATCATATCAGAAATCAGAATCTTGTCATGATTTGTTATGATCTGGCAGAGCTGATAAATCAGTTCCCCGAAAATCAGGAACTGCAATATATCTATTTCTGCATTTTAACAGATACCGGCCTGCTGAATCCGGTCAAACCAGACGAACAGACGGAAGAACAGGCAATCCGGAATTATATTTTTCAGAAAGAAAAAATTCAGGAGCTGACAGAATGGATGCAGATACATGTCCAATGCACGGAAAAGCTGAATTGCTTAAAAGAAAATCTGAAAAAAACAGAATCAGCAGAAAATACGGCTTCTCTCCAGGAATTTGAATTGCTGTATGAACTGACAATCCAGCATACTTTTCTGTATGCGGCAGGCAGAAATCAGGTTTATCAGGATAATTTATATTCTCTGCTGACAGCTGTCAATCATAATGAGCTGCTGAAATCCGTTAAGCCTTATCTGATTTTTACAGTATTAAGCCGCAAACACGGCATGATGCAAAACAGAGAGCATTTTATGCCAAATCTGAAAACAGCATTTCAGTATCAGGAATATCAGATTCATGCAGATAACGGCAAAAATTTTAATTTATACCAGTCTTATCTGGAATTATATGACCATCTGCGCAGATTCTATATGCAGGATTCCGTTACGGATATCTTTCTCTGCGATTTCTGTTTTGTAAAATTCAGTCCTCTGCATGAATGGTATTATGCTTACTGTCAGCCGGATGCGGAAATTCCGATGAGTCTGAAATTAAAAATACAGCAGCTGAAAGCTCTTAGTTTTCCTGTGCTCTATTGCTATGAGGATTACTATGATTATAATCTTGCCGAATTTGAAGCAAAGCATTCAGAAATCTGGCAGATATGGAAAAAAACGCTTTCTTTTGAGATGACAGAAAATTTTATGAACAAAATCTGTCAGGGGGCAGGTTTGTCAGAACTGTTAAATCAGTTTCCCTATTATGAAAAATATCCTGAATATGCAGAATTATTGCTGTATGAATCCGCTGAAAATCTTTTGATTGAAAAAATGCTGCATCTTGCCGAAAAATTAACAAAATAATCCTGTCAATACAAAACAGTTCCGGAATTTTAAAATTTTTTCGGAACTGTTTTGTATTTACTTTTTCAGAAATTTCTGATAAAATTAGGCTATCAAATCTTTAGGAGGTTTTTTTATGATTTTAATTATTTATATGATATTAGGCTACTGGGCAACAGGCAGAACAATCTATGCCGACAGAATATTAATCGGCGACGGAACTGCAATTTTCGGCAGACGGCTTGTCATGGGCTTTCTGTTCGGATGGGCTCTGATACCCTGGGCACTTATAAAACTTTTTATCGGAGGCTGATTCTCATGTTGATGAACGGCGAAATCCTGACAAATATCAGTGATCTGAAACGCTGTTTCTGTCTGGACGAACTGTTATACAGCTACTATAACGGAGAACTGGAAATTTTTCTGGAAAACACAGGAGAACATAAAAAAGCTGAACAGCTCCGTCATATTACGAAAAACAATGCCCTGCTTCTGGTTCGGCTTTACGAAATTTTCGACCTGCCTTATGAAGATTCAGAAGAACAAATCAGAAGCAGTTACGCATCCGCACAGTAAAATAATTTTTAAAGGGTTGACATCCAAAATAACTTGTGATATAATAAATATGACAAAATTAAACAAATTTTTTTATCATATTTCAGATTGCTGAATTTTAAAATTTGAAATAAAGGAGTATTCTTAAATGAAGTGTGCAAATTGCCAAAAAGAAATAACAAACGGCTTATATTTATGTCCCCGCTGCGGAAAAGTAACTTCCGCCGATAATGTGCAGAATGTCAGCCTTTTGAATGACTATGCCAATAAACTGCAAAAAATGATGCAAAGCGTCGGTACGGCACAGCATACAGAAATTGCCTGGGATCTGACTGTGAATCAGTATGTGCAAAAAATGGAAAAACTCAGAGTGGTCCTTTCACAGCCTGAATTTTCCAAGTCTTCCGTTGACCGCATGATTCAGCGTATCGGCAATTTTATTGAACGCTGCAAAGACCCCGTATTTCATATTGCATTTGTAGGCACTATCAAGGCAGGTAAATCTACACTGATCAATGCCCTGCTGGGACGGAATCTGGCATCGACTTCTGTTACACCGGAAACCGCAGTCCTGACAAAATTCAGAAGTTCCAAGACAGATTATGTAAAAGTTTTGTTCTATACTTCTGACGAATGGACACAGCTGTGGAACAGTATCTCCAATAATGCCGATGTCTTCAAGCAGGAATATGCTGCACTGCACGGCGAACAAGCAAAAGGCGAGTGGATTAATCATGCACCATTGACACAAACTGTCAGCAATGATTCGCTGGAAACTGAAATTGAACGCTGGACTTCTTCCAAACATGTGGAACATTATTTTGTAAAAGAAGTGGAAATCGGCCTGTCTGATTTTAAAATGCCGGAACAGATTGTGTTTGTGGATACTCCCGGTCTGGATGATGCTGTAAAATATCGTTCTGATGTGACAAGAGCTTATATCGACAGAGCAAATGCTGTTTTTGCATGTGTTCGCTCTGATGCCCTGACAGGCGGAGAACTGAATACGCTTTACAGAATTTTCTCAAACAGCAGTGATAACCCCGAAAAGATTTTTATTCTTGGCACACAGTGGGACAGCCTGAACAATCCTGAAAAAGACTGGAAACTTCAGAAAGCCGAATGGGTAAAATATCTTTCTTCGGAAAGCTGTTACGGTTCGCCGGAAATTGCCCAGAGAAATGTTGTCCATGTTGCCGCTTATCTGATGAATCTTTGCCGTGATTATACCGGCGAAAAAGATATGCAAAGAAAATTAGCACGAATTGCAGCTGGATTTCCCGAATTTGAAGATACAATTGTAATGCCAAAAGATGTGGAAGAACATCTGGAAGAACTGATGGAAAAATCCAATGTTTCACAAGTTCACAGACGGATTGAACAGGATATTGTGCCCAAATATAAAGAATTCCTGATGAATGATATTATTGCAAACTATCAGGCAATCAGCAGGGAAATCAAACAGTTCTTTGAAGAAACCAAAGAATCCCAGAATGAAGTTTTGCAGACTTCTATGAAAAGTGCGGATGAAATCCGTCAGAGCTATGAAAAATCCAAAAAAGAACTCGACGATGTGCAGGCTTATCGTGAACAGCTTGAAATCGCTATGAAACAGCTTGACGAAAATACAAAAGAACGTGTCAATGCTCTTTGCAAATCGCTGGAAGACATGACAAAATCTGCCTGATGAGAAATTATATTACAGTCGGAACGCTGGCCGAATATCTGCATTGTCCTGTACTGGGAAATAAAGAGCAGAAAATCTACGGCATTTCTTTATGGGAAGAAAGTACGGAAGATATGCTGACTTATGTTCCCTATGAAAAAATTGACAGAATTACAGAAATCAAGGCCGGCGCAATCCTGACAAGAGCTTCTATCGGTCTGCCGCTTCACAGAAATTATATTGTCACTCGCCATGACCCTTATGCACTGCTTGCACAGACAGTACAGTTTTTGATTTATCATGAATTATATCATGTGCCAAGTCAGGATAAACCCCGGATTTCTGACAGCTGTCAGATGGGAAAGTTTATTTCTGTCGGAAACGGTTCTGTCATAGAAGCAGGTACAATTGTTTCTGACGGCGTTGTCATCGGCGAAAATGTCAGAATCGGAAATGACTGCTATATCGGCGCAAATACTGTAATCGGCTCTGATACTGTAATCAGTGACCGTACTGATATCGGCTGCTGCTGCAATATCGGCACTGAAAATTTTGAATATTATCAGACTCCCGAAAAATGGATAAAAATTCCTGCTGTCGGAAATGTCGAAATCGGTCAGTTTGTGCGGATAGGCGGAAATGTTGTAATCGAAAAAGGAACTGTCGGTACAACCAGAATCGGCAGTTATTCGCAGATTGACAATCTTGTTCAGGTAGGGCATGAAGTGAAAATCGGCAAAAACTGTCATATTGTCGCCTGCGCTGCGCTGGCTGGATGGGCTGAAATCGGAAATCATGTGACGATTTATGGACAGTCTGCTGTCAGCAACAGAATTAAAATCGGTGACGATGCTGTTCTGCTGGCACGTTCCGGCGTGGATAAAAATATTCCGGAGCATCAGATTGTTTCAGGATTTCCGGCACAGAATCATCAGCAGGAAATGCGCTTTCAGGCTTTTCTTAGAAAATTATTCAAATCAAATCTGAAAAAGGAGTGAGCAGAATGGGAATTGGTTCGGTATTGCTTAAAGTGCTCCCGAAAGTTCTGCCTGTAATCCCTGCTATTATCGGAGCAGTCGGAACCGCATGGGAAAAAATCAAAGGCAAAGACAGAAATCAGGATAGAATTGCCCAGCAAAAAGGCATGAATCCTGAAAAAAATACTGCAAATGAAATCGCTGAACTAAACAAGCTTCTGATGGAATACAGACAAAGCATTTCCGCCGCGGCAGATGATATGGAACGTGAAATGATTGTGGAATGCTCTATGATGTTACAGGATATTATGGAAGTATTCGAGACCTATAATAAAGAATTAAAAATTGTCCGTTCTGATTCTGTAAAACGAAAATTCGTCCGTATCAGCAAAGACTTAAAAGGTACATTTGCAGAATATGTTCAGAAAAGAATCTCTCTGGATGATGCAGAATGTGTTAAAATTTTAAAGCTCCCTGCCGGAGAGCTGAAAAATCAGCGGTTACAGGAAATGAAACAGAGAGTTTTCGTCGAAGCCGGAAATGAAATCATCCGGCGGATTCGTGATGCCGTAGATGATTTTTCAGAAACAGTAGAAGATACTTTCAGCGAGCATCTGGAACACGCCGAAGAAAAAGTGCAGGAAAAAACAAATGCTTTTGAAGAACTCAGCAAAATGACGGACAATGACAGAGAGGCCGCAGAATCTGTTTTGCTGAAAGCGGATTATCTGCTTGCTGTCTGTGCTTATGCTGATGAAGAATTATTATAATCTTAAGGAGGAATTACTATGGGCGGCGGAGGCGGCTGTTGTATTGGAAATTTTCCCTGTCCCAAGTGCGGGCTGATTCAGAAAATTAAAGATTTCTTTTGCAGTGATTCATGCTGTGTCGGAGACAGAATTGTTCAGGAAGAAAAAAAGGATACATCCAATCTTGAATCTATTGTAAGATTACAGAAAGCTCTGGACGAATACAGGTCTGATGCACAAAGCAGAAGCGAAAAGCTCGAAAACGCTGTAATCAAGCACTCACGCAAGCATCTGGATGCATTTATTGATGAACTGCGGAAATATAACCAGATTAAATACGGCAGAAGAAAATTGAATATCAATATCAGCAATATCGAGCGCGAAAACCGTAAAACAGAAGATAAAATTCACGGTTTTATCGTCAAGCGCGTCATTAAGAGAGTTTCTATGGACGATGATGAGTGCGATGAAATTCTTAGAATGGATAAAGGCGATGCCAAAAAAGAAAAATTCAATGCATTTTACAGAAAAGTCCTGAAAGAAGCCGTGGGAGAACTCAGCAAAGAGCTGAAAGACGGCATGGAAGAACAAACAGACAGAGTCTGCGATACAATTCAGCGCAGAATCGACAGCATTGTAGATGTCTGTGAACGTAAGACGGAAGAATTTGAAAAAATCCGTCAGGTCAAGGAATCCGATGAGGCTGCTGTCGAACAGGAACAGTTACGGCTTTCCCATTTTGTCGCTATGTGTGAATACGGACTCGATTTATTGGATTAAATAACAAAGTCAGCCTGTCAGACGGCAGGCTGATTCTGCTGAAATAAGGAGTTATTATGATTACTAATAAAAAATTATATGAAATGATTGCCGAACAAATGCACTCCGGCAATGAGGAGCTGAGAGCAAATCTGAAATCTCACATTGCAGATAAAACCGCTCAGGCACAGTCACTGGCGCAGGAGTTCGCGGACAGACAGTCCGAAGAAATCAGTACACTGTCTGCCGAAATGAATCATAAACTGAATGTTCTGCAAAGTGAACTCAGTACGCAGATTCACAGCGTAACTGCGGAATATTCTGAAACAATGATTCAGAAACTGACTCAGGAATATGATGCAAAATTAGAAAACCTGAAATCTGAACTGTTTGAAAAACTGGACGAGAATTTCTTCCAGGTAATTTCTACAGGCAAGCTCTTATCCGACGGAATTAATAATCTGCAAAAGGATACGGCTGTTATCATGGAAACTTTGCAGCTGATTCTGACAAATATGATGCTCGACAGCGTGGAAACTATAAGGGATGCAGAAGAACGATGATTGTCATGCTGAAGGCGCAGAAAGCCGTGCTTTCTCTGTTCCAGAAAAAACAAATGATTCCGGAAGAAAATGCATGGAACTATCTGCAAAATTTTACAGAAGAACAATATCAGCCTGTCACTGTAGATATTCCTATGAAGCATTCTATTTATAATATCGCAAAACATAAAGGCCATACGTATCTGCTGTATAATACACTGTTCAACAGCATGATGACTATGTCAGAACATGAATTCAGGCAGTACGAAAAAATACAGTTTTCAGACCTGTCTCTGGTAGAAGCTTTTACAGACAACGGCTTTCTTCTTCCGGAATTTACGGACGAATATCAGCGTTATGATTATTATCAGGGCATTCTGAATAATCAGTTACAGGATTATATGCATTATACAATTGCACTGACTTCTAGATGCAATGCAAGATGTATTTACTGCTATGAAGAAGGCGTTCCGCAATTTGACATGTCTTTGGAAACTGCTGAAAAATTTACTGAAATGCTTTGCAAATCTGAAAAACAGATTGATATTACCTGGTTCGGCGGCGAGCCTTTGCTGAAAACAGATTTGATACAGTATATCACACAAACCCTGCATAAAAATAATAAGCCGTTTGATTCCGGAATTATCACAAACGGCAGTCTTCTGACAGAACATATGATTGCCAGTCAGTTTCCGGAATGGGGGATCAGCTGGGTGCAGATTTCTCTGGACGGCATGAAAGACGAATACCTTCGCAGAAAATGTTATTACAGCAGCCGGACAGATATATTTGAACATGTAATCTCCAATATAGAATCTCTCGTGAAGCAGGGAATCTCTGTCAGCGTTCGTCTGAATATGGATGCTGCAAATTCAAAAGAATGCATTGAAGTCGCCGGATATTTAAAAGAAAAATTTTCAGAAACACAATATTTGATTGCCTATCCGGCATTTTTAGAAGATGCCGCCAATGCACTCAATGATGATACTCAAAGATTTTCTTATTCCGGACAGGTTTATCAGCTGTATCCGCCCGGAAACAGCCTGCTGACAAATATTCCTAAAATTAATAACTGCTATTTCCAGCAGCAGGGTGCATTTGTAATTGATACCGACGGAAGCATTCTTTGCTGTGAAAGAGATATCGGCAGACAAAAAACAAAAATTGCCTCTCTGCAAACTATAACTGCTCTGGATACTTTGCATAAATCAAGAGCTTCTTTTCCTGCGGTCAGGGAACGCTGCCGGACATGTGCCTATTATCCCAAGTGTTCAGGGGGCTGTTTTGCGGCATACGGCAGTTCCTGCCAGTATGATGCCTGCTTTATGGAAAAATATAAAGTGGAATATCTCCTGAATAAAATGATTGATTTTTAAGAAGGGAATAAAATATGACTTTTCATGAAATGTATCTGTCTGTCAAAGAAAAATTCGGGGCACATCCGGAAATTATGCTGAAATGCAGCACTCTGACAGTTCAGATTATAGATAAAGCAGATCCGTTCAGCCATGCTTTTTATCTGTTGTGGAAAAATAACAAGTGCATTCTGGATCAGTATCACTGTGATGAATACGATATCTGTATTACCGGCACACAGGAAGAAATTGAAAAAATGTTCACAGAACAGCAGTATTTAGTTCAGGAACAGCACCAGCTTGCAATAGAAGGAACTTTTCAGAATGTCATGCTGTTTCAGAAAATGCTTTCTTATATTACCAGCGAAAATACTTATCTTGTTCAGGAAGAAATTATCTCTCATATTCTTTCTGAACAGGCTGCTGCAAGAAAAGATCTGGATATTATCATGCAAACTTTGCATCTCATATTTGCCAATTCCTTGATTTCTTTGCCGGAAAGCTTTCCTGTGTCTTCCCATCAGGAAACTAAGCAGGAGACAAAACCTGTTCATGAATCAAAATCAAAACCGCAGTCACAAAAAACATATCCTTTCAACTGCGGACAAATTGTGAAACTATCTCCGTCCTGCAAAGTATATTATGACCATGACGGCAAAACAAAACACAGTATCTATGACCTGTTCGGCGGTCCGTATGCTAAAATTTATTCCATTGTAAGCGTGAACGATTCCCAGTACGAACTTTGCTGGAATTCGCCTGCCGGAAACAGAAAATGTTTCCTGGTTAACAAAAATATGGTAATTCCTGTAGATTAAAATATATGTTAAGAAAGAGTGATTTCTCATGAATTTTGATGAGTTATATCTGTCAGTTAAAAAAGAATTCAACAAACACCCGGAAATTATGCTGGAACGCGAAAAATTAGCTGTTCAGATTACGGATGTGTTCGATCATGCATTCTATATCTTATGGGAAAATAACAGGTGTTCCGTTGAACCGTTTCATTATCATGATTATGATGTTAATATTATCGCATCACAGCGTGATATTGAACTTTTATTTACAAAACGGCAGTATCTTTTCCTTGCACAGAAGTCAATCAATATAAAAGGCTCTTTTACTGATGTAATGGCATTTCAGGAGCTGCTTTCTTATCTTACAAAAGATAACAGCTTTCTTGTTCATGAAGAAATTATTTCTAAAATGCTGATAAAACAGGATATGTTAAGCCAGGATATGGGAATAATTATGCGCTCTTTACAATTACTGATTACTAATTCTCTTATTGATCTGCCGGAACGCTATTCTGAAAAAGCAGAAGAGGCTGCTGAAGAAGTGAAAGATACACTAGATATCACAGAATTTCTGGGAAAAACAGCGGATGCTTGGGAAGAAGAAGCCTAAGCATTGTCTGAGTAAAAAATAAAACAGAGCTGTTACGCCATTCGTTTTGGTGCAGCAGCTCCTTTTTGATGTTACCTTATGCCCGTTTCATATTCCGTTTCGCCTGCGCAGTCGTACCGAAGAATATAATCATACAGCTTTTCTGCTGTCGTGAATGCCAGTCCCACATAAGTGTCTGCACAGCCGTAATAAATGGCGATTCTTCCGGTTTGGGAATCCGTCACAGCTGCACAGGGAAAGCAGACGTTCGGAACAAATCCGCGTTCTTCATACCATGTTTCAGGGGTCAGAATATATCTCGATGCACGTTTGCGAACAACAGAGGGCTGATTCCGGTCAAGCAGAGCCGCGCCCATACTGTAGACAAAACCGTTGCAGGTACCGGTTACGCCGTGATAAATCAGCAGCCAGCCCTGATCTGTTTCAATCGGAGCAGCTCCTCCGCCGATTTTCAGGTTTTCCCACCAGTTGGAAGATCTGCTCATCACATGCCGATGATGTCCCCAGTATTCCAGATCAGGACTTTCACTCACAAAAATATCTCCGAACGGTGTGTGTCCGTTGTCACTGGGGCGGGAGAGCATGACGAATTTATTATTAATCTTTTCAGGAAAAAGAACCGCATTCCGGTTAAACGGCAGAAATGGATTTTCAAGTCTGGTAAATGTCCTGAAATCTGTTGTCTTTGCCATGCCAATCGATGCGCCGTAAAAATCCTGACACCAGATAATATAATAAATATCTTCAATTTTTACTAATCTGGGGTCATAGGCATACCGAGGCATGAATTCTTCGCCGCGGCTGTCTGTGAACCGGATTTTATCTTTTTCAAATTGCCAGTGAATGCCGTCTGCACTTCTGCCAAGATAAATATAAGGAATCCCGTCGGTCTGTTCTCCGCGGAATACGCCGATATAGCCGTTTTCGTAAGGCAGAACAGCACTGTTGAAAATTCTGGAAACACCCTTCACGGGATTTCTCTGAATAATAGGATTTTCGGAATATCTCCAGACGGGCAGTTCAGAATCTTCCGGACAATCCTGCCACGGGATATGGGACAACGGCTGACCGAGTATATTAATTTTACTCATGATAGATAACCTCCTGGCGTAAAGCATATGATCCTTACATTAAATAGTACCATATTTCACTTAAAAAGTCAATAGCTAAGACTGAAATTATGCCGGGAAACGGCCAGAGCCGAAAAAGCCCTATATTCCGTGCGGGGGAGTGGTCTGTCAGGTGCAAAAAGCGGCAGGGGAGAGGCTGAATAAAAAAAGAGGGCTGAAAATCCCTCTGTTCCGTGGGTATTGTTTCAGCTGTTTTAATTATCATCTGAATTAATATTATAAAATTCTGATAAATTAAAAAATCTGATAAATATTGAAAATATCATATCAATCAGAAAATAAAAGCCATGAAATATTATTGACGAATTCGGCCGTCCTGATGTGTATCAGATTCTGTTTCTTGACAACTGCCGAACCGGAATAATGATGCAATAGAGCCGCCTTGTTATAAGCCGACATATCCGGAATTTGGCTGTCTCGGCTGTACAAAATGCAAAGAAAAAGAAGCTGTGCCGGGAACTGATGCCAGCGGCTTTGATGAGTTTGAAGGAATCATTTCAGAAGATGATCTGCCCTTCTGAAAAACAGCAGTCCAGAATTGCACAAAATTTATACTGAGCAGAAATCAGGAGAGTCCGGCATGTTCCGGATTCTCCTGATTCGCTGCTGCTGCCCCGTTGGCTGCTTTCCGCTTTTTAGCACACTGCAAGTGACAGCTGTTTCTTTTCCGGCTGTCAGCCTTAAAACATAGGCACAAGGTTCAGTCAAGGGCGCGGAACCAAGTGGAGCGTTTTTTGCGTCAGCAAAAAATTTTTGTGCGCCGTCTTCCCGCGAGGCGTGCGCCGCCGAGCGGGAAGACAAGACAGCAGGAGACTAAAAAAAGAACATTTTGTGTCAGACAGCAGTTAACCCGGGCGCACAAAAACCCTTGACGGGTTCTTGTTGCCTATGTTATACTAACAGCAGCCGGAAAGAAACACTAAATTTTTTGCCTTCGCCGCCTTCCGGTTTAGTCTTCCTGCTCCGGCGCATCAGCTGACGGATTATAATGTACCCTAGAAACTAGA